>JAZUJY010000256.1:0-55058 GCA_045643005.1 Oscillospiraceae bacterium | reverse complement strand
TGAAGGATGAGATTTTACTTTCTCATTTTGGGGAATTTATCGTTTCATCAATTAACAAAATTTGCAAATTTTATGTTGCTTTTTTATATCTAATTTCTTAAGTTGATGACATTGCCTGCAGAGGCGGGGGATATCCTCTGTGTTGTTATATTTATGCTTCAACCTTAAAAAAATATCTCATTATCGTATAGTTTTTCGGATACCCCCATTTTACATCAACACTGACATAGCTGCTCTTTCCCTCTTCATAGGCAACCTCAAGTCTGTCAGAAGAACCTGTATATGTAAAATCAGAATCATACATTCTGTATTTTTCCTTGTTGGATTCATCCTCAATAAAATCTCCTCTGTAACAAAGAGCTATCATATCTTCTGTTACTTCATTCTTGGATTTTATCTCCTCCTCAACAGGAGCGTTCTGAGTATTTTCATTTTTCTTAACAGTTATGATCTCGTTTGTTAATTCCGCCTTGTCAGGAACATTGAATCTTTCTTTGTCATCCTCATAAACTCGTTCTATCTTGTAACCTTTTATCTCTTTCTCTTTTCCTTCACTTATTACAACGACATTTCCTACGTTTTTCATATCGTCATCTTTTATATTCCGGTTTAGCAGCAAATACAGTCCGCCAACAAACAGCGCTGCAAATAATAAAAATACTATACTCTTTTTCATTTGTCCCGTTTCCTCCACTATATCATAAAAGCACCATTTATTAATAATATTTTACTATAAATATAATTATTTTTCAATAGTTTTTATTAAAAATGATAGTAAAAATCCCCGTCTACTTTTTGTACACGGAGATTTTTTGTATGTCTGGCAGGTTTATATAAAGATTTTGAAGAAAATTTCCGATATTTTCAAATTGGCAATCTCAGATTTGTAATCCGATGATCATCAGTTTGGTTTTCTTCTGCCGTAAGCCGGATAATGAATATCATTTGAATCAGCAAATCGCTTTCCAAGTTCTATTATATCCTGTCTTACATTTGGTTTTAATTTTGGATGTTCCAATGTTTTAATTACTTTTTTCTTTTTCTGATTAAAACTATCTTTTTTCTCTGATCCGAGTGCATCCATACGTGTTGAAACTCTTATCTCACTGTCCATTCAGATCCCCTCCCTGTATATAAACATCTGATGATCATTTGCGTGACCTGTTACATACACTATATATATCGGTCTGAAAAAAAAGTGTTAAAGTACGTAGTTTCAAGTTTGTGACATACTCTAAAAACAAAAGAAAAATCATGTTTTTTATTATGCTTATACTACATGAGATAACGACTTTGATGTACTTACATATTATTTTCCTTTTTAAACATATCCATTAAAAATACTACTATTTCCTTCATTGATTCACAGTTTACAAGAGCTTTTTTCATTTCTCTGATATAGCCGATCTTGTCTCCTGTCATCAGAGCTGAATTAGCTTTGTACATATAGTACCCGAATCTGTGAAGAGGATCAAGAACTTCAACGTCTGTATCATTCAACAATTCTTCATTGTAAATGTTTAAAACATAATCTCCGAGAAGCGATACAAATTTCTGAATAAGCTGATATTTATCTTTAACTGAAATATTGTATGTATAATAGGATGCTTTTTCATACATTGATGTAATCCAGAAAAATCTTTTTATGCTCTGCATATAGCTCTCGGGAACACCATATGCAAGAACTGCATTCGCAAAATCATCGTTAGAAGTACCGATTTTTTCGAGTTTTGCTCTCATTTCATTACATTTTATTTTATCGACAGTATCACTGATATCAAGCTTATATTTGATAGCAAGATAAATTGCCTCCTGATATCCGTCTGTCCAGTCATCTACTTTATTTATAAAATCAGCCAGTTTTGTTCTGAATTCATCACTGTCCTGCTGGTCAAGTACAAGCTGCATAAGCTTAGTATACGGATTATCCAGATTACATGCTGTCACATCGCGTGCAAAATCCCTTCTGTTCTCAACTGACGGAAGTGAATAATATGTACTTTCCATCATATATAGTGCGAGTGATTTTCTGTTTTTATCTTCTGTATTGCATATCTTTCCATAATAAACTGCAAGCTGTGTATAATCTCTTTTATCCTTGCAGATTTCTCTGAGAGTTCCGAGATATTCCTTATATTTATCATCGCTGATATCAAAGATATCAAACTGATTAAGAAGTGAAAACGATTCATCATATCGTTTAAGATTTTTCAGAACAAGCGCAGCCTGAAAAACATTTGACAGATATTCACTTTTGGAAGCACCCGGAATAGGATGAGCTGATGAATCAGTAATCTCCATTTCTTCATTTTCACTTTTTTTATACATTTCAAAATATTTTAAATAGGATTTGTAACCTTCTTCATATTTTGCAAGAGCAGACAGTATTCTTGCTTCTAATAAAGATATAGCAATTGTTGACATTTTTTTATCGACATTTTTTGTTGTATCATAATATTCTTTGCATATCTTTAATGCATACTCAGGTTTTATGTTCTGATAATAGCCAACTGCCTGAAAATAAACTACATTTGAATAAATATTTGTCCTGTCTTTTCTTGATGCAACCAGTGCTTCTTCAATATATTTTTCCATTTCTTCAGGATAATCTTTGGCTCCGTCAATCAAATGGCTAAGCATTCTCAGATCTCCGGGATTTTTTTGGTATGCCTCTCTCATAAGTGTAAGATTTCTGGTTCTTTTCTTTACACTTTGCCGTTCTGTTGAATATGCATAACCGGTATGATGCAAAATCGTTGAAAAATATCCAAGAGGATATCTGATATATATAGTTTCATGGATACTTCCAAAAAATTCAACAGGATCATCAGGGTCATCTATACGCTGAAATCTGGCAAGACAGGAATCACAATAATTTTTTTTATCTTCATCAGAATAATTTCTAACCATTATTTCAAGTGTTTTATATTTATTTCTAAGTTCAGGAATACTAAAAAAATTGACCATTTCTCCAATATCTTCGTCAAGATATTCATCTGCATCCACGAACAAATACCACTGTCCTCTTGCTTTCTTCAAAGTAGAATTTCTTGCAGCAGCAAAGTCATTTATCCATTCAAAATGAAAAACGTTGTCCGTATATTTTTTTGCTATCTCAACTGTATCATCAGTCGAACCGGTATCAGCGATGATGAGTTCGCTTGGAATCGCTTTCATCAGAGGCTTAAGAGATTCGAGACACCGTCCGAGCACTTTTTCTTCATTTTTTACTATCATTCCTATAGAAAGGATGATATCATTGTTTTTTTTCGACTCAACTTTAGCTTTCATATCATCATATCTCCATTCCGTATAATAATATATTAATAAAAGAACCGCAGCAAGTAAACTTATTCAGTATACTCGCCGCGGCCCTTAGATCTCACTCAATTATAATTTTACTGATTTGTAAGCAATCAAATCGTATGCTCACTCACCAGCCAATTCAATTCATCAGCAAATTCAGATTACTGGAGGAGTGAAAGTACGTTCTGAGGCTGTGAGTTAGCCTGAGCCAACATAGCCTGAGCAGCCTGTGAAATAACGTTCTTAGATGTGTAGTTCATCATTTCCTTAGCCATGTCTGTATCACGGATACGGCTGTTAGCTGCTGTTACGTTTTCAGAAGCTGTTGTAAGGTTATTAACTGTGTGATCAAGTCTGTTCTGCTGAGCA
This sequence comes from Oscillospiraceae bacterium, assembly GCA_045643005.1. Lineage (GTDB taxonomy): Bacteria > Bacillota > Clostridia > Oscillospirales > Ruminococcaceae > HUN007. Next base: position 51,383 of record JAZUJY010000256.1, on the reverse strand, counting down.
CCAAGTTTGCCTCTTTCTTCTGATACATAGTTACTTACCAGACGGATAGCATCTGCTGCTGCTGAAGCTTTATCCTGATCACTGATATCAATTGAGATACCCTGCTTGTAAGTTGAAGGACCGCTTGTGCCTGTATTTCCTACAGTAGCACCTGTTGCTACAACACCACTATCAGAACTGTCAATAGTGTGGTTTACAAAACCGCTGACACCTGAGAAGAGAGCGTCTGTATGGAAGCTGTTGATCTGAACATGAAGCTTATCAGCACATGTTGAAGTTTCACCGATCTGAAGTCTGATACCTGAAGCACCAGCTGCTGTCGGAGCAACATATTCATTTCCGCTTGCTGATGTAGATTTAAGTACAAGAGAACCTGTTGATCCGAGTGAACCATCAAGGAGCTTATGTCCGTTGAAGTTAGCTGTTGAAGCTATTCTGTCAACTTCTGCACAAAGCTGATTCATTTCATCCTGAAGCTTGTCACGGTCAACGTCTTCGAGTACGCCGTTAGCAGCCTTTTCTGAGATCTCTGTCATTCTGTTAAGAATGTCATGAGTTTCAGCCATGTAACCTTCAGCTGTCTGAATGAGGTTAGCACCGTCTTCGCAGTTATCCTTAGCTGTATCGAGAGCCTTGATCTGGTTTTTCATTTTTTCTGAAATAGCGAGACCTGAAGCGTCATCTGCAGCCTTGTTGATCTTAAAGCCTGATGCTAATTTCTGCATACCGTTCTGCTGAGCTTTTGATGTCTGTGCGAGTGAATTGTTGGCATTTAATGCTGCCATATTAGTTCTAACTACCATTCCCATAATAATACCTCCATGTATTAATTCAATTGTATTCCGCAGATATTCAAATCTGTACTTTGCGTTTCCACATTGACTGATCCCTGATCTCCGGAATCATTTATCATAAGAAGCATCCTTGCCTCTTTTCGACTAATGGTACTGACACATCAAATCATTTAAGCGGGCCCCTCTCTCCTGACTTTTCAGTAATCAGTATTTGTTTTGCTTACAATATATATATCGTCCGTTACAAATGAAGTTAAACGGCAATTTATTACTAATATTATTGGCTTATTTTATGCAACAGTAACGACATATTTTGTTACTAATTATTCTGATATTTACACCGGTATCTAATATATCCAAATTACGTAATTATCCTTAAATACGCAAATACAAAAAGAAACAATATACTATGCAAAGAATTTTAACACAGAAAACAAAAGAAAACAAGCAGCTATCTGATTTGGTTAATAAGTATCCTGAAGTGATTCCGGACACTAAAAAAACAAATTAAAAACTGCTTGATTTAGTTGTTTTTTGAGCATTTTCTATTGTATTTTCAAAATACACGTTTTTTTTGATAAGCGAAGTTTAAACTAACTCTTATTAAACATTACTGCTGAAGTAACGACATTACATCCTGTGCATGTGCGTTTGTCTGGGCAAGCATGGACTGAGACGCCTGTGAAATAACATTCCGGCTGGTATAATTCATCAAATGAGAAATCAGATCACAGCACTCAATACTGTGACCGATAACTGCGAAGACGGCGTAAATCTGCTGCAGACAGCGGATGGAAATATAGCAGAGATACAGGACATGATCTCACGTATGGTTGAACTTGCAGGTAAAGATCCAGCTAATTATTGATTCTGTTTTAAATTAATCTTAAGCAAGGAACATTTTTATCATATGTTCCTTGCTTTTTTTACATAAAAACAGGAATATTTATTCTGACAGTTCAGAATAAATATTCCTGTTATTTTAATATATCTGTATATTTTTTCAAAGCTATGTGTTGTTTTATTTATTATTTTTTCGTTCCGATCATTTCAGCCTGCTTCTTAAACAGAAATGCCACCAGAGCTTTGTTGGGCTTTCCTTCTATCCTGCATCCAAACGTTGATGCGTATCTCGTTTCACCAATATAACGGATTATTTTATATTCAAGTGAAACCGGATGCCTTCTTCCTATATCCATCTCAAAACTTATAATCGTATCTCTGCTGAATTTTTCAGCACTGTCAAATCTTATTCCGGTCATACTCATGTCTTTGATCGTAATTTCTGCTTCACCAAATCTCTTTCCTATAAGGTTTTGCTCATAGTGGACCATTACCCTCAAATTCATATCCACTCTGAAATTTTCTCTTCTTTCGTTGTTGGTGATGAGATTTATATTTGAAATGGTGATCTCAGTCCTTGAACTTGTGTAGACCTTTGCAGTAAATGAAAGAAATCCTATTTTTGTGTTTATTATATTTATCTTCACGCTGTAATTTGTCGACATAGGAAGAAAATCCTCGTCCTTGGAAGATATGGTGATAATATTTCCTGAAATCTCTTTTATTTTTCCAAGTGAGATCAGTGTATTCTGAAGAGATCTTATCTCACAAAGTGATCCTTTGTATGTTTTTGGAACTTCGTAGTCCATAAAAAGATCAGCCCCCCTGTTTTTGTTCTTTGTTCTCCATTCCGGCAGCTGCCTTTAAAAGCTGGGCGTAAATTGAGGCAACTATCTGATATAACTGAGGAGGAACCGTTTCCCCTACATCAAGCATGCACATCAAAGATGATGCACTGTCGTCACGGTATACCGGAATTCCGTTGTGTTCGGCTATTTCAATAATCTTATTTGCAATTTCTCCGTAGCCGGATGCTATAATAACAGGAGCAACGTCGTTATCCGTATCATATTTTAAGGCTACTGCTTTATTTCTGTTATCATATTTTGACATTAAGACCATTCCTTTTTATTGAAAGTCCTTCAAAAATATCTACCAGAGACCTTGTTTTAGTGCTTGGTACTACTGATATTTCATTTATTTTATAATCTGTATTGACCACACTTTTTCTGATATTTTTAGTGCATTCCGAAATCAGGTCTGTTACCTCAGGATCACAGAAAAGCTTAAGGTCTATGCTCTTGTTTCTGACGATAAATTCAGCTTCCATTTTGCCTAGTCTGTCAATATCAAAAGCTATATACATATGAATGCATCTTTCAGGGTTTTTGCTTCCTGTGTTTTCATCCTCTTCATCAGGATCGATCCAGAGCTCTGCAAATGAAGAAATATCTTCATATTCCACAGGAATTATAAAATGCAGGAGAGGAGTGAAGTATCCGGGTGAGGATAAAATATTGTGTATTATACTCTCGACGCTGTCCGGGTTCATTTCCTTGATATCTTTGTTCTCACTCTGCATTTTCAAAATGTCCGTGATGGTATTCATCACTTTTGAATCCGACAGGCTTTGCTCTGTGTTTCTGTTTTCATATATCGCAAGATGGTCATACAGGAGCTGAAGAAATTCAGGTTTTTCGTCTTCTGTAAGCATTGTCATCAGACGGTTCACTGAATTTGTAAGAAAATCAGGGTCTGAGTTAAATCTTGAAATATTGTATCTTATCATTGCGATAAGCTTTGAAGTTTTATCAGAATACAGGACGCTGTTTTCTATGTCAAACATCAGATCAAGTACCTGTCGTTTAATATCGGAAAAATTTTCAACGGCTTCAGGTTCGGAAAACTGACCTGAAAGTCTCATCAGTGCATTTGAAAGCTCTCTGCTTGGCTTCATTTCAGTTGATAGATATTCAAGGCTTCCGGAAAGAGCACGTAAAATATCCTCACTGCTTTTTTCGGAATTTACAGACTTTAATACATCTATGACTGCTGATTTGACATCTTTGTCAGAGCCGTCGCCGACCATATCCCTTAAAAAGTCAAAAAGCGGTCCTTTGAAGGCCGTTGATGCATTTTCCTGGTTTTCAAGTTCTTCTGCTATTTCGCCGGGGTTTAGTATCATGTCACCGAACATCTGCTGCATTTCTTTTGTGATTGCTTCGTTTCCCATCGGGAGGAGTTCGACGATGTCTATCATGGACATGATGCTGCGCATGTATCCGACTGTGACTTTAGGGTCTGTCAGAAGGTTCATGAATACGGCAGGACCACGCTGGTTTTCGATAAATTTATTGTTTTGTTTTAGTATTTCAGAATCCGGAAGAGTGCCTTTTACCTTTGATACGTTTTGAAAATCTGATTTTTCGGCATCATGGGTTTTCTGCTCTTTTATCGGGAGTGAAATGTTCCTGTTGTTAATAGGAGTCGCAAATTTTTCAATGTTAGCCATTTTTTGTACCCCTTGTTAGCATATTATTGTTGTCTCGGGTCGTTTTGTGATTGCAGGGCTTTGCGGTCGCCCTGCACCTTCGCGGCACGTTCGCTGTACATTGTTTATTCTATGGTTTTAGTTTTTGGAATGCCTCAGGTGATTGCAGGGCTTTGCGGTCGCCCTCCACCTTCGCGAATACGTTCGCTGTATATTGTTTATTCTATGGGTTTGTTTTTGGGAATGCCTCAGGTGATTGCAGGGCTTTGCGGTCGCCCTGCACCTTCGCGAATGCGTTCGCTGTATATTGTTTATTCTATGGGTTGGTTTTTGGAAATGCCTCAGGTGATTGCAGGGCTTTGCGGTCGCCCTGCACCTTCGCATTACCTTCGCGGCACCTTCGCCGGCGTATTCACAGAAATTATTTTCTGAGGCTGTTGGCGGTTTGTTCGATCTCGTCGGCGGTTGTTACTACGCGGGCGGAGAAGGAGTAGGCTTTCTGGGCTACTATGAGGTTGGCCATTTCGGTGGCGAGGGAGACGTTGGAGGCTTCGAGGGTACCTTCGTAGAGGTCGTAGGAACCGGGTTCGGCAACGGTGGGGTCGCCGGAATTATCGGATTGTCTGAAGCTGCCGCCGTCGGCTCTGATAAGACCGTTGGGATTGTCGAAAGAGAAAATTCCGAGACGATATTTTACCAAAGCGGTATCTATGACGTTCTGTGTGCCTTCTTTGTAGTCAAGTTTTATTTTTTCGTAATTTGAATCAAGAACGTATCTTCCGGCTGAATCAACAAGATAAGCTCCGTCGGCTTCTATGCTGACGTCAAAGCAGCCGTTTCTTGTGTATTCGGTCGAGCCGTCATCATTGGATACGGCAAAAAAACCGTCGCCTGAAATACAGAAATCCAGAGGATACTCTGTAGACTGAAAATTTCCCTGTGTAAAAATAAGATCATCGTTCTGAAGCTTTACGCCATGACCTTCTTTCACCTTTTCATTTTCATTCAGTTCGCGGTTTTTATTTGCATCCATATTTGTATATATAAGCTCACGGAACTCCGCAACAGATGCTTTATAGCCTGCTGTTGATGAGTTTGTAATGTTATGTCCGACTATATCAAGATTGTGCTGATAGGCTCTGAGTCCTGATGCACCTGTATAAAATGCTTTGTTCATAAAAAAGTCCCCCCATAAAAAATTTGATAATCCCTTTGTTTTGATTTTCTTCAGAAAATTTTTCTGAAAATCTATTATTTCACGTTTCTTTTTTAATTGATAGATGCAAGCGTAGCTGCCTTTGCGTTCATTGCATCAATTTCCCTTATTGCTGTTGCACATGCCTGAAGTGCACGCTGAGCTTCCATAAGGCTTGTGTATTCTTCGTTCATGTCAACGTTGGACTGTTCAAGCTGATTTTGATATACTGTAGCGTTTTCAACTATATCAGCGTTGTCAGCAATGAAAAATCCATTGTCCATCTTTTTTATATCTGCATTGTCAGCAGGCTGTGTAATAAGAATCCTGTCGACATAATTATGTTCATTGTCATATACCATGCCGTGTGTTGTGATCGTATAATCTGAACCACCGACATGGAGGGCTCCGTTTCTTCCCTGAACTCTTCCCACTCCTTCAAGAATGAGAAAACCCTCTGCATCTATGTTAAAATTTCCGTTTCTTGTAAGATATGTGTTGTTGTTTCCCTGAACGTTGAAGTAGCCTTCACCTACGATGGCTATATCATACGGGCTCTCTGTTTCTTTAAGAAAGCTTTCACCAAAAATTGAATCAACAACGTCAGTGATCACAGCCGGATCACCTTCACCTATGTGCGTGTACTTTCCGTACTCAAGTCTGTAGAGATTGTTCTGCTCATAGGTTTTGGAGACCATTTTCTGTGTTCTGTACCCCGCTGTCTGGTTGTTTGCAATGTTATTTCCGATAACATTTATTCTTCTCTGCTGATCGAGTATGCCTGAACCGGCAGTATAAAATCCTGATAACATTGTTATTCCCCTCCTATATCATTTTCACTTTTTTAAACTCATATGTCAACATCTCCAAGATAGTCCTTCAGACAATCCCGGATCTTTGAAATTGATTTTGAACTGATCTGCGATACACGCTGAACACTTACGTTAAGAACCTGAGCTATTTCACTGAGGTTTAAACTTTCAAAATAATACAAAGTTACAACAAGTTTTTCTCTTTCATTTAAATTTTCAATCGCATTTGCCAGTGTCGATTTCAGTTCATTCTTTAAAAGCTGTTTTTCAGGTGTACCATAATCACTTGTTGCAGAATCAAGAAGTGATCCCATCTGATTTACATTCTGGATCAGTTCTTCAAAAGAGAATGTTACCGATCCTGCGACCTCATAATTGTATTGTCTTAATTTTTCAACAGATATTCCGAGCTTATTTGCCATTTCATCTTCTGTAGGCTCACGTCTGAGCTCAGTACAGAGAAGTGCATGAGTATCTGAGATTTCCTTAGCGGCAGATCTTACTCGCCGTGGAATCCAGTCCTGCTTTCTTACAAGGTCAATAATACTGCCTCTTATTCTCATAAACGCATATGATTCAAACTTCATGCCCTTTGTGGCATCAAATTTCTCAACGCAGTCTATAAGCATCATCATTCCATGGTTTACCATGTCATCGATCTGTGCATAACCTGATGCCAGACCTCTCAGCTGCATTGCGGCGGTTTTTGCGATGTAGTTATAATTCAAAACCAGCTCATTTCTTATCTGAATGTCCTTGGTCTGTCTATACTTTTCAAAAAGCGCTGCAGCTTCTTCTTCCGGTAATTTATTCGTGCTCAAAATATCCCCCCTCCCTCTCTATAGGATCATATCACGATATTTCCAAGTGCCTGGATCTGCACCTGGGTATCGATCTCACTAAATGATAGAACAACAATATTGGGATAAAACTGATCTATCAGTTTTTTAAAGTAAACTCTTACAACCGGTGATGTCAGAATAATCGGAGTCTGAACAAGCTCTTTTATCTTATCAATCTGCTGTGTTGCAGCATTTACTATCTTTGTAATACTCTGCTGATCAAGTGCAAGATATGAACCGCTGTCCATTCTCTTTACTGCACCCATGATCATGCTTTCAACTCCGGGATCAAGACTTATTACCTTCATCTGATTTGCTTCGGTAAATCTGTGTGAAATGGTTCTCTTAAGGGCCTGTCTTACGTATTCTGTAAGCATATCAGTATCCTTTATCTTAGCACCATAATCACCGAGCGTCTCAAGAATGGTTTCCAGATCCTTTATCGGAACATCTTCCTGAAGAAGACGGCTCAGAACCTTTTGAAGATCACTGATGGAAATAATGCCCGGCACCGTATCGTTTACGATGGAAGCGTTTGTTTTCTTAAGGTTATTGAGCATGTTGTTTATCTCTTCTCGGTTCAGGATCTCATATGCATGAGATTTTATGACCTCTGAAAGATGCGTTATGATAACTGAAACAGGATCGATGAGTGTGTATCCTAAAAGCTCTGCCTTTACCTTCTGTGACTCGCTGATCCACTTTGCCTTTATTCCGAATGCAGGCTCGATCGTTTCTATTCCCTCAAGGACATCCTCTTTTTCAGAGGGTGCAAGTCCGAGATAATGGTCAACAAGAATATCGCCCTTTGCGACCTCTTCGCCTTTTATACATATGGAATACTGATTCGGATTTATTCTCGCACTGTCCTTTAACTGAACAGGAGGAATGATCATTCCCATTTCCATGGCATACTGCTTTCTGAACATTACAACACGGTCAAGAAAGCTTCCGCCGTTTGCCTCGTCGACAAGCGGGATAAGGCTGTATCCGAAATCTATTCTGAGAAGTTCAACGTTTAAGAGTTCATACAGATTGTCAATATTTCTGTAATACGATGCCTCTGTAACGATCTCCTCTGAAGGAGCCTCTTCGTCCTCGAAAACTGTTTCCTGCTTTGCAGGCTTTCTTAAAAGCAGAATTCCTGAACCAATGAGAAGTGCTGACAGCGTAAACAGCTGAAGCGGAGGGAATCCTACGAAAACAAGAAAGATAAGTGCTACACCGCCTATGATAAGCACCTTAGGCTGTGAAAGGAACTGCTTTGAAAAGTCCGCGTTGATATCTGCCTCTGAAGCAGATCTTGTAACCAGCATACCTGTTGAAACAGATATGAGGAGTGCAGGGACCTGTGACATAAGACCGTCACCTACGGTCGCTGTGCTGTATATCTTGACAACTTCACCGAATGAGTTGCCGTCAATAACAAGACCAATAATGATACCGCCGACAAGATTTATGATAGTCGTTACGATAGACATGATCGAATCGCCCTTTACAAATTTCGTAGCACCGTCCATAGCTCCGAAAAATGCCGATTCACGCTGAATTTTTTCTCTTCTTACTCTTGCCTCATCCTCGGTAATAACACCTGAGTTCAGATCGGCGTCAATAGCCATCTGCTTTCCCGGCATAGCGTCGAGGGTAAAACGTGCGGATACTTCTGCAACTCGCTCAGACCCCTTTGTGATAACAAGGAACTGAACAAGAACTATGATAAGAAATATCAGAAGTCCGACAACAACATTTCCCTTAATAACGAACTGTCCGAAGGCTTTTACAACTTCACCCGCATATCCCTGATTTGTAAGGATGGAACGAGTTGAAGAAATATTCAGACCCAACCGGAATATGGTCGTTACAAGAAGGAGTGTCGGGAAAACCGAAAACTCGAGAGACTCCTTGACATACATCGCAATAAGGAGTATAACAAGCGACAAACCTATCTGAAAAATAAACAAAAAGTCAAGAATAAATGTCGGCAGCGGAATGATAAGCAAAAATACTATCAATATAACAAATGCTGCAACCAAATTGCTAAATGGATTAAATTTTTTCTTCAAATCAGCTCAATTCCTTTTTCTTCAAACTGTAAACGTACGCAAGAACCTCAGCAACAGAGTTATAAAATTCTCTCGGTATCTCCTGACCCGGTTCAACTGCTGCATACAATCCTCTTGCAAGAGGAACGTTTTCAACTATGGTAATATCATTTTCCTCAGCGATCTTTACTATACGCAGAGCAACAAGATCCTGACCCTTTGCAAGAACAACAGGTGCGCTGTTTTTTTCCGAATCATATTTTACTGCTACAGCAAAATGTGTAGGGTTTCTTATGATAACGTCTGCATTCGGGACTTCCTGCATCATTCGTCTCTGCGATATCTCACGCTGTTTTTGTTTGATCTTTCCCTTTATCTGAGGATCACCTTCAGTACTTTTGTACTCTTCCTTAACTTCCTGCTTGGTCATCTTCAGGTTTTTTTCGTATTGAAATCTCTGATAAAAGAAATCAGCAGCTGCTATCACAACAAATGCAATGATAACTTTCTTTACGATATCAAAAATAAGACTTCCTGTAAATCCGGCTGTTGTTTCTATTGAACTGTCGATCAGCTTCGGTACATAGTCAAGTTTATTTTTAATACATATATATATTATATATATTAATATGACAATTTTCAATACAGATTTTAAAACTTCTATAAAACCTTTTAGTGAAAAAAGCTTTTTTATTCCCTCAAGGGGATTCATTCTATTAAATTTAGGCTTAAGTGACTTAAAATTTACAAGCATTTTAGTCTGAGCCATGGATGCGATGATCGCAACCAGACCTACTGCCAGTAAAATTGGCAGTGAAGCAATACCAAATTTTATCGCGTAATCAAGAAACAGTGACTGCGCATCCGACTCACTAAGAACATTTAGTTTCGGGATCCGTTCAAACGTTTCCGTGATAACTGACGTTACATATTCGCATACCCACGGATACAGTAGCTTAAAAACGTAAAATGAAACGATAAGCGTCACAGCTATCGTGATTTCTTTACTTTGGGGTACATTACCCTCTTTACGGGCATCCTGCCGCTTTTTGGGGGTGGCTTCTTCGGTCTTGTCGCCGGAAGACTGCTCTGCCAAAATGATCCCCCCTTATTTTTACAGATCCAAAGCTTAAGTCATCATAGACTGCAGCGCTTCCTGCATCTGATCGAAAATGACCAGAAGATAATTTTCAAGAAATACAGTTATCGGCTTTGCAAGTATCATCAGCATAACGATGGCGAGCATTACCTTAAACTGCATGTTGATCACAAAAATATGTATCTGAGGAATAAGCTTCATCAAAATGCCCATTCCTATCTCAAGAACAAATTCCATTGCCACAAACGGAAAAGCAAGCCGCAGGGCAAGTGAAAATGCCGATACAAAAATATTTATTCCAAATGTAACAGCACCTTCGTAGTTTATATTTCCGGCACCTATCGGAACCATATCAAACGAATATGTTACAGTCCTCAGCAGAACCAGATGACAGTCTGTCGCGAAAAAATATGTGACAAACAAAAGGTTGATAAATTTTCCGGTAAAGGCCGTCTGGATTCCTGTTCCCGGATCAAGGACCTTTGCCATCGAAAGTCCGAACTGCATATCAAGAACATCGCCGACAAATGTCAGCATATAGTAAAAAATATTAAATACATATCCTAACATAAATCCGACTGCGATTTCTCTTACTATTCCGATAAGAAGCTCAGCTGATGAATTATCATATTCTGCAGGTATCGTTACGGTCGGAGCAATAAGCATTGTCAACAGAAATACAAGTCCCGTTCTTACCATCGCGGGAACTTCTCTTCGTGAAATAACTGAATTGAATCCGACTGCCGCAGCCATTCGTATAAATACGAAAATATAAACATAGCTGTTGTCCAAAATTATTTTCAGTTCAGTCAACTTTTATAAGCACCTACATTCCTGCAATTTTCTCAAAAATAACCTGAAAAAATTCAACCATAACACTTATCATCCACGAGCCTGTAAGCAGCAGAAGTGCTGCAACCACCAGAAGCTTAGGAACAAAAGTAAGTGTCTGTTCGTGGATCTGTGTCGCTGCCTGAAAAATAGCAACCACAAGACCTATTACAATACTTGCTATCAGTATAGGTGCTGAAAGTTTGAATGAAACATACATTGCACTGATAAAGATCTCAAGGATCTCTCCTTCATCCATATTATCACCTCAGTTTCTAATTAAAGCTTACTATCAGGGATTTTATAAGAAGATCCCATCCGTCAGCCACAACAAAAAGCATCAGTTTAAACGGCATCGAGATCATCGCCGGCGGAAGCATTACCATGCCCATCGCCATGAGCGTACTCGATACAACAAGATCTATTATCAGGAACGGTATATACAAAAGAAAGCCTATAAGAAAAGCTCTCTTGAGTTCGCTTGTAATAAAAGCAGGAGTAATTATAAATAAGCTCAGATCGGCAAGCTTTTCCTGCGAATCATACTTTGAAGCATCAACAGTGCCCTTTTCCTCTGCAAGTGAAATGAACAGATCGAGATCTTTGTCATATACCTGTTTTAACATAAAAACCTTCAGAGGCTTTGAGCCTTCAGTTATCGCTTCGTCCACCTGCATGGTCCCTGCTTTGTACGGATCATACGCGGTAGTTTTGATTTCCTGAAAAACAGGAAGCATAACAAATATAGAAATAAAAATCGACAAGCCGATTATTACCTGATTTGGCGGAGAATTTTGTGTTCCCATGGCATTCCGTAAAAATGAAAATGAGACGACGAGTCTTGTAAAACAAGTCATCATCATCAGAAACGTCGGAATGAGTGCCAGAAAGGCAAGCATAAACAGCAAGTCAAGTGTGCTTGATCCTTGTTCTGCTTCTCCTGAATTGATATCAAGCTTTATTGAAGACTCTGCACCTGCTGTCCGGATAACAGTTAATCCCAGTACCAGAAACACCAGAAGACATAAAATAAAGCTCAGTATTTTTTTCTTTGAGAGAACATTCAATATGTTATTCATTTTCTTCCGTGTTCTCCTCTTCCTTAGCGTCTGCTGTATTTTCCTCCGCATTTTCTTCCGACGGTTCAACAGCAGTATCTTTATTCCCCTTTATATCATGCAGCTTCTGAGAAGCTGTCTTTTTTAATATCTCTGCAAATTCAAAAGCTGATGCCGGATTCTGAACTTTTTCATTCATCACAAGCTGAGTTTTATCCACATCACATATATATTCGATATGCTCTCTGCTTATGCCGACCAAAACAGTCTTTCCTCCGGCTTCAACTATTGCAAGAGATTTATCCTGTCCGATACCCATATTGTCGAGTATCTTTAGATTTTTGTTTCCTGTATTCCCCAGTGAATATTTTTTCCCTATCATCTTTGTCGTCAAATATGCAAGATACAGTATAACTACAAACAAAAGCAATGTTCCGAAAACTGTAAATATCCTGCCTGCCAAAGAATCGTTCGTAAAAAACACCTCCGAATTTATTTAATAAATACTTTTTGTTCAGTGTTTACTGCTGACTATCTCAGTAAGTCTGACACTGAATTTATCATCAGATACAATAACGTTTCCCCTCGCTATAGTCTGTTTATTTACTATTATATCCACAGGTGCCCCGGCCTGTTTTCCGAGAACAATTATCGAACCCTGACAAAGCTCCATGATCTCACGCATCGTCTTTTTGGTCTTGCCTATTTCGGCATGTATCTGAAGCGGAACATCCATCAGAAGATCGATATGTTTTTCTTCTTCATTCTGAATATTTGGTTTTACCTGTTCGGTACTTTCAAATCTTGGAAACTGTGCTTCTTTAACACTGACAGTCTTTTCTTTGCCAAATCCGGCATTATCAAAACTTTGCATACTACCAACTCCATATATTAGTAAATTCATAAGAAAAATTATTTGACTATACTGTCAATAGGTGCAGGATCATCAACATCAAACGATGCCCCCATTGCTTTAAGGAATTCTTTACTCTTTCCAAGCTCACTGTTTTTGTTAATAATAACGATCTCAACTCTTCTGTTCTGCATTCTTCCCTCTTCATTATCGTTGGATGCTATAGGATAATCGCTTCCGAGTCCTATAGGAACAAGCTGAGTTGAAGAAATTCCGGAATTTCGTTCAAAAAAGTTTGATATCGTTCCGGCTCTTTCTGCTGACAAAAGTCGTGTATCGACCTGCGATGTGGGACTTACTGCTGTATGTCCCTTAATTATTATCATCGAAATATCATCCTTGACACTCGCAAGGCAGTCGCCTAAAAACTGAAGTGTAGGGATAGATTCTTCTTTGATGACAGCTTTATCCGGCTCAAACAGTACATTGTTTCTGAACTGAATGGAAATATTTTTTGCAGGATTCGGTGTTTCAGTTTCACCGTTTTGTGTTTTATCTGAATCACTTCCTCCGTCACTGGCAGCCTGACCGTCGTCTCCTTCGGCACCTGCTGCATCTTCACCTTCTGTGGTGAGCTCCATCAAAATACTGTTTGCCATATCGCTGTCTTCAATATATGTCTGTATCTTATCATAAAGCTGCTCTATTGCGGAATTATATAACGTGCCCTGGAAAGGATCCTCTGACTCAAACGTGCCGAGATAGTTTCCGTCACCGCTGTTTCCGCCGCCGTCCTTGACAAATGATATGACATCGATCTTCTCTTCACCATCCGCTCTGAATGCTGAAACAAGAGCGTTCCATTTATCATCTGCAACCGTTGACTGACTGTAAAGCATAACAAAAAAAGTCAAAAGAAGCGTAACCATGTCACCATAGGTGTCCATCCAGCTGCCGCCGCCTTCTTCCTCCCTTTTTTTACCCATTTGCTCACCCCCGTGATATCATAAAAGAACAGCAACCCCTTACTGTTTTTCTGTTTTATTTGCCTCCGTCTTTGCCTTTCTTTCCCTTCTGTCCTGTCTTTGAAGGCAGAAGTCTCATGAGTTTCTCCTCTATAAATGTCGGGTTGTCACCGCCCTGTATTGACTGAACACCTTCACTGATGATCATCTTACAGAGAAGCTCCTCCTCATGTCTCTTTTTCAATTTGTTTCCTATCGGCTTAAATAAAAGATTTGCAAGAAGAACGCCGTAGAACGTTGTAATAAGAGCAACCGCCATGTTTTTGGCAAGTGATTCGGCATCTGACATGTTCGCAAGAAGGTTGATAAGACCTATAAGCGTTCCGGCCATACCGAAAGCCGGAGCAAATTCCGATGCTTTCATATAAAAGCTCTGACACTGCGAATGCCGTTCATCAAGGTTGTCTATTTCATTGTTAAGAAGCTCCTTGATCTTTTCCGGTTCAACTGAATCGACAACCAGAAGCAAAGAAGTCTTTAAAAAAGGATCCTTGACTTCGTTAAGTTTCTCTTCAAGAGCAAGAAGACCGTTTATTCTGGCTTCCTTTGCAAATTCAACTATCTGTTCAATATACTGTACCGGATTATACTTTGGCGGCTTTATTACAATTTTCAGATGTGCCGGCATCTTTTTAAAAATACTGCCAGGATATGATACCATCAGTGCGGCAATTGTACCGCCGATAACGATCATAACCGACGGCGGATCCCAGAATCCCTTTAACTGTGAAGGAATCAATGTCGTTGCACCTGTATTAGGATCTTCACCAAGAAGGATACTAATAACAATGAAAGCTATAGCAAGTATCCAGCCAATAATTGACATCAAATCCATAAATTATTCCCCCTATTTAGCTGAATTTAAAATCCCTTCCCATACTCTTCTCCGAAACTCAACCGTAAGATCAGCAACCATCTGAGCCGGCTCTTTTACAATATATACATTTCCATTTGCCAACCTTATCGTCGTATCAGGATTTTCCTGCACAGTTTCAATAAGATCGCAGTTCAGTACAAATTTTGTTCCGTTTAACTTAGTGAGAGTAATCATCAATTCGCCACCTCAGCTTTTTTTTTAAATTCTCTATATTGTTGTCAATGAAAAAAATTTTTACAGATATACGAAGATGCTGCGAAGGTGCAGGGCGATCGCAAAGCCCTGCAAAAACCTTCCGCATCTTACAATTCTAAATCCAAATCGAAGATACCGCGAAGGTGCAGGGCGATCGCAAAGCCCTGCAAAAAACTTTCCGCATCTTACAATTCTAAATCCAAATCGAAGATACCGCGAAGGTGCAGGGCGATCGCAAAGCCCTGCAAAAAACCTTCCGCATCTTACAATTCTAAATCCAAATCGAAGATACCGCGAAGGTGTAGGGCGATCGCAAAGCCCTGCAAAAAACCTTCCGCATCATCAAAACTTAAATTTTAATCCCGAAATAAAAATTCCGAAGATACCGCGAAGGTGCAGGGCGATCGCAAAGCCCTGCTAAAAACCCTTCCGCACCATCAAAACTTAAATTATTTTCACCAACAATTCAATATCAATAAAAACCCAAATTATCTCTTCAAATTAATAAGCTCTTCAAGCATAGTATCTGAAACAGTAATAACACGTGAAGAAGCCTGGAATCCTCTCTGAGTCATGATCATATCTGTAAATTCAGATGAAAGATCAACGTTTGAAGATTCAAGTGTTGAAGAAACAAGTGAACCGCAGCCTTCATCACCAGGAGTCTTGATAATAGGATCACCTGAGTTGAATGTTGTCTCAAAGTAAGTATTACCTGACTGAGCAAGACCTGCAGGATTTGCAAATGTTGCAAGATCGATACGTCCAAGTTCAAGAGTACCGAATACTTCATGAGTACCAACAAGAATACCTGTATCACCGATTGAAATATTGATAAGGTCTTCAACGCCCTGCTCGCCGCCTTCAGTACCGCCCTTGAGTACAAATGAGTTTGCACCTAAGCCGAGGTTTGTTGAAGGAGCACTTGGTTCCATTGTAAATGTACCTGTTGATGTATATGTGCCGCCTGCATCAATACCAAGATGAGTTGTAAGAGATGTAAGACTCGGGAATGATAATTCAAATGCATCCTTTCTGTCTGTACCACCCTTCATCATCAGTACTGAACCGGCAGTCTTCATCTGACTTGCGTTTACAACAGCACTGTAGTCGCCCATTGTGATTGTCATCTTTGTAGCAGCTACCGGAGGTGTTGCTGTACTGTCACCATCAAGTTCAATTACCATATTTCCTGTTGCTGCAACGCCGGTAAATCCGTCAAGAACATTTTCAACGTCAAACAGGGAATTTACATCATCAGGAAGAGTAACCGTACCATCTACATAACCAAAGTCTGTGCCGACGATTTCTGCACCTGTCATACCTGATACAGGAGGTGTTGCTGTATTATCCTTTACTCTGAATTTTGATTCATCATCCATAGAAAGTGTAAATGCACCTGCAGGATGTTCAATACCGTTATTTGCAGCTGTAACAGCTTCGTTAAGTGCCTTGTTAAAATCATCAAGACTTGCAAACTCTTCATTTGCATTTACTGTAACAACGATTGAAGAACCTGAAATAGAAGCTCTCATCGGTTCGCCTATCGGAAGTGATGAAGCTGAAACAAATGTAAAGTTTACGTTTGCCTTGCTTGTTTTGTTTGTTGCGTCAATAGTATAGTGAACACCGTTTATATCTTCTTCAGCCTTGCCTGATGCAGCATCAAGGTATGGAAGATTGATCTTGATCTTGTTGGAACCCGGATTCTGTGTCGAATCCCCTGAGACACCAAGAACGAAGTTACCGTTTATATCAACAAGATTTCCTTCAGAGTCGATATCAAGCATACCTGCTTTGGTATAGTAGATATCTCCGCCTTCATCCATAACCTGTAAGTAACCGTCACCTGTTATAGCAACGTCAAGTGAATAACCTGTTGATGACATAGCTGAAGTAGCTGTATTTGTATCGATACTTCCTACTTTGTTTCCGTAACCGATCTGGATAGCGTTTGTTCCGCCTGTGTCACCGTTGGCACCCTGAGCAGCCTGTGCTGTCTGATAGTAAACATCCTTAAAGGTTGCTCTGCTTGACTTGTAGCCGTATGTTCCTACGTTAGCGATGTTGTTGCCTATAACGTCCATTTTTGTCTGCTGTGTTTTTAATCCTGCAACGCCTGAAAATAATGATCTTACCATAATATGACCCCCTAAAAAAATCCTTTTATTTTATAATCCTATGTCGTGTGTGACGGATACTGTCACTGTCGTCTGTCATTCGGACAGTGAAATTAGCTTCCTTTAAAAGGTCCGGCTATATGATTACAGTCCCGTCAATATTTGTAAATACATTTCCCTGAAGCTCATTGTTGGCTACAGTGGTAATTACCATGTTGTTTTTTACGCTTACAATGTAAGCTGCCGAATCGATAAGGATCAGTGTATCATCTAAACCCTTTTCCTCTGCAAGCTTAATCCCTTCATTTAAGCGTGCTAAATTTTCCCCTGATAAATCAATGTTTCTCTGTAAAACACGATTCATCGCGTGTCTTGAAAAATTGACACTGCTGTTATTAAGCAATTCCTCAGTTTCTTCTGTCGAATTCTGATTCATCTGTTCACTAAGGATCTGTTTAAAAGATTCCTTCGGAACAACATCTGTGTATTCGCTCGGTATAGTCTGGGGAATGCCTGTAGTAATTGGTGTACTAAATCTTCTTATCGTTAAGTCATCCATAACTAACACTCCCTTACAAAAGACTTATCCTAAAGCCTGTGAAGCGTCATATGCTCCTGAATCAGCGGAAGCTTCAGAATTTCCTATGCTTACTTCGCTTACTTCATTCATTGAAAATACATGTCCGTTTACGGTAACCTGATATTCATTGTCTTTTTTGGACATTGATTCAACTACTCCCGTTTCGGTTATTTTGGTACCGTTGCTGTACTTAGTTGCTGTAACGGTCTTACCCAAAAGTGACATTGCAAAATTTTGCTGTGTGAACTGTGCCATTTCCTGCATAGCCTTGAGTGAAGCAAACTGTGTCATCTGTGTCATGAATTCAGAGTCATCTGTAGGATTCATAAAATCCTGATTTGACAGCTGAGTTATCATAAGTGTAAAGAAATCGTCAACGGAAAGCGATGAGCTGTCCTCTGTGGTATATGTAATACCGTATTTCTTTGACAGATTTTCAGTTGCTTTAACATCCTTGCCTGAGGAGTTTAACAAAGTGGTGTAATTTCTTTCAGAAGAATCCTGGATATTTGTTATCGACATATTATTCACCTCCGTCTTGTAAAATTCAAAATAGTCTTAAATAAATCTGTTGAGCATTCCTGTCTGTACAATGACTGCTCTCTGTAAAATATCTTCATTCTGATCCTCAGGAACTTCATCTGTTCCATTGAAGCTGCTCATAAAATACCTTCTTCCGGAGTTTTTGTACTCCTCTGCAAACTGACTTGACTGCGAATAGCCGCTCTGATCAAAATTCATAAAATTCTGATTCATGTCATCCGGCTTATGGCATTCAACTGTTTGTATTTCGGCATTGTGAGGCTTTAAGAGATCCTGAAGAATATTCAGTTCCCTGTTAAGAAGTTCTGCCGTTTTTGTGTTATCCGTCAGCATTCTTACTATAACAGAGCCTTCTGATTTTATCATTCTGACTGTAATGTTTCCAAGACCCTCAGGGTTTAATCTCATGACAAACACATTGTGTTTTCCCGGAATATATTCGTTTAAAGCTTTGTAAGTCTGATTAAGTATGTTCTGCTGCATCTGAGTGTCATCGAACATAAATACTTCAGACCTTCCGATGAAATCTATCGGCTGCATCGTTACTGCACCTGCCACCAGTTTTTCAAAAGGTGAAGCATCGTCAGTGACATTGCTGCCTTTTTCATCACTTTTTTCTGAATTTCTGAAAATGTCATCTGTTCTGCTTTCTTTAAAGAAAGTATTTTCATTCTCGCCTGAGTCTGAACTTCTGTCCTCTCCGGCTTCAAAATCTGTATCGGTATTTACTTTCAAAGCCTCTTTTTCAGTGCTCTGAATTTCTTCACCTAAACTATTTTTCTGAATGGATAAATGATCATTTTCGGATTTTTTACCAACGATTATTTCTTCTGTTTCATTTGCAAAACCATTTTTCTCTGAATACTGAGTATACTCTGTCTCAGATACTGTGTTTTGTTCTGAAATACTCTCAGCGCTTATTTCTTTACTGAAATTTGTAATATCGGATGTATTTTCAAATACGATCGCTTCAGATTTCTTTTCGGAATAAACCTGATTGTTGTTTTCATTTCCCTTATTTTCAGGAATATGTTCAAATACTGTCTGATTTGAAGCTTCATTTGTCTGAACCTGAGGTTCAAACTCTGTCTGTTCTTCGGATTCTGCTTTTACTTCAGTTTCTTTAACTTCGTAATTCTGGATCTGAGGTTCAAACTTTGTCTGTTCCTTTGTTTCAGCCTTAACTTTAGTTTCATAAGCTTCGTAATTCTGAATCTTCGGTTCAAACTCTGTCTGGTCCTTTGTTTCAGCTTTTACTTCAGTTTCTTTAACTTCGTAATTCTGAACTTTCGGTTCAAACTCTGTCTGTTCCTTTGTTTCAGCTTTTACTTCAGTTTCCTTAACTTCGTAATTCTGAATTTTCGGTTCAAACTCTGTCTGTTCCTTGGTTTCAGCATTAACTTCAGTTTCCTTAACTTCGTAATTCTGATTCTTTGGTTCAAACTCTGTCTGCTCTTTCGCTTCAGATTTTACTGAATTGTCATAACTAACGAAGTTCTGAGCTTCCTGTTTTTCCGGAATAATTACTTCATTTTCAGAATTTGTTTCAGTTCTTTCAAAGTCAGTATCCATAAACGCAGTTTCAATATTTACATGCTCCTGCATCTCAAATTCTGTGTCTTTCTCATCAGCTGCAGAATTCTGAATCTCTGTCTTGTATTCCGTCACATGAAATTCATTGAAAGCTTTATTATAAACGACCGTATTTAAATTGTCGGTTATTTCATCTGATAAAGCAGGTGATCTGCTTCGTTCTTTCGGTATAGCGTCTTTTGAATTGTTATCAGCTTCAGCCGTTCTGAATCCTTCCGGTTTGTAAACAGCGTTTGCTGCTTTCATCTGCGAAACAGGAGCTGTAAACATCTCAGTTTCTTCATTGCTCTGATCATTTTGATAATCAAAACACTGAACTGATATTTCTTCAGCTGTATACAGTGCTCCGTTCATATCGGCTGTCTGTTTGATACTTTCAGATTTTTTATCGGATTTTTCTGTTTTCGGAAAAATCTTTTCATCATTATCAGTATCAATTTCATCCCTCAAACTATCCCACGGTACATCGTCTTCATCATTTTCAAAGCCGAAGCAGACAGGCATTTCTGTATCTGTTTCAATCGGCTCTTCCAGCAGTAAAGCATCTGTACCTTCACTCGGAATATTATTCAGAATAGACATAAACTCCGGATCTACCGCAAGCTCATCAACATTTGTACTGTTCGTGTTCGGCATCATAATACCGCCCTGAACAATATTTATGTCTACCTTCATATAGTCCACCCCCTCTCATAAAAATCTCTGTATTTTAATAATC
This sequence comes from Oscillospiraceae bacterium, assembly GCA_045643005.1. Taxonomy (GTDB): domain Bacteria; phylum Bacillota; class Clostridia; order Oscillospirales; family Ruminococcaceae; genus HUN007. Next base: position 30,872 of record JAZUJY010000256.1, on the reverse strand, counting down.
GCCGGTATCGTAAAAATCTTCGTCCTTTGACTTCGTAAGGCGGAATGAAAGAAACTCCTCGACCATCTGTTCATTTTCCTTTGACAGATGATATTTGTAATCTGCGAGCTGCTTTTCCTCCAGCTTATCCAGTCCGGACACCTCCTGAGAGATCTTGACTACTATCTTTCGCTGCTTTTCAATACTTGATTCCATTACACTCATCTGAATTCTGAGCTGAGCCTGTTCATCACGTATTGCTGTTTTCTGCATTTCATAGATCTGTATCTCTCTTACACTAATCCCTTTTCTCATATCTTCGGAAGCTTTAAGACAAATATTTTTCATATCCTCGTTAAGCCCGTTGTTTCGTTCTTCCAATAAATTATATTCCGAATATAAACTCAAAAGATATCCCTTTTCTCTTTCAAGTATCTGTCTTTTGTAATCGCGCATTTTTTTCAAAGTAAATTCAAACTTTTTCATGTTATACGCTTCCTTACTTTACTATATTCATCATACTTGTAATTGTCTCTTCCATAGTAGAGCGAACGTCAACTGCCTGCTGAAGAAATTTGTTTACTGCATCCATTCGTTTTATCGCATTGTCAAGATCGGGATTTGTTCCCGCCTTGTATGCACCTATCGAAATAAGGTCCTGGTTATCGTTGTAAAGTGACATTATTTTTCTTATCTGTCCGGCAACCTTCTTTTGTTCAGGTGTCGCTATTCCGGACATCAGACGGCTTATGCTGGCTAATACATCAATAGCAGGATAATGGTTTTTCATTGCTATTTTTCTTGAAAGCATTATGTGTCCGTCAATAATACCACGAACCGTATCTGATATAGGTTCATTGGAGTCATCACCTTCAACAAGTACTGTAAATATTCCGGTTATTGACCCTTTTTCAAAATTTCCGCATCGTTCAAGAAGTTTCGGAAGTGATGCATATATTGAAGGAGTGTAGCCTCTCGCAATAGGAGGTTCACCTACACTCAGACCTATCTCTCTCTCTGCCATACAGAAACGCGTAAGCGAATCCATCATCAGCAGAACATCCTTGCCCTGATCCTTAAAATATTCAGCGATCGCAGTTGCTGTCTGAGCACATTTTGATCTGAGCATTGCCGGCTGATCTGATGTTGCAACAACGAGAACGCTTCGCTTTATTCCTTCTGGTCCAAGATCCTTGTTTATAAACTCCATAAGCTCTCGTCCACGTTCGCCCACAAGAGCGATGACGTTAACGTCAGCTTTAATATTACGGGCTATCATGCCCATCAGTGTACTTTTTCCGACACCGCTTCCTGCAAAGATACCCATTCTCTGTCCTTTGCCAATGGTTATCATGCCGTCTATTGCTTTAACGCCGAATTCAAGCGGCTCAGTTATCGGTGGTCTGGTCATAGGATTTGCCGGAGTTCCGTTTATGCTGTAGTAAATATCCGATTCAATATCACCCTTGCCGTCTATAGGATTTCCAAGTGCGTCTATTGTACGGCCGATGAGTGCATCACTCATCTTTATTTTCAGCTTATGTCCCGTATTGGAAACGAAGCTTCCGTAACCGATACCTGCTATATCCCCATATGGCATCAGAAGTACTTTGTTGTTTTTAAATCCGACTACTTCAGAAAGGATCTTTTTTCTTTCCTTTCCGACTACAGAGATCTCACAGACATCTCCGATATTGCAGGACATTCCTGATGCTTCAACTGTCATTCCGACTATCTGTTCTATTTTACCTAAAACAGTGTGAAAATTATTGAGTCTCATCGTTTTCCGAAGTCCTGAATGATCAAGTCTCAAGCTCATCTTTTCCACTTTCCTTATATCGTTTAAAATATTCGGTTATGTTTTCAAGCTGCGTTGCAACTGAAGCTACTGTTACACCTTCGGCTGTATGAACAACACACGTTCCTTCGTCAGCACCTCGTCTGAGTTCTATCTCAACGTTTTGATTTGGCTTCAGATCTACAAGCATTCTTTCAAGTTCCTGTGCGTTTGCTTTCATTTTATCTGAGATCTCGACCTTTATCCAGCTGACATCACGTATTGATTTAACAGCGCTTTTTACAAGCGGTATAATGGTCTTCGGATCATCGGACAGCTTCTGTGCAATGACCTTTTCTGCAACTTCAACTGCAAGGAGCCTTAGCTCTGATGCGTATTCATCAAAATATGCTTCCTGTGCATCATAAAGGCTTTTTAAGCTTTCTTCGATTAACGACAGTCTTTCAAATATCTCGTTTTTTCTGGCATCGGCACCCTCGGCATATCCTCTTTCACGGGATTCATCAAAAAGCTTTTCAGCCTGATCCTGTGCGGATGCGAGCATTTTTTTCCCTTCCAGCTCGGCATCACGAAGTATCTGTGCAGCCTGAGTCTGTGCCTGCTTGATCACAGCTTCTTTTTCAATTAAGAGCTTATCCTGTTCTTCCTTAAGATAAAGCTCGCTGTCAAATTCCTCAGACTGCTGAGGGTTTTCATCCTCGAACAGTTCAGACATATCATCATCTGTATCTGTCTGATATTCATCATTTTCATTATATGAATTGTCTTCAATAACTGTCGAATCCGGTAATAGTTCAAGCCGGCTTCTTACTATACAGTCAGGTATCTTTACAGCTTCCTCCAGCTTGATCACATCATCAGATTTTAATATTTTTCGCAATAATTTCACTTCCTATGAAGTTATCACTGCTGTTCCTTCATCATTGAACGAATGAGTGCTGCAGCGATCTCCGGATTTTTCTTTGCAAACTCCTTGACTTCGTTTGCAGTAGCATTTGAAGCCTCCGTATGTTCTTTGGCAGCTTCCTCGATGGTCATCTTCTTGTTGTTTTCTTCTTCTATTGATTTCTTCATACTTTCTATCTGCGCCTGACTTTCTGCCTGAGCAGCAGCGATCTTCTTCTTTGCTTTCTTGTTTATTACTGACGCTATGATCAAAATTGTCGCAATTACAAGAATTGCTGCAACTATTGCGAATATCCACCAGTATTTCTTTAATAATCCAAGTATGCCTGATTCTTCAGGTTCTTCGCCTTCGCCTGTATCTGCAGGTTTTACTTCAGGATTAAGGAGTGTTGCTGTTACTGATACGTTTTCAACAGGAATATTTGTAGCATTGCTTACAAGCTGTCTGAGTTCTTCTTTCTCATTCTCTGTAAGTGTTCCTGTTTCATTTGCAACAACTGCACTGATAGTTGCTTTCTTTATACCGCCCGGGGTTTTTTCTGTCTGTGTAAGAATATATCCTATTGCCCACTCGGTATCTCTTTCATATTCAGGTGTGTTGTCTGAATTAAGATTGTCTTCAAGATTTCCATAGTTTGGAATATCTGTATTATTTTCTTCTCCTACTACACCACCGTTGTCTACGGTTCCGTCTGTTTTATACTTGATATGCTGAGTTTCCTTAACACCCTCACCGTTTTCATCAGTGGTAAGTTCCTTAACTTCCTGTGTGATCTTGTCATAGTCAATATCAACAGTAGCGGCTGCGGTTACATTTCCTGCACCGTAAATCGATTCAAGGATCTTTTCTGCTTTTTCTTCATACTGATTCTGGATAAGGATCGCATAGTCGATCTTATCATCAGTATCCATGATATCTGACCGATTCTCATCAATTCCCTTCAGTTCTCTTCCTGTAGTTGCATCGACAACAGAAACATTTTCAGGCTCAACCTTCTGAGCACTGTATGCTACTATATTTTTTACTGCCTGGACCTGTTCAGCTGAAAACTTTTTAGGATTTTCAAGTGTGAGTGTAACGTTGGCTGTTGCTTTTCCCTCTTCAGGCTTCCATGCATATGTAGAGCTTTCAGGGAAACTGATCGTTACGATGGCACCCTTGATGCCGTCTATTCGTTTGAGAGTTGTCTGAAGTCTGTTCTGAAGTTCAAATCTGAGTGTTTCCTTCTTTTCAAACTCCGTCATAGTCATTGAAAGATTGTCAAAAAACGTTCCGTAGGAAGGGGTTGACTGAGGATAGCCTTTTTCAGCAAGTTCATATACAAGCGTATCCCACTCTTCTTCTCTGACTTCTATTTCACCATCTGAGTTTATTCTTGTTTCAACATTCATCTCCTGAAGTTCCTTATATACTTCAGCAGATTCCTCTGTTGACATATCAGGGAAAAGAACAAGCCATCCTGCTTTGGCAACATTTATGGCAATCGCTGCAACAAGAGCACCGACTACCAGAACTATAAGTCCGGCAATTATTAACCGCTTAATTCCTTTTCCTAATCCGCCCCAGAAAGCTTTGAATTTTTCTCCAAATTGTTTAAGCGTATCTTTCATCTATCTGATCATACTCCATAATATTTTTCACTTATTATTTACCCTTTTAATTAACCCCTTAAATCGTCATCTGCATGATTTCCTTATATGCATTTACTGCTCTTGTTGTTATCTGAACAGCTGTTTCTATGGCAACTGATGCCTTTGTCGCATCGATCATTGCACCTTCAATATCTTCGGTCTGTCCCATGGATACTGCGTATGCACTGTCAAGCGATTTCATTTCAAGTCCTTTGACCTCTGCAATTTTTTCTTTAAGTGTAGCGGCAAATGATTTTTCGCCTTCTTCAAGGTCAACTGTTATGCTGTTACTGTTTGTTCCTGCAAGACCTTTTGCCGACAGAACTTCAACTGAAGGCATGCTTACAAGCGGTGTTATAAAATTTGCATCTATCATGATTATTTCCCCTTTTTTTAATTATCAGCCCTTGCCTATTTCAAGAGCTTTCTGTGCCATGGCTTTCACTACGCTGAGTGCTGTGACATTTGCCTCATATACTCTCGACGCTTCCATAAGGTCGATCTGTTCCTCAGTGTTGTTAACGTTCGGATAGTAAACATATCCGTCCTCGTCAGCTTCGGGATTTGTAGGATCATACACAGGCTTGAAATCTTCCTGACTTTCATCAACACGTACTACACGAACTCCGCCGCCCTGAACTGCATCGAGGGTTTCACTGAAGCTCTGCTGTCTCTCCTGAAAGATCACCTGTTTTCTTCTGTATGGATCATTGCCGTCTGTTCCGATCGTACTCTGGTTTGCTATATTCTGTGAGATAATATTCATCCGGAATCTTTCAGCTGTAAGAGCTGAACCGACTGTATTAAGTGCGTTTAAAAATGCCATGATCATCTATCCCCTTTTTATTTGAAATTAGAATTCTGCAATACATATCTGACATCACTGATAACCGAGTTCATCTTCTGAATGGTGGCGTTCTGCTGGATATATGCACTGTAAAGTTCAAGGTTTTCAGCTTCAACGTCAACGTTGTTTCCATCAATAAGATTTTCGGTGTTGTCACGTTCCGTAACGGTTGCTTCAAAGGCGAATTTTTCTTTGCCGTCCTTTGTTTTTAAGATGCTGTCCTCGAGTGCGTTCTCAAATGAGAATGTTTTCATTTTGTAATCAGGAGTATCGATATTTGCTATGTTCTGTGTATGAACCTCCTGTTTCATTTTCATTGCTTTTATTCCGCTTTCCATTGCTTTGAACTGTAGTGAATCCAATATCACAGTTATCCCCTCCAATATTTATATCAAATCAAATTTTCTTTGACAGCGTTCCATATCTTTACAGAGTGTTGTCATCCGTTAGAAAATATACCTTTCTTATTCTATTATTATAGCCCATCACTTTCGAAAATTCAAGTGAAGTTTATAAATTTAGACAAATAAACATTAATTATTTTGATATTTATTCAATATTCACACAAAGGTTAATACTAAATACTATTCATAAAATATTTACAATTTATAATATTTTTACATTTTGTTTTGAAATAGATATATTTTTAATTATAACTTATTTTGAAATAAATTTCAAGGTTGACACACATAAAACAGGTATAAAAAAAGCAGACAAAAAATTGTCTGCTTTTTTAAATCTTAAATTAGAGCCCCAAATTAATATTTGCGCTTACGAGCTGCTTCGGATTTCTTCTTACGTTTTACCGAAGGCTTTTCGTAGTGTTCTCTCTTACGAACCTCAGCTATAACGCCATCCTTTGCGCATGATCTTTTGAAGCGCTTAAGTGCTGTATCTAAAGATTCATTTTTTCCAACACGAACTTCTGCCACTTTATTCCCTCCCTTTGCCGCTAAGACAGAGGTTTATACTTAACGCTGCTCTGATGGAACAGAAACATAACGTCAGTCGTTAAACTAAATATCCTCTGCGATTAAGGTAGATATATATGATCAAATGAGGTTCAGAACCTCTTAAATCAATATCACGATTAATCCATGCGAATAACATAGTATTATTTTAGCATATTATTTACAGTATTGTCAAGTCAAATTTTCCGATATACAGTTATTTGTTATTTTACAACAAAATTAGCAAGTTTATTTTGTACATATATCTGTTTTACGATATTCTTGCCTTCAATCGCATCCTTGAGCTTGGCATCTGCAAATGCAAGAGCGAAAACTTCATCCTGTGTGCTTCCAACCGGGATCATAAGTTTTGTCTTTACTTTACCGTTTACCTGTACAACGATCTCTACTGTTTCTTCAACAAGTTCCTTTTCGTCATATGTCGGCCAGCTTTCAAATGCTATTGTGTCATCGTGACCGAATATGCTCCAGATTTCCTCGCCGATATGAGGAGTGATGCATGAGATCATCTTGATAAGTCCTTCAGCATATTCCTTAGGACATTTTCCGTTCTTGTATACTGCATTTACGAAGATCATCATCTGACTGATAGCAGTGTTGAAAGCAAGAACCTCAAAGTCATCAGTGACCTTCTTGACTGTCTGGTGATAGATCTTGGTAAGTGCTCCGTCGTTGTCGTCTGTCAGGTTTTCAGCTTCTGTGAAGAAATTCCATACACGGTTGAGGAAACGTCTTGCACCCTCTACGCCCTGCTGGCTCCATGGCTTGCTTACTTCAAGAGGTCCCATGAACATCTCATAGAGACGAAGTGTATCTGCGCCAAAATCTCTTACGATATCTGAAGGATTTACAACAAATTCAGGGAAACGCTTACCCATCTTGATACCGTTCTCACCGAGTATCATGCCCTGATGAACAAGCTTCTTGAATGGTTCCTTTGTCGGAGCAAGACCCTTGTCATAGAGATATCTGTTCCAGATACGTGAATAGATAAGGTGTCCGACAGCGTGCTCAGGACCGCCGATATAAAGGTCAACAGGCATCCAGTGCTTTAAGAGCTCCTGATTTGCAAATTCCTTGTCGTTGTGCGGATCTATGTAACGGAAGTAATACCAGCTTGATCCTGCACTGCCCGGCATGGTTGAAGTTTCACGAGTACCCTTTATGCCGTTTTTATCGTATTTTTTCCACTCTTCTGCATTTTCAAGCGGTGCCTTACCGTTCTTGCCCTTGTAGTCATCAAGCTCAGGCAGGATAAGCGGCAGCTCTTCATCGTCAAGTGCATGGATCTGTCCGTCTTCACCATGAACTACCGGAACAGGTTCGCCCCAGTAACGCTGACGTGCAAATATCCATTCACGGAAGTGATAGTTTACTGTACGCTTTGCGATTCCCATTTTTTCGAGTTTGGAAGTAATTGCTTCCTTTGCTTCTTCAACGGTAAGTCCTGTGAATTCTTCTGAATTTATAAGCTTATAGCCTTTTCCGAGATAGCTCTGCTTTTCAAATGCAGCTTCTGAAACATCAACATGACCAAGCTTTTCATCACCGTCGATTACCTGTATCATATCAATATTGTGAGCTACTGCATATTCAAAGTCTCTCTGGTCATGGCTCGGAACTGCCATTACTGCACCTGTTCCGTAGCTTGCAAGAACGAAATCACCGATGAACATGCGAACTTCCTTACCGTTTACAGGGTTGATACATGTGACGCCCTTCAGTTCACAGCCTGACTTTGTTTTGTTCAGCTCTGTTCTGTCCATGTCGTTCTTCTTTTTTGTCTCGTCTATATATACCTGAACCTCTTCCCTGTTCTGTACACGGTCGAGAAGGCTTTCTGTAATTGCTCCGTCAGGGGCTAAAACCATGAAGGTGATACCGTAAATGGTTTCGATACATGTTGTGAATATTGAGAATTTTCCTCCGCCAACGATCTCAAATTCTACTTCAACACCTGTTGATTTGCCGATCCAGTTACGCTGAATTGCCTTTGTGGATTCAGGCCAGTCGATCTCATCAAGACCTTCAAGGAGTTTTTCTGCGAATGCAGGCTGATCGATTACCCACTGCTTCATGTTCTTTCTAACTACAGGGTATCCGCCACGTTCTGATTTTCCGTCGATAACCTCATCATTTGAGAGAACTGTTCCAAGTTCTTCGCACCAGTTTACAGGCATATCTATGTATTTGGCATAGCCGTCCTTATAGAGCTGTTTGAATATCCACTGTGTCCATTTATAGAATTCAGGGTCAGATGTAGCTGTCATTTTTGACCAGTCATAGTCAAATCCGAGTTCCTTGAGCTGATTTGAAAATGTGCCTATGTTTTTCTGTGTAAATCCGTTAGGATGGTTGCCGGTAGTAACAGCATACTGTTCTGCCGGGAGACCGAATGAGTCGTAGCCCATCGGATGGAGTACGTTATAGCCCTGCATACGTTTCATTCTTGAAACGATATCTGTTGCTGTGTAGCCTTCCGGATGTCCTGCATGGAGGCCGACACCTGATGGATATGGGAACATGTCGAGTGCGTAGAATTTAGGTTTGCTGAAGTCCCATACGTCTGTTTTGAAGGTTTCGTGTTCCTCCCAGTATTTCTGCCATTTTTGTTCAATGGCTTTAAAATCATATTTGCTCATCTTTAAAAGGTCCCTTCTTTAATAATAAATACTGAATAATATCAGTGGAATTAAATACTTGGTTTTTGTTACTGAAATTTTTTAAGTTGTTTGCAGGGCTTTGCGGTCGCCCTGCACCTTCGCATTTCAAATGGGTTTGGATTTGAATATGCCTCGGGTGTTTGCAGGGCTTTGCGGTCGCCCTGCACCTTCGCATTTCAAATGGGTTTGGGTTTGAATATGCCTCGGGTGTTTGCAGGGCTTTGCGGTTGCCCTGCTCATTCGCTTATTATTTAAGCCAGGAGGAGATGTCTACGTGTTCGCCATCGGCCCAGAGGCGTTCGAGCTGGTAGAAGTCTCTTGTTTCCTTGTAGAAAACGTGAACTATTACGTCGTGATAATCGATAACGATCCAGTTGGAACCATGACCTTCGACGCTGCCTTTGATGCCGGCCTGTGAAAGCTGGTATTCGACTTCGTCGGCAAGAGTTTTTGTGTGTGTTGAACTGGTTCCGGTTGCTATTACAAAATAATCAGCAAGAATCGTAAGGTCTTTGATACCAAGAACGTCTATCTGTTCTGCTTTTTTTGAATCAAGTACTTCAACTATCTTCTTTACTTTATCAATTGCTTCCATAAATATTATTCCTCCCCTGCAGCTGATGTTTCGACTGCGGTAGTTATTGTTTTCTCAGGTTTTACATAATCTTCAGGCATCTCATTTGCATCAGCTTTCTTTATAGCGATCTCTGCTTTTCCAGCGATGATGTCATCAAAGTTTGTTCCTTCATCATAATAGCCTGTAGTTGTGTTCTTAACTTCTATAATATTCAGGTCGTCCTCATAGAGTCTTTCCTGATAAGGTCTGAATTCTTCATTCAGGAGCTGAATGGTCTCCTTTTCATGAAGTGTCCATCCTGCATAATTATCGATGTCACCCTGGTCAAGTGCCTCACCGGGAAGCATCTTTACTGTTACATCCTCCATGCTTACAGTATTTGCAAAATCACAGATCATTCCGATCTCTTTTACTGAAAGTCCTGAAATAATATAATCTTTAAGTGTAGGATATATTTTCAGGATCTCAAGTGTTCCCATGTTCTTCACCTTCTGCATTGCAGCAGCAAGGAAGTATCTCTGTGCCTTAATTCTTCCGATATCTCCCTGAAGGTAGTCTGAACGGTATCTTACAAACCATTCTGCTTCTTCTCCGCTTAAAACTGTCTCACCCTTAGGGATAAGCTTGTCTGCTTCATATACGATATCATCAGGAACGTTCATCGGTATTCCGCCCATTGCATCAACAACAGGAGCAACATCAGTACACTTTATTCCGATATAGTTGTCTATCGGTATTCCAAACATGTCGTTGAGACATTTTACTATCTTGTTGATATCAGAGCCTTCATAAGTACCCTGTGAATATACACTGTTTATTTTATGTGCATCGGAGTAAGTCATTTCCGGACCTACATAAGTATCTCTCGGTATCTGAAGTATCTTGATCTTTCCTGCATTCAGATCAAGAAGGCAAAGCATCATAACGTCAGTGTTCAGTCCTTCTTCATCCATACCGAGTGCAAGGATCGTATACTGTCCTTCAATATACTGATTAAAATCAAGACCGTCTTCTATTTCGACCTCGGGATCAACCGGCTTTAAAACTATAGGTTGTGTTATAGGTTCAAGGATCTTGTCCTCACTCGGAAGGAACGGTTTCTTTGCTGAAGTAAGTGCTGACATTGCTGAGCTGATAAAAAGATACAGCACTCCAACTGTGACCAATACCGTAACAATATTTTTAATTATTCTGAATGCACTTTTTTTACTTTTTCGGGAAGTGATTTTTTCTTCGTCCATCTTTATGATTTCCTTTCCTGATGATCAATATATAAATACTGATTATATGCCTGTATCGTATATTCCGGTACCAATCCCTTTTTATCAATAACTGATTCTATTGAAAATATCAAAGCTTCAAGCATCGCTCTGTTCAGATCGTGATAGGCGAGCTTGCGAAATTTTTTTACATCCTTATAAGTCCTGTCGGCAGAGATAAGATCCCCCATATAAACTATTTCTTCAAGTCTTGTCATTCCTGCTCTTCCGACTGTGTGAAATCTTACTGCATTGATGATGTCCTCATCTTTTATCTTCATTACATCTCTGACATATCCCGCTCCGGCAACAGCGTGCCACAACGCCTTTGTTTCAAGCTCAGCCTTTGTCATATTAAGGTCACTGTCAACGGCAGTCTGCTTCATTTCTTCCGCAGGGATCTCCTTACAGATGTCATGGACAAGTCCGGCAAAATATGCCCTGTCCGCATCCTCTCCGTACTCCTCTGCCAGCTTTCTGCATTCATCTGCAACGTTTAACGAATGGATATATCTTTTCTCTGAAAGTCTTTCCTTCAGAAGTTCCTTTACTTCCTCAACTTTGTACAATCACTATCACCAACCTGTTTAATGTACAAACCGTTCAATCTTATATATTGTACTACATTTTCAGACAAATAGCAAGAATAATTTTCCCCGCTCTGTATCCTTCTGCGAACCTCTGTGGACGAGATCGGAAGAGCATTTGTGTCGATTATTTTTGTTCGTCCGAATTTTTCAAGTTCAAGTGCTTTTTCCTCAAGCATTTTTCTGTCGTTGTATTCTCTTGATACAACAGCAAGCGTTACTTCCTTTAAGATTTCTTCAAACTTAAACCATGTATCAAAGCTTAAAAACATGTCGCTTCCTACAATAAGGAAAAGCTCATCGTCAGGATACTGTTCCCTGAAATGTTTTACTGTATAGTAAGAATAGCTCTTTCCTTCACTTTTTATCTCAAAATCACTGACTTCAAAACCCTCCATACCTTTTAAGGCGAGTCTTACCATTTCCGCTCTCTGTTCTCCTGAACAAAGGTTCTCTGCCTGCTTGTGAGGGGGAATATTTGACGGGATAAGAAACATCCTGTCAAGCTTCAGCGCTTTGAAGGATTCTTCTGCAAGATGGATATGTCCTGAATGTATCGGATTGAACGTGCCCCCGAAAAGGCCTGTTCTGCCCATCAGAGTTTGATATCCAGTACCGGCTCTTTCGGATTTCTCTTGAACAGAACAAATTTGCTTCCGATCACCTGTACCACATCCGATCCGGTTTTTGATGCAAGCTCCTCTGCAGCTTCTCTTGCATCCATAGGGCTGTTGTCAAGAACTCTTAATTTGATAAGCTCTCTTGCTCTGAGTGCATCCTCGACCTGAGTTACAAGAGTATCTGAAATACCGCCTTTTCCTACCTGAAAGATCGTATCGTATGTACTTGCTATTCCTCTGAGTACTGCTCTTTGTTTACTTGTCAACATAAAATCATTCCTTTGTTAATAATTCTGAAAATTTTCTGAGAGCATCCGCTCTGTGACTTACCTTGTTTTTTTCTTCAGACGGGATCTCTGCAAATGATGTTCCGTTATACATAAAGACCGGATCATAACCAAATCCGTTGCTTCCACGGGCTTCGGTCCCTATTTTTCCTTCGCATGTCCCTCTGACAAGGCTCTTTCTGCCGTCCTTGTCGATATAACAGATCACGCAGACAAATCTTGCTGTTCTCTTTTCATCAGGAACACCGTCAAGCTCTGACAGAAGCTTGATGCATCTGTCCTCATCAGTTGCATCGGGACCGGCAAATCTGTGTGAATATACGCCCGGCGCACCGTTTAAATGATCAACCTCCAGTCCGCTGTCATCTGAAATAACAGGGAGCTTTGCTTCTTTATATATTGCCTCGGCTTTAAGTGAGGCATTTTCTTCGAAAGTGGTACCGGTCTCTTCAACCTCGATATTTATACCGGCCTCACTCTGGGAAACAAGCTCATAACCGAGAGGCTCAAGAATTTTCTTTATTTCAGCAAGCTTATGCTGATTGTTTGAAGCTAAAATAACTTTCATTTTCACACCTGCTTTTATTTATCCTTTTTCTTCTTTTTGTTTTTAAACCAGCCGAAATTGAAGAATTTTTTCTTTTTGCCGTTTTCTTCTGCCGCTTCTTCCTCAGACTGAGCATCCTGTTCACTGTCTTCTGAGTCTTCAGCACTGTCTTCTTCAGTTTCAGATGAATCTTCAGCTGCTTCCTCAGGCTCTGTCTTATTATCTTCAGATACTTCTTCTGTGTCAGATGCTGCTTCGGTTTCATCTGAATCTTCCGGTGTCTTTTCTGTTTCATCAGATGCTATGGAGATTATTTCTGTTTCATCTTCTTCTGCAGAAACAGCTTCTGTTTCATCTTCTTCTACGGAGATAACTTCTGTCTCATCTTCTTCCGCGGAAACAGCTTCTGTTTCATCTTCTTCCGCAGAGAAAGCTTCTGTATCATCTTCTGCAGAGATAACTTCTGTATCATCTTCTTCCGCGGAAACAGCTTCTGTTTCATTTTCTTCCATGGAGATAACTTCTGTTTCATTTTCTTCTGATACTTCGTCATTATCATCAGACTGTTCCTCAGCGGACTCTTGTTCCTCTGTATCGGATGCTGAAATATTTTCTTCTTCATCCTCAGCTTCCTGATCATCCTTTTCTTCAAGAACATCATCTTCAAACAGTGCATTTACGAAATCAACATTTGAAAATTCCTGAAGATCATCTATCTTTTCTCCGAGTCCGACAAGCTTTACAGGGATACCGAGTTCATTTTTTATTGAAATAACTATTCCGCCCTTTGCAGTACCGTCGAGCTTTGTAAGAACGATACCTGTGATGTCAGCTGTTTCCTTGAAGAGCTTTGCCTGATTTACGGCATTTTGTCCTGTTGTAGCATCAAGAACGAGAAGAATCTCTCTTGAACAGCCCTCTGCCTGCTGTGATACGATCCTGTTTATTTTTGCAAGCTCGTCCATCAGATTTTTCTTGTTGTGAAGTCTTCCTGCAGTATCAACGATAACAACATCGCAGCCTCTTGCCTTTGCCGCAGTAATTGCATCAAATACAACTGCTGCCGCATCAGAACCCTCTGCATGCTTTACAAGGTCAACACCTGCTCTCTCTGTCCAGACCTGAAGTTGATCAATGGCTGCTGCTCTGAAGGTATCAGCTGCTGCAACAAGAACCTTTTTGCCGTCATTTTTCAGTTTATGGCACAGTTTTCCGATCGTTGTGGTTTTTCCGGCACCGTTTACGCCTATTACCATGATGACAGTCGGCTTTGTAGAAAGATCCAGCTTCTGATCCTCACCGAGCATATCTGCTGCTATCTCATGAATAAGCTTCATGATCTCATTAGGATCTGTAATTCCCTGTTCCTTTACCATTTTCCTGAGTCGTTCGCATATTTCTACGGATGTCTCAACGCCGACATCGCTCATTATAAGTGTTTCCTCAAGCTGTTCAAAAAGGTCTTCGTCTATTTTTGTAAAAGAATTCAGAAGCATCGATATTTTTGATACCATCTGCTGTTTGGTTTTTGAAAGTCCTTTTTTTATTTTGCTGAAAAATCCCATAGTTTCCTCCTGATTTCAGATATTTTCCTGATCTGTTTTTACTGATTTGCTGCACTTACTTCATCCGGAATATCATCCTGAGTCATTTTCAGAAGCTTGGATACTCCGTTATGCTGCATCGTTACACCGTAAAGAACGTTTGCAAGCTCCATCGTTCCTCTTCTGTGAGTAACGATGATAAACTGTGTGGTGTTTATAAAGTTTTTAAGATACATGGCGTATTTTCTTACATTTACTTCGTCAAGTGCCGCATCGATCTCATCAAGGATACAGAACGGTGCAGGTCTTATTTTCAGTATAGCAAAATAGATCGCTATCGCCACAAACGACTGCTCTCCTCCTGAGAGAGAAATGAGGTTTTTGATGACCTTTCCAGGAGGTGCAACTTTTATCTCTATTCCGGATTCAAGAACATTTTCAGGATCCGTGAGTTCCAGATCTGCCTGTCCTCCGCCGAAGAGCTCGGTAAATATCTCCTTGAAATTTTTATTTATCTCGGCAAAGCACTCTGCAAACATCCTCTGCATGTCGCTTGTAAGCTCGATAATGAGCTTTTCGAGTTCTTTTTTTGAATTTTCAACATCGGACAGCTGTCCTGACAGGAACTCATAACGCTCTGAGACCTCCTTGTATTCCTCGATGGCGGCAACGTTTATGCTGCCGAGAGATCTTATGGATGATTTGAGAGAATTAAGACGTTTCTGAGCTTCCGGAATGTTTTCGACCGGCGGTGCAAATGCTGCCGCCTCTGAACGAGTCATTTCGTAAGCTTCCCACATCTTTCCGATGACTGAATCATAGTCGCGCTGAAGTGCGATCTTCTTTTCATCAAGTCTTGATATCTCAACAGACAGTCTTTCCTTGTCATCATTGTTCTTTTTCTGCTCATTTCTGAGCTCAGTCACACGTTTTTCCTGTTCATCGTGTTCCTGAGATGACTTTTTGATCTCTTCGTTATATGAATTTGTCTTTTCAGAGATCAAAACTATCTTTTTAAGATTTTCCTCTATCTTCTCATTTTTTTCTTTAATGATATTGTTCTGCTCTTCGATCTGAGCATCGTACTGCTTTGAGTTTTCTGAAAGATTGTTTCTTATATCATCAGAATGCCTTATTTCCTGTTTTACAGCCTCTATGCTGTTTTCAGCTTCGACTTTTTTCAGCTTAAGTGCATAAAGCTCCTCGCTGAGAGCATCTCTCTTTTCTGCAAGAGTTTCCTTTATCTGCTGCTGGGAATCTATTCCTGTCTGAAGCTCGTCTATCCTGTTTCGGATATCTTTGAGCTCCTCTGATGACTTTTCTATAACTGATTTGTTTTCATCAAGCTTTCTTAAAAGCTTTTCTCTGCCGTCCTCAAACGACCTGAGCTGCTTTGATGACTCTTCAAGAACGGACTGTGCAGACGATATCGATGATCTGAAACGCATCTGATCTTCGCTTATCTTCCTGCTTTCCTCGTTCATTCCTTCGATCTCAAGTCTGAGCTTTTCTGTCTGAGCTTTGAGCTCCTCGGTTTCAGCTTTGAGAGAATCCTGCTCTGAGGTAAGCTTTTCAATGCTGCTTTCGAGTTCTTCTATGTCGTTCTTTCTGGAAAGAACACCATGAGAGGAAACTGCTGAACCACCGGTAAATGAACCGCCGGCGTTTATGATCTGACCGTCAAGTGTGACGATCCTGAATTTGTATCCGTATTTTTTTGCAATTATCGATGCATAGTCAATATCCTCAGCAATAACTGTCCTGCCGAGAAGATTTGACATAATGTCGTTAAATTTGCTGTCGCATGATACGGCTTCATTTCCAAGAGCTAAAAATCCGTTTTCATTTCGAACAGCATTTTCATTAAAAGAATACGGTTTTATGGAAGTAACCGGCAAAAATGTCGCACGTCCCTTTTTTAACTCTTTAAGAAGGGCTATACATCTTTTGGCAGTTTCTTCATTCTGAACTATGACGTTCTGCAGTGCACCGCCAAGTGCAGTTTCGACAGCCTGAACATATTTTTCATCAACCTTGATGAGCTGTGAAACCGTTCCGAAAATACCGCTTATCCGTCCGTTTTTTGAGGCTTTGATTATTTCCTTGACGCTGTAGTTAAAGCCCTCCATGCTGTTTTCAAGATCCTTTAAAACACTTGCTCTCTGGCGTTTTTCCTTTATCTCGAAAAGGACCTTTTCAAACTGCTCTTTTTTCTCATCGAACTTCGTCTTTTTGTTTTTATAGATAATATTTAGTCCTGATGCCTTGTTTTTGCATTCATTTTCTCTCTCATTTGCGTCTTCGAGAGATTTTTCAGCTTCTTCTATCTGATTTTTATATTTTTCACATGAAGAACTCAGCTCTTCCTTGCGGATATCGTTTTCAGAAAGCTGTTCCTCAGTCTCTTTTACTGAAGCTTCAGCTGTAGTGATCTTCAGTTTCAGATCGTTTTCTTTGAAATAAAGATCGTTTACGCTTCCTTCCTTTTCAGAAAAGCTTTCTTCCGCTGTTTTTGTCTGTTCTTCTATGGCAATAAAGTCCTGCTCTGTCTTTCTTATCTCGTCAGCGATACTTTTTACATCATTCTGCTTTTTTGCAAGTTCATCGTTAAAGCTTTTTATTTTTTCGTCAAGAGCTTTTTCAGATTCTGCTTCATCCTGCTTTCGCTCCCTGATCGATTCGATAAGCTTTTCGGCATGATCTATATCATTTCGGCAGACGGCATTTTCTGCATCAAAAGAGGATGATTCCTTCTGTGCTTCAAGTATTCCTGTTTTGAGTTCGTCGATCTTCAGCGTTATTTCACGCATATTCTGATATCCGGCCTGAATATCATTTTCAAACTTGTCGATAAGTGCTTCGGTGTTTTCATACTGAGACGTATAGACAAGAGAATCCTCAGTGATCTTTTCGATCTTCTTTCCGAATCCGTCAAGATCATTTAACCATAAAGCAAGCTCAAGCTTTTTTCGCTCGTCTGCAAGAACAAGGTATTTCTCTGCTTTTTTTGCCTGTTCACAAAGCGGATCCTTTCTTGCACTCAGTTCACTTACGATATCCTGAAGTCTTGTTATATTGTCCTCGGCAGCAGTAAGCTTTCTCTCCGCCTCAGCTTTTCTGTAGCGGAATTTTGATATTCCTGCCGCTTCCTCGAAAATATCTCTTCTTTCCGAGCTTTTTGCGTCAACTATCTCTGCAATTCTGCCCTGTCCGATAATGGAGTATCCGTCTCTTCCGAGACCGGTATCCATGAACAGTTCATTTATGTCCTTCAGTCGGACGCTTTTTCCGTTTATCCTGTATTCACTTTCGCCGCTTCTGTAAATTTTTCTTGTAACAGCAACTTCGTTTTCGGGGTTATTCAGTTCTGAATCGCTGTTGTCAATTGTCAGTGTTACTGATGCAAATCCGACCGGTTTTCTCTCAGTCGTACCGGAAAAAATAACATCTTCCATTTTGTTTCCACGAAGAGTTTTTGTTGACTGCTCTCCGAGCACCCATCTTACTGCATCGCCGATATTGCTTTTTCCGCTTCCGTTAGGTCCTACAACACCTGTGAGACCCTTGTCAAAAGTCAGCTTTACCTTGTCCGGAAAAGATTTGAATCCTTGTAGTTCAAGTGATTTTAAATACATTGATTACTTCTCCTGCTGTTGTACTGAGATAACAAAATCATCGCCATTGACACTGTCATCAGAAATGATCCTGATATTTATCCCCTTTTCACTGAAATATTTTATATTTGAAAGCTTCTGGCCCTTGGCCTTGCTTAAATATCTGCTGTTTACACAAACATCAAACGCTCTGCCTTTCATTTCTTCTGTCTTCTGTTCAAGACGGGCCCTGAACATCGCTGATTCACACAGTTCTCTGAAGGCAGGATGGTAATAGCCTCCGAGCATATCGCTCTCAACCATTTCCGATGCATGCAGACCGCATTTTATTATACGAATTTTGTTCTCTGAAAATTTCGCCATGTATTCACCGCACAAAGAGATCATTTTCTCAAGACTGTACGTTTTATATATGCCTTTTTCAAAAAGATCTCCAAGCTCTGTATTTTTTAATATAACGACCGGATAAATGCGCACTGTATCCGGTTTGAGCTTTATTATTTCACATGCTGTGTACATATCCTTTTCAGGGTCGGAGCCGTAAAGCCCTGTCATCATCTGAAGTCCGAGTTCAAATCCGAAACTTTTTATCATTTCACATGATTTTCTGACGCATTCTGCGTCATGTCCGCGGTGATTAAGCTCTAATACTTCCTCATCCATGCTCTGACATCCGAGCTCTATCGATGTGACATTGTATTTTTTCAGTATCGACAGGATCCTTTCATCGATACAGTCGGGTCTTGTTGAGATCCTTATTCCTTTGAATTTTCCGCTTCCTGTGAACACGCTCGCACTTTCAAGAAGCTCTGTCATGTATTTTTCCGGTATAGCCGTAAAGCTTCCTCCGAAAAATGCTATTTCACAGTTTTCCTTATCCTCAACATATTCCAATGCTTCATTGCAGATCTTTTTTACTTCATCTGCATGAGGTGCATTTGATTTGCCGCTGATGGAATGCTGATCACAGAAGCTGCATTTGTGAGGACATCCTGCATGCGGAACAAAGATCGAGATATTGCTATGCCTCATATCCCATCAGCTCCAGTGCCTCTCTTGCGGCCATTTGTTCTGCTTCCTTCTTGCTTCTTCCGGAGCCGACTCCAATTATGTTTGAATTCAGACAGACATGGACTTTAAATGCTTTGTTGTGATCCGGTCCGCTCTGTTCAACAAGAACATATTCGATTTTTTCTTCGGGATTTTTCTGAATAACCTCCTGAAGAATGGTCTTATAATCATTAAAAGCCGCACTTTTCTGCAGATCCAGATCCTCAGGAATAAATCTCAGGATATGCGTTCTTGCAGACTCAAGTCCTCCGTCAAGAAATATCGCAGCTATAAGTGCTTCAAAAGCATCTGCTAAGATCGATGCCCTTTCTCTTCCTCCGGTATTTTCTTCACCTCTGCCGAGAAGAAGATATTTTCCGAGATCTATCTGTTTTGCAAAAACATGAAGAGCCTTTTCACAGACAAGTGATGCTCTTATTTTTGTAAGATCCCCCTCCGGAAAATGAGAAAAATGCTCGAACAAATACTGGGAAACAACTATCGAAAGTACACTGTCACCCAGAAATTCCAGACGTTCATTGCTTTTTCTGTTCTTTTTATTTTCATTGGCATATGACGAATGTGAAAGAGCTTCTGTCAGAAGCTTTGGATTTTTGAACTCATAGTGGATCTTTTCTTCAAGTTCCGTCATACGTTCCCACCTCCATTCTGTGAGCTTACATATTCAGCGATCTTGTCGATGACTCCGCCTTCCACGCATTCCTTTGCCTGTCTGATGGCATTGTAGAAAGCACGTGCGTCAGAGCTGCCGTGAGCTTTGATGACAGGCTTTGATATTCCGAGAAGAACGGCACCGCCGACCTCTGAATAATCCATTTTTTTCTTGAAATTTTTAACATCCTTCATGAGTATAAGTGCTGCGAGCTTTGAAAAAATATTTTTAGTGAGCATATGCTTAAGTTCTTTTCCAAAGTACAGACCCATTCCCTCATACATCTTAAGTGCAATATTTCCTGTAAATCCGTCGGAAACAATAATATCACACTTTGAAAAAGGAACGTCCCTTGCTTCGATGTTTCCGGTAAAGTTTACCGGAGCTTCCTTTAAAAGCTTGTATGCTGAAGTTTCAAGTTCTCTGCCCTTGGTATCCTCCTCACCTATGTTAAGAAGACCTACCTTCGGGGCTTTCATTTTCATAACATTTTCCATATAGGCATTGCCCATAACGGCAAACTGAACGAGCATCTCAGGACGGCACTCTTCATTTGCACCGGCATCGAGAAGCATAAGATATCCGTCCTTTGAAGGCATGAGCGGAGCTAAAGCAGCTCTTTTGATGCCATTGAGACGTTTTGCTATAAAGGTCGCACCTACCACAAGTGCTCCTGTACTGCCGGCACTTACGAAAGCATCGCCTTTTCCTTCTCTCAGTGCAGTAAGACCGACTGCCATCGAACAGTCCTTCTTACCCTTGATAACTTCAGTCGGTTCTTCATGGATATCTATTACGGTATCGCTGTTAATGATATCAATTCCGTCCAGACTTATTCCCTTTTCTTCGGCTTTTTTTCTTATAACATCTTCTTTTCCTGAAAGTGTTACCTTGATGCCGAGCTTCTTTACTGCCTCAGCACTTCCTTCAATTACCGCATCCGGTGAATTGTCACCACCAAACGCATCAACTATAATGTTTATCATTTTTCTCTACCTGCCCTGTATGTAATTCTGTTCTGATATTTACTGTATGCCCATTTCATCCATGCTCTTCATGGCTCTTTCGGCATACATCATATATTTTAATTTCTTGTCCTTTACTCTTTCCGGAAGATCCGGCAGGATCCCCATGTTTGAGCCCATCGGCTGGAAGCTGTCAGCATTAAATTCAGTGCTTATATATGCACTCAGAGCACCCATCATGGTTTCACGAGGCAATATAAGCTCCGGATCACCCATGAGCCTTGCTGCCATATTTCTTCCTGCAAGTATTCCGCTCGCAGCTGATTCAACATAACCTTCAACGCCTGTCATCTGACCTGCAAAAAAGAGAAACGGCCTCTCCCTCATTTCAAATGTGGGCTTTAACAGCTTTGGACTGTTGATAAAGGAATTTCGATGCATCACACCGTATCTGACAAATTCAGCATTTTCAAGTCCGGGAATAAGTGAAAATACTCTTTTCTGCTCACCGAACTTCAGATTTGTCTGAAATCCTACGAGATTGTACATCGTTCCTTCTCTGTTTTCTTTTCTTAGCTGAACGACCGCATAAGGTCTCTTTCCTGTCCTTTTATCAGTGAGTCCGACAGGTTTCAGAGGTCCGAAACGCATCGTATCGGGTCCTCTTTTTGCAAGGACCTCCACGGGCATGCAGCCCTCATAAACTTTAAATGCTTCTCTGTCAAATTCCTTCAGAGGAGCTGATTCTGCGTTTATAAGCTCATTGTAAAAAAGCTCATATTCCTCTTTGTTCATCGGACAGTTGATATAGTCAGCATCGCCCTTGTCATAACGAGATGCAAAAAATACCTTTTCCTGATCCAGACTGTCATATGTTACTATCGGTGCCGCAGCATCGAAAAAGCTCAGTCTGTCACCGCATATTTCCTTTATTGACTGTGCAAGTGCATCAGATGTCAGCGGACCTGTGGCTATAATGACATTTCCGTCAGGTACTGATGTCACTTCTTCTGAAATGATCTTTATCATCGGATGAGCTTTAATTTTTGCTGTAATAAGATCTGAAAACTTAAATCTGTCAACAGCAAGTGCTCCGCCGGCTTCAACCTGAGTTTCCTTTGCACAGGGAACAATAAGTGAACCGAGTCTTTCCATTTCTGCCTTCAGAAGTCCTGCAGCAGAATCTATCCTTGCCGCCTTAAGTGAATTTGAGCAAACAAGCTCAGCCATTCCGCTGTAATGATGAGCAGGAGTATATTTTGAAGGCTTCATTTCATACAGCTCAGTCTCTATCCCTGCATTTGCAAGCTGCCATGCTGCTTCACAGCCGGCAAGTCCTGCACCTATTACCTTTACTGTCATTATCAGAGTCCTCTTTCGTATCCGCAGCCCTCTTTTTCACAGAGGATCTTGCCTGCTTTTCCGCCCTTTTTGAAAAGAGTGGAGCCGCACTTAGGACATTTGTCTTCGATCGGAGTATTCCATGTCATGAAGGTACATTCCGGATATTTTTCACATCCGAAGAAATTTCTTCCCTTCTTTGACTTCTGTGCTATAACTGTATTTCCGCAGGCAGGACATACACCCTTTGTTGCCTGAACTATTTTCTTGGTATTTGTACAGTCAGGAAATCCTGAGCATGCGAGAAACTTTCCGAATCTTCCTATTTTTATTACCATTGGTTTTCCGCAGATATCGCAGATAACATCGGTCTGCTCATCCGGGATCTTTATGCGCTTTCCTTCCATGGCTACTTCTGCCTTTGAAAGCGTATCATCAAAATCAACGTAAAACTCTTTTAAGGTCTCGTGCCAGTCCTTCTCACCTTTTTCAACATCGTCGAGATTTGTTTCCATATTTGCAGTAAACTTGGCATCAACGATATTTGCGAAATGATCCTCCATCAGCTCGGTCGTTACATCTCCGAGAACTGTTGGTCTCAGCTGCTTTCCGTCTCTCTCAACATACATTCTTGAAGTAATTGTGGAGATAGTAGGAGCATAGGTACTCGGTCTTCCGATACCGTTTTCTTCAAGTGTTTTGATAAGAGTTGCTTCTGTATATCTTGAAGGCGGCTGTGTAAAATGCTGATTTCCTTCGAGTGCTTTGACCTTGAGAATATCATTTTCCTCGAGAGGCGGAAGTTCCTTGTTGTCCTCGGTTGCCTCTCCGGGATCCTTGGCTTCAACGTAAAGAACGGTAAAGCCGTTAAATTTAACTGAAAATCCTGATGCGGTGAACAGACAGTTTCCTGCAGTTATTTCAGCAGACATGGTGTCGAGCTGTGCGTTTGCCATCTGACTTGCTATAAATCTTTCCCATATCAGTTTATAAACCTTGTACTGATCACTTGTCAGATTGTTTTTAACTCTTTCAGGTTCAAGTCCGGGCATTGAAGGACGAATAGCTTCATGCGCATCCTGTGTATTTTTCTTTGATTTGAATTCTCTTGGTGAGGAAGGGAGATAATCCTTGCCGTATTTTTCTTCGATATATTCGGCAGCGGCTTTCTTTGCCTCGTCTGAAACTCTGAAGCTGTCTGTTCTCATGTATGTGATAAGACCGACAAGTCCGAGTTCATCTATTTCTATTCCTTCATACAGTTCCTGTGCAGCCTTCATCGTTCTTCTTGCCTGGAATCCCATTCTTCTTGATGCTTCCTGCTGAAGAGTAGATGTTATATACGGCGGAGCAGGCTGTCTCTTGGTAATCTTTTTCTTTACCTTGGTTACTTTAAATTCGCTGTTTTCAAGACTTTCAAGTATCTCGTCAGCATCTTCCTTTTTATTTAAAACAGCTTTTTTTCCGTTTACGGAAGCAAGCTTTGCTGAAAATACCTTTCTGCTTGACGGTGCGGTAAACTTTCCGTCAACACTCCAGTATTCCTGGGTCACAAACTTTTTGATCTCTCTTTCACGGTCAACAACAAGCTTTACTGCGACCGACTGAACTCGGCCTGCAGAAAGACCTCTCTTGACCTTTCTCCAAAGAAACGGACTCAGCTTATAACCGAGGATCCTGTCAAGTATCCTTCGGGCCTGCTGAGCATTTACAAGGTCTATATCTATCTTGTGCGGATTGCTCATACCGCTCTGAACACCGAATTTTGTGATCTCATTGAACGCAACACGGTTATTTTGCTCCATATCCAGACCAAGCATCTGGGCTATATGCCATGAGATGGCTTCACCTTCACGGTCCGGGTCAGTTGCAAGGAATATATTTTCACACTTTTTTGCGTGCTTTTTAAGATCCTTTATTACATCTTCCTTGCCCTTCATATCTGTATAAACAGGTTCAAAATTATTTTCAAAATCAATACCGATCTTTGACTTCGGCAAATCTCTCACATGTCCCATAGAAGCAATTACTTCATATCCGGGTCCAAGGTATTTCTGTATTGTCTTCGCCTTGGCAGGAGACTCAACTATAACAAGATCTGACATTTTTTTCTCCCTTTCAAAATATTATATTATTAAATTTTGTATTTGTTAGTATTTTTATTATATGTCTGTCTCTGAAAGAATGATCAATAGTATACAGACATATAAAAGTATAATTGATTTAAAATGATTTGTCAAAGGATAAACTAAAAAACAGTAGAGTTGTACAAAAGAAAAAATATTCTTAGTGCATTTTGTACATCTTTCCCGGGAGTGAGTCGATAACTCCGTCCATTTCAAGCTCTGTCAGTTCAAACATGACATCATCTGTCGTCATATCAAGTAAATCTGACAGCTCATCTATATGCATGCTGCCTTTTAACAGAAGCTTTACGATCTCCGACTTGCTTCCCTCCGACTGCAGAAGCTCTGCGATCATACTGTTCGTTTCTATATGTTCTCCGTTACTTTCAACGTGTGCAGGTGTTTTTTCCGAAATAAAACCGTTTATATTTTCGTTCTTTATATCTGTCATGCTCTGATAAAACGACATATATTCGGAAATAATATCTTCAGCACCGAATACCGGTATCGCACCGTCACGAAGATATCTGACGACCCCCTTATAGCGGTCATCAAAAATATCCGCAGGAGGAAGCATGAAAACATCTCTTCCCTGTTCTATCGCCATATCAGCAGTAATCAGTGCACCGCTCTTCAGAGGTGCTTCTGCGGTAAATACACCAAGCGACAGACCTGAAATAAGTCTGTTTCTGACAGGAAAGTTTTTTCCGAGAGGCGGAGTCCCGGGCGGATATTCTGACAAAAAACCGCCTTTTTCAAGGATTTTCTCTCTCATACCGGTATTCGCCTTCGGATAATCAATATCCGTTCCGCAGCCTAAAACAGCAAGCGTTCGTCCTCCTGCATCAAGCGCACCGCTGTGTGCATTTGCATCTATTCCGGGTGCAAAACCGCTTATGATGGTAAAACCAGCAGCCGCAAGTTCATTTGAGATGCGGTAAGCTGCTTTTTCACCATAGACCGTCGGCTTTCTCGTTCCAACTACCGAAACAGAAAACTCACTTTTCAGAACATCCCTGCAGCCTTTAAAATACAGTACTGCAGGAGGGCTGAAGATATTTTTCAGCAGTTCAGGATAATCGGGATCATCAAAGGAGATGATGTCTGTATTTGTTTCTCTGCAGTTTTCAACTATTTTCCGCATTTCTTTTTCATTTGCTTTTTTATACATGTTTTTTTCACCGGGAGTAAGTTCAAACTTCCCGCTCTCTACGAACTCCAGAGCTTTCCCCGGATCGTTTTCTGCAAACTTGACTGAATCCCACAGATGATGATTTCCGGCTGAAAATATCATCGAAAGTTTCAGCCATTCAAGTGTTCTGTTATTCATATTTCTCCTGTTTTTCTATTTGTTGTTTACCATTTCCCACATAATTATTCCGGTTGCCATCGCAGCATTAAGGGAATTGATATTGCCTGACATTTTTATTGTGATTCGTTCAGTACATCTCTGTGAAATGCTCTCCGGAAGTCCGTTTCCTTCATTTCCGATAAATACGGCACATCCTTCTTCAAAAGAACACTTTTTCAGATCAAGTGCGTCCTTGTCGATAACTGCAGCATAGCTTCTGATATTCATTTTTTCAAAAGCCTCAAAAATCTCATCTCGTGATACATCGTCAAAAATATTCATTCTGAAAACAGAACCCATCGTGGAGCGTATTGTTTTCGGATTGTAAAGCTCACACGATTCGGATAAGATCACACCGTCAAGACCCATCGCATCGGCAGTCCTGATTGCCATACCGATATTTCCCGGATCCTGCAGACCGAAGAGGACAACATATTTTCCGTCACTTTTCAGAGAATCGATAAGTTTACCGGTTTCTCCATATGCACAGACCGCAAAAACGCCCTGCGGTTTTTCCGTACATGATATTCTTATTCCAAGCTCATTTGAAATAATTATATTTTTTACTTCTTTCAAATCAACCTGGGATAGTTCTGTATGGTATTTTTCATACGCATCCTCAGTAAAAATAAGCTCCCTGACGTCAGCGGACTCCTTCAAAGCATCAAGTATGAGTCTGTATCCCTCGAGAACATATAAGCCTGACTGCTTTCTTTCTTTTTTTGAAGTTGAAAGCTTCATAAAGCGTTTTACTGAAGGATTGTCCTTTGAAGTTATAACCGTCAAAAAATTCGACTCTCCTTCTATATACTTTTCCAAATTAAAGAAAACACGCTCTTTTTTAATTGAGAGCGTGTTTTATATTTTAATTAAAGAGCTGCTTTAGCCTTTTCAGCGATTGCTGTGAAACCAGCAGGATCGTTGATAGCGATTTCAGAAAGCATCTTGCGGTTGAGAGTGATATCAGCTTTCTTAAGGCCATTCATAAGTGTTGAATAGTTCATTCCGTTAAGCTTAGCTGCTGCACTGATTCTTGTGATCCAGAGCTGTCTGAAGTTACGTTTCTTCTGTTTACGTCCAACATAAGCATAGTTGCCTGATTTCATAACGGCCTGTTTAGCCATTTTAAAATGTTTGCTCTTAGCTCCCCAGTAACCTTTAGCAAGCTTGAGAGTCTTATTTCTTCTCTTACGAGTCATCATCGCACCCTTAACACGTGCCATAATAAATACCTCCGATTTCTAAAATAAACGTTAAATCTTGTTAATTACTTACTTGATTTCCTATACTGATTATGCGTATGGAAGAAGCTGCTTAAGAGCGATCATGTTTGTCTTATCAGCAACGCCTGATGCACGGTTGCATCTCTTTCTGTTAGTAGCCTTCTGAGTAAGTCTGTGTCTTCTGTTTGTCTTCTGGTATTTAACCTTACCTGTGCCGGTAACCTTAAAACGCTTTTTAGCGCCTGAATGAGTTTTTACCTTTACCTTAGCCATTTTTATTTCCTCCCTAATTACTTAGTTGCCTTTGGTGAAATGAACATAACGAGAATTCGTCCTTCCATTTTTGCCGGCTTTTCAACAACGCCGAACTCCATACAAGCTTCTTTGAAACGATCGAGCAGTTCGTTACCCATTTCAGGATGAGCGATAGCTCTTTTACGGAATCTTACTGAAGCTTTTACCTTATCACCGGACTTCAAGAATTTGCAAGCCTGATTTACCTTGGTATTAAAATCGTTGGTGTCGATATTTGAAAACATTCTGATTTCCTTGATATCTATAACCTTCTGATTTTTCTTTGCTTCTTTTTCACGCTTTGTCTGTTCAAAGCAATACTTTCCATAGTCCATTATCTTGCATACAGGCGGTGTAGCCTGAGCAGAAATCTTAACCAAATCAAGATTTTTATCAAACGCGATCTGCAGCGCTTCTGTCGCAGAAAGTATTCCGAGCTGTGATCCGTCCACGTCTATTACACGAAGCTCTTTGTCACGAATTTCTTCGTTTATCTGTAGTTCCTTGTTGCTAATAGTCAGCACCTCCAAGACATTATTATAATGAAATAATAATAAAAAATGAGTACAGACACACGTCAGTACTCATACTAAAAATCACTTTAAAGTATTGACCGATTCGACACGTTTAAGCCAATCGGTGAGAACTGAGGTTCTGCTTTGTTTTTACCTTAAATATTATACTCTCTTTTTTTGGGTTTGTCAATAGGGTTTTTGAAAAATATTTTTATCGGTCTATCCTGACAATCACTTTGCTTAATGAGTATCAGTTATGATAAGGAAATGAAGAACTGTCATTTCCTGTTCACTCTGCTGCTTTATTTCCTTCAGGATCATAAAGTTCAAAATTAAGATCTTTGAGATATCCGGCATCAGGATCATCCGGATCGGTAACTTTTATATTTGCCATTTTGTCCGGTCCGAAAACAGGAGCATCCGATGTACCATAATTAGTAACGCCCATATTTTCTGCTCCGGATACAGATGATGATATGCCTGACAAAAAAGATACTGCGACAGCTGTACTTATAACAAATGAAAATACCCTTCTCATTATAATTACTTCCTTACTATATTATTTTATCAGAAAATATCATCCGGCAGCTGATGTGCTGCAAGCAGCTCTCCATCACTTTCAAGCAGAATATTTTTGAGTCTTAGAAAATCAAAAACGTTGACAGATCCGTCGTCATTCATATCAGCCGCTGCTTTGTCTTCAGCATCCGTCAGAATTTCTGAAAGACAGATCACTTTTTTCATAATGGTAAGATCAAGGACATTTATCTTTTCATCACCGTTTATATCACCTTTTATGATCTCTGCTCTTTTGAAGACAGGCTCTATGGTTATGTTTTCACACGGCATGATAAAAGTACCGTCTGAGCTTATTTTAAATGTATCTTCATCAAGTTTTTCACCGTTCTCATTGAAACAGTTATATCCTTCCAATACATATCCGCTGTCAGGCGAAGGAGCAAGCTTGACTTCTTTGCCTCCCGGAATCATACCTTCAGGAGTTATGGACAATTTTCCATGACTGCTTTTCAAAACATCGATCTGATATTTTTTTAATGTAACCAAAAGCTCATTATATATGATCTCGGCTCCGGGTTCTGCAGCGCTGTAAATTACAGGCTGTATTTCCTCTGAAGTATATTCATACTCTTCAGGAAGGTTTTCCGGTTTGACAGTATATTTATCCGTTGACAGCAGCTGAATGTTCACACCATTTTCAGGCATTTTTACGGTCCTGAAGGAATAATCAACATGATCATCTGCAAATTCCGGACACCAGGTCAATCCTCCGCCGCCGTTTGCATATATTGTCTGCATATTTATCAGATTTGTAGCTTTATCAACGTAGATCGTTACGTTTCCATTCTCGTCAGGGATCGGCGCATTTACAAGACTTCCGCTGATTATTATCATTCCGGCAGGTCTGTATGGTGCATCAGACACATTTTTAAAACTAAAATTTCTGATATCCGGAAAATTTTTATCTGTATATCTGTCCGGGTTAAAGTCTGAAGGAAAAGTATCAAGCAGGTTTATTGTCTTTTTCACATACTCGTACTGCTTATCTGTTATGCTTATCTTATTGTTCAGATTTCCGCCGCGTGCGCCTGAACCGTTTGAACTTCTGTTAAAAATCAGATACGGATAATCCCCGTCAGCAAACTCGTCTATATGCACTGTTCCGGGATAATCCGAAAAATCATAGTCATAATCGTCCTCACCATAATCAGTAAAGTCAAATCCCCATGTTATCGACCTTTCCTTCCAGCCTTTATCAGCATAAACCGCAAATGAATGAGCAGGAACTATCAGATCGGGTTCTGAAGTATCATTTTCAAGAAAATAGTTTACTGTTGCTTTAAACTCCGTATCATAAGGAAGATATGCTCCGTTATTTCTATCCTTGGAAATTTCGTATTTTCCGTCCGTTTCAGACTTCATAACGATCTTTCTGACATATCCGTCTTCCCCTGCAGGATTTTCAAACGAATTTCGGGAAACATACAGCTCCTGACTGTCAGACAGATTTTTAACTTTGCCCTCATATTTCTCATCAATTTTCATCGTACTGCCGTCATTTCCCGTCCACACAGCGACACGTTCTCCCTCCGAGTTATAAAGCCCGAATTCCATATTTTCAATTTCCTTATTTTCAGAATCAAACGGATCGCTTACACTCAGATTTATCAGTCCGTTTGGTCCTAAGACAGGAGATTCCGCAGTTCCGTAGTTTACTGCTCTGTCATTTGAATTTATTATTTCACCTGATACAGCCGGGAACTCTGCAAGCATGCCGGCTGCACAGAGTATTCCCGTAACTGCTGATATTATTTTTTTCATATTATTTTTTCCTTTCTATAGATTTAAAGAATATCTCTATGTATTTATTATATCATATTTTTACTATAATTTCACGATTTTAGTGAAAGCAATACTCTCTTACCGGGTCATAAGTAGTTAGAGTTGGTTCGGCTTAAAACCCACCACCAAAGGGTAGTGAATTTTCAGCCGTAGTATTTATAAAATACGTGGGGAAACAATAATTTTTTCACTTTCTCTTCTTCATAAATTAAAGAGCATCAAAAAAAGCGCTTTGACCACATGAGTCGAAACGCTTTTGAAACTTCCGGGCATTTTATTAAGGAACCACTGATTAAATCACGTCTGACGACTTGACGTACAGTCTGCCTGCGCATTCTGTACGCCAGACTTAATCAGTGTTTCCTTAAATTAGCTTCAGTCTGCTATGCCAGTTTTGATTTTATAAGATTATCAATATCACGAACCGTTAATATACCGGAAAGCTCTGAAAGTTCATTTTCTATATTGAATTCATCCTCAAGATTTGTTACTAATTCGATAATTGAAAGTGAATCAATATCCAAATCTTCAAAAAGATTATCGTCAAGAGTTATTTCATGCTCTTTAAGTACAGCATCACTAACTTCTTCACTAATAAGTTCGATTATTCTTGTTGTAATATCCATTTTACCGCTTGTATTTATAAATTTCCAAACTGATACAATTAACGGAAGCAAAGCTTTGATTTTTACAAGCATATCAAAAAACAAGATATTTACATTCCTACAAGTAAAGATTCGAACGATGAAAAGAATATGATCGAAATAGCTTTACAGAAATTGTCTGATGTTTACTCATAGTGATTAGCACTATACAAACATTAGGTCCTTCAGTATTGGCTGTACCTACTACGACCTCAGCTGACTTCTCATGGTAAACCTTATTTCGACCGACCCTACCATCACTGTTTTTAAAGATTTTGGACTTAGTCGTCCATGAGACCTCTCGGGGTAATCCACACAACCTTCTCTCTTCTTTCCCGAAGGGAATTGCTTCCCCATTTTCCCCTGATTTACCATTTGGGTTTTACGTTTACCTTTTGAATTTGACTTGTCATGCAGTCTCTTCCACCCTGCCGGCCTTCAAAACTCTGCTTTTAACAAGCAGAGGCGATTCGTAGAATCGGTTCCCGCTCAGTCGGA
>JAZUJY010000255.1:0-4092 GCA_045643005.1 Oscillospiraceae bacterium | reverse complement strand
TAGATATAAAAAAGCAACATAAAATTTGCAAATTTTGTTAATTGATGAAACGATAAATTCCCCAAAATGAGAAAGTAAAATCTCATCCTTCAATAAAGTTTGCTCAAAATCAACGTTAAATCTCTTAAGTTGATGACATTGCTGCAGAGGCGGGGGATATCCTCTGTGTTGTTATATTATTCATAAATCTTGACAATATGTAAAAAAACGGTTATACTTATGATACAGGATTAAACCTTAATGGGAAAAAATAAATCTGATTACAAAAGAATATAGTCAGTAAAACTGTATGGATTACGACAACGGAGGCTGAAAATGGACAGAATAAATATTCCTTTGCTGTGTGTATGCGGATTTTGCTGGGCAGTTGCCCTGGCAGCGTGGTTTTTAACATATGTTATAATACCGGGAGTAAACCGGAAAAATAACAGTAATGTTTCAGGAATTCCCGGAGTTCCGTTCATTTTTTTTTAATCGGTGGGGCATTGTCGCCTTTTAAATTTTTGACTTTGCTGTGCCTGGCGGACTATTCTGTAATTCATTTGGTCAAAGAAATAATAGAATACAAAATATCAAAAAATAATAAAAACAATAATCTAAAGAAAAATGAAGATGAAAGTAATACTGAGAAAGATATATCAGACTGATACAAGAGAAACGAAAAGTGATGAATATTTAAACAAATTATGTAAGAAAAAGCTTTAATAAGGAGAAAGAAATCAATGTCACAAGAAACAGACCATAATAAAAAAAAGAAAAACACTATTAACAGATCAGCTGACCGGAATCAGGCTAAATTAATAAGAAAAACCAATTCCGGGTTCAAAGGAGTAATGTCGATCGTTTTCGGTTTACTGTTCCTGATTTTCGGTGTTTCTGAACTTTTGGATACATTCGAGCCCGGTTCGTTTTTATTTTCAGTAATTTTATGTATTGCTCTCGTCGGATTAGGTATATTTTTTTTAAAGCAGCCTGAAAGAGATGAAAAGAAAGAAAAGGCTCTGGATGATCGTGAAAAAATGCAGTTAAAAAATCAGAACGTTGATCTGCAGAAGAGGAGGGAAAAGTACCTTGCTTATTCTGCAAAGCGTAAAAACCTGAGATACTTGTTTTTTGTAAAATCATCATGGGCGTGGACTCAGGCTGTTATTATTTCTGCTATGGTTTTGTTACCTGTCTGGGTACTTGCTTCAGCTATATCCGCGATGATAATTCTATATGTGTATATTCTGATAGTTTTAGTAATTTTCTATATCATTTACTGTAAAAACGATAAAAGGTACTATGATATTTTACTTGGACAGTATAAGGAACATGGTCTTGAAAAAGAAGAAGCGAAAGCAGATTTTGCTGAAAGCAGGTTTTACAGAATCGGAAAAGAATTTATTTATGTAAGCAGCAGATTCCTGTTTGATTCACAAAGCGGTTTTCTGATCCCTGTTTCAGATATCGTTATGGTTTTTACCGGGTATGACAAACAGTATTCACCAAGTGTTTTTTCAGGGGTGAAAGCATCTCACTATCTTGTTGTCTGTCTTGAAAACGGAAAAGTATTTAAACTTACTTACCCTGAAGAGATCTGTCCTGTCATTACAGAGGATATCAAAGATTATGGATCGTCTGTCACAACGGGATATTCGGGTGAACTTTACAGACAGTATCTGTCGGATCCGGCAAGCTTCAGATACGATTATAAGGCAATTGACAATATAACACAGCAGCCTGTTTCAACGGAAATAATTTCAAACCGAAGAAATGTTGAGGGCAATAGCAATATTGTAAATAATAAAACTGTAAATGATAATACAGTTAATGATACTGTAAAAGATGAATTCGCAAAGAAAAAACCTGTAACTGTAAATTTTGTAAATAATTCAAATATTTCTTCCGGCGATTTTAAGAATTTACTTGAGAATGAAAAGCTGATAGAAGAACGACTGACGTATAAACGTCCGCCGCAGGAATACCTCGACAGAATGAAAGCCTGCAGTGAATCATGCAAAAAATGGAATAAAATACAAATAATAATATTTTTGCTAAGCGGAGTAATTATCTTTATTTTATGTTTATTATTATGTAGTTTTGAATGCCCGAAGTTCATATCAGATATTTTCATAATACTTTTGGCAGCAGATATTCTGTTTAAAATTCTGGTCGTTAAATTTGGATTTAATATATTAAAGTTGTCTGTTTTTAAATCTTTATATAAAAAAGAGGATGAATTATATAAAGAAGGATTAAGTAAAATTGATCTTCCGGAAGTTCATGACAAGATTGAGATTTTTATTCCGAAAAATAAGCTTGATAATGATTTATGGCAGTGTGCTAACCTGAAAATGTTCAGCTACAGTGATAATGAAAATCTTTATCTTGCAGACATTTTAAAAACCATCAGGATCCCATTTGAAAGCATAAATCTGTCCGAAAATATTAAAAAAGGCAGGATACGATTCAGGATAAAAGATGAAAATCCGGAAGAAATAAGAGGTGCTCTGTTTATCAAAGCAGATAATCTGACAGTTCCGTTTTATACAGTAAAAATAAGCGTTGACGGAGAAATATATGATATGTGTATACCTGAATATGAAATGGAGACCTTCTGCAAAATGACACATGTAAAAATGCCGGGAAACAGCGACGTTTGAATACTATAACAACACAGAGGATATCCCCCGCCTCTGCTGGCGGCGGGTTCTATCTGACCAAACAGTCGGAGTACAATCTCCCACTGAGCGGGAACCGATTCTGCGAATCGCCTCTGCTTGTTAAAAGCAGAGCTTTGAATTCAGCAGTTCATTCGTAATTATCCAAAAATAACACCGCAGGGACATTTCCTGCGGTGTTATTTTTTCAGTATTTAAGTTAAAGCTGAATATCAATGCAAAAGACCTGCTTAGTCCTTATAAACATATTCATATGTTGTATAGAAAAATGCTTCGCCGGAAGATAATTCAGTCATTTTTATTACATTTCCGTTTTCATCGTAATTGTACTCATATGTATGATTTTTTTCTTCACTGACTTCGCCGTTATGATATTTGGTTTCATGAACAGGATTTCCTTCCGGATCATTTTCATAAACTGAAGAAAATTCATCATTACCTTCTTTTGTGGTGGCTTTGATAAGGAATCCGTTGCTGTCATATTCATTGACAATATCAGACTCGATATCACTGCTGTATATGAAACCGTGATCGCTTGTTATATCTCCGTGGACGTTGTATCCTGTCTGTCTTGTTACTGTTCCGTTGTTGTCGTACTTAGTGAACATGACCTTGTTTCCGTCTGCATCGAATTCAGTTTCTGAAGAAAGATACATACCCATGGTGCTTGTAGTAAAATCACTTTGCTTTTTCACTTTGCCGTTTTCATATACGCGTTCCCAGACCTTTTTACCGCTTTCATCATTGCATACAACAGGATTTCCGGATCCGTCAAATTCATACGAATATGTGTGATCGTAAACAGGACGTCCGTTGTCACGATAGGTTTCGGTTTTCTTTGATTCAAGTCCTTTTTCGTCATATTCGGTCACTGTTCTGTAGTTGCAGTCGTTGAACCAGTCTTTGGTTTCTTTGACAAGATTTCCGTTTGCATCATATTCATATGTGATGTCTTTTTCAAAAGAGAACGTATTGTCAAAATATTTTAATATTTTTCCGTCATCATTGTATTTTTCTTCGTGCATCAGAGTGTTGTTGTCATCTGCATAATGCTTTTCCATGTGAACGATAGTGCCCTTTTTGAGTACAGGCGGCTTTTCGTTCTGTATCTTCTGATCGGCAGGTGTGCTGCTGTCTGACTGTGTGATGCTGCTGTTATTGCTGCCGGTATCTGAAACAGATGTGTCCGGAGTTTTTTTATCACATCCGTAAAATGCTAATACTGCGGCTGACAGCAGTACTGCAGTGAAAATATTACGTTTGTTCATTGATATATACCTTCTTTTCTGTTTTAAAACATGGATCAAATCCTATAACAACACAGAGGATATCCCCCGCCTCTGCAGGCGGCGGGGGATATCTTTCCGCTCAGTCGGAGTACAATCTCCGACTGTTTGGTCAGCGATTCTACGAATCGCCTCTGCTTGTT
>JAZUJY010000254.1:0-3143 GCA_045643005.1 Oscillospiraceae bacterium | reverse complement strand
ACTGAATATGATTTTTCTGATATATCTGAAGATGCTTTTGAATCGGCTTTAATTATCGGATATTTTACCAAATCACCGGATTTTCCTACCTGTCCTGATATTTTGATTTCTCCGACACCGCTGTATATATCTTCCTTGCTGTCGTTATATATTTTATCATTTATGTTTACTGTGAGCTTTGTTTTTTCATTTTTATTCAGCCATATTGTTTCTTTATCGGTAATTTCATTATTTGAATGATCAAATACTTTATATTCCGGTGCACTGTTTTCTATGACAAATGTGTTGCTTGTCATTTTTTCTATGACATCTTCGTATGCTTCGTTTGATGATTTAAATGTTTTTAACAGGTCTTTTAAACTCTTCTTATTTGTCTGTCCACCTTTATCTGAAACTTCTATTTGTAGGTCGGTGTATTTGGTATTGTTTTTAAAACCTTCAGAACCAATATTCTCATCATTAATATTTGAACTGATAATTGTATCCCCATCTAAGAATTTAAAAATTTTAAGTCCGGATAAATATTCTGTTTCCGACTTATCAATTGCCTCAACATCAATTCCAAAAGTGTCATTAAAATAATTGCCGTGTTTTAATACATTTACACATGTTTCGTCTGCAATTGATAACTGACAATTGATAAAATCAGGAGCCTGCTGGTCATAACCATTACTATTACTGTCTGTATACTTTGCCGGAGATAATTCAATAGGATTTCCCACTTTATCAGTAAATCGAAACTCTACTGTATGATAGCCATTCTCATCACCATTACATATCGTACTTAAATATGGAACTATAATTTGAAACTTTTCTGTTTTACCACCTTTATATTTTTCATAATTTGTATCGTTATACTTTGTACATGCTTCTGATTCATAATATATTTCATTATTACTCTTGTTTCGATCTGCATGATTAATCATATTATCTGTATTTTTCTTATCTGATGAAAAATATGGACCTAAATATTCTGAATAATCATTATTGTAATTATGTTCTGCAGGATCTATTCGATACTCTATTTTTGATATACCACTTTCACTGTCTTTAACAGTTCCTTCAATCAGAAAGAATCCACTTCGTTTATTAAGAGCACTAAAATACTTTCTTTCATTTATATAGGAAATATGTATTTCGGATTTTTTTACTTCTGGCGGATTTTTATCAATTACTATTTTATCAGTTTTATTTTCAAATTTGACATTTTCATATTTTTTAGATTCAGATAATGAATTAACTGTAACATCAAAAGAATGAACACATTCATTTTCTATTTCAAATTTCGCATTATAATAATAAAAACCATCCTCTTTCTTTTCAAATGTCATTTCTATTTCTTTTTGCTCGTCTGTATTTTTTACTCTATCAGTAAGTATAATTTCGGGCTCTGTCATTTCAAGATTTGAATCACATGCAAATGCTATGTTTACTTCAGCATTACCGTCTTTGACATAAATAGTACTGTCTTCAATGTACAATTCATTTGATCCAAAAGATATCTTTGATTTATCTTCTTTTAACTTAAAATAAGGAATATTGAATTCTCTTTCAGCAAAATAAAGATTCTCATCATCTATATTTTTAAAATAATACTTTACTTTAATTTTTCCATCTACCAGTTCAGCCTCAGTTTCTAATGTATCTAAAAATGTTGCTTTATCTGTATCTGATGATACTTTTATTCCTTCTTTTGCTGATACAGAAACAATAAAATATTCTCTTTTTTCAGAATCAATAGTTTTTCTCAGCAATCTGATCTCCGAATCATCTTCACCTTTTTCTATTGTCTCTGCTGCCTTACTCTGTTTATCATTATTTTTTTCCGCAGTCTCTGTTCCACTCTCTGAATCATCAACATGATTTTCTGAACTGTCACTGACTGTTTTAAACATATCTTCATTAACTGCAAATGTCAGTGATGAATTTGAAGACAGTATCAATGCTGTTGTAAATGCAAGTATTTCTCTGATTTTTTTCATTTTATTGTTCCTCTTTCTTTCTTTTTATTATTCTTATTAATAAAGTAACCGTCACTGCCGCCAATATTAAAATTGAAGAAACGATCACAGATATTATATTTTTCTTTTTGTCATTATTTTTTTCATTTTCATCTAAAATTACTTCATTTTTAGTACTTTCATTTGATTCTTTTGTCGAAGCAAAAGATAATTCCGATTCTTTTTTTTCTGAAGTAAACACTTTGGTTGTAGTATCAGTTACTGACTCTGATGCTGTTGTATCATTTGTAGTTATTACAGTTTCAGATACCGGCTGCGATAACTCTGACTGAGTATTTTCACTCACAGTAGAATTTGAATCATTGTTTTGTATTTCAGCCTGAGGTTCAACTTCTGCAGGCTGCTGTGGCTGAACATGCTGTTCTTCTATTTGCGGATTTCCTTCTAAAGGGGTATAATTTAAACTAGGTTCTACTACTCTTATTCCACCATTAATATATTCTGTAATATTTTCATAATTGTAAAATGTTCCATCAATTTCAAATCCTATATCATAATCATGGTCAATTGGTTCTGTTATAAATTCGACAGGACAAAAATCACCAATTTGGACTTTATCAGGATCTATATATACGGTTATATAACAAATATCTCCATTAGTACAAAATTTTTCTGTACTTTTCCTGTCACGATTAAATATATCATTTCTATATGTTTGGAACGGATCATGGAAAAAAAATGTTGTTACAGTCCACGTTGGATATTCACCTTTTGTTGTCATAACACTGTATGGTTCATCTTTGATTCTATCATCTGTTCTATAACTAAACAATAACTCATCCACACCGGGATTGTTTTTTATTTTTACCAGTAAACTTACTCCGTCACCTTCCTGTATCCAGTTGATCGGCATCTCCGCAGTCTCTATTTCCAGCCCGACGTTATATACCGCTTCTGCTTTAACTGAAATACTTTCGACATTGAATATACTTAATGCTAACAATACTGATAAAAGTACATTACATATTTTACTATACATTTGTCTCGTTTTCTCCTTTTATTGAATAATCATGTTAAAATAGCTCACTTTATATTATATCAATAACAACTTTGTTATTCAACATCACTATTATTTTTTGTCAAATAGACATAGAATTATACTCATTAAGTGAAAAAAAATGT
>JAZUJY010000253.1:0-48803 GCA_045643005.1 Oscillospiraceae bacterium | reverse complement strand
TTTTGCACCCTATTTTCCGCATTTATATGGTTTTGATGTTGATTTCTTGTTGAAATCATATATGTTAAAATGAGAAAACCACCTCATTTTATTACGAGGTGGTTTTCTCATTTTTCGTGGCTGTTTCTTAACAGCCCCTTTTTTCAATATCAGACCAATCTCTGGTCTATCTTCAACGCACAGCCTTTAGCTTCAACAGTTTGTACACGTCTTTTATAATTTAGAATCTGTCCGCCAATGCCGCATTCACATTTTTCACTTACACTTCCAATATCATCAGAAATTACAAACGAAGGATAACTACCGGCACTTGAATCCAAAAATGATATTATGCCCTCTTCTCCGTTATTCATTTTCTCAAGAGTTACAGGATCACGTATAATAACTAAATATCCTGACGGAATATGTTTTTTATGATTTTTACATTCAAAAAACGGAGTATTGGATTCCACCTGATTATAAATATCATAATACTGATTTGTTTCAATATCAAGATATTCCCTGAACATTTCACAGAGTTCATTTCTTGTAAGAACATCTCCGTTTATTGATTTCCAACCTCCGACAGTAAACGCAACAGAATCTTTTGG
Organism: Oscillospiraceae bacterium; assembly: GCA_045643005.1. GTDB lineage: Bacteria > Bacillota > Clostridia > Oscillospirales > Ruminococcaceae > HUN007. Next base: position 48,213 of record JAZUJY010000253.1, on the reverse strand, counting down.
AAGTGTCATTTTTATATTTTTAGCTTTTAAATCTGCAAATAGTTTCATAAATAAAACCGGTGCACCAAGCAGAACTATTCTTTTGCCTGAAGTATTATTGATTTTCTCAATTAATTTATCTGTTTCAAAAATTCCGGAATGCATAAAATTATATGTTTCATAAACATTTTTTAAAAATCCGGTAACATATGCAAGCCATATATCCCCGGCCTCTTCCAGTTCAGGCCCCAGATTGAAAATAACACTGTTTTCTTTGGTTAACCCATATAGTTTGCTGACTGTTTGTTCTATTGTTTCAACAAACGATTCTATTGTTTTCCGGTCTCTGTATATTTTACTTACAACGCCTTTGGTTCCGCTGCTCGTACAACACTTACATTCACTTTTATCACCTGAATATACATCTACACTTTTAAATATGGCTGTAGGAATTTGCGGAATACTATAAAGGTCATTAAAATCATTTAATTGTGACGGAGTAAATGAACAACTATCACAATACTTTCTGTATGATTCACAATTAATATAATGACTTTCAAAACTCTTCTTGATCTCATCAAAAGTAAATTTTTTTCTCAAATCATCATCATTAATAAATTTCATCTTACTTATTCACCTTTTTTTTCCCTTTCAATGAATACACAAACTGTTTAAAATATCCTTTCGGAATATCATAAGTCTTAATATTGTAACTTTCATCCAGATCCATTCCGACTATTTTTACTAATCTGCTGAGACTTACACCCTCATGAAACAAGCCTTCCCTTGGCATTTCAACAAATCCGATATTGGCAATTCGAGTTACTCCTTTTTCTACAAGCCTGTCACGAAGTTCATATGCCAGAGATTTCGGAGCAATTCCTACAGTCTGCACTGTATTATCTATATATTCCATACACTCTTCAAAATCATTCACTTCTTTTATAAAAATAGTTCTTCCAAGCGGATGATCCAGCATAACCTCATTAAGATCATCGCATTTTACGATCATCCATTCCCTGTTTAAACCGGGCCAGGCAAAATTCCCAAGGAACTGATGAGATTTATAAACATAATTCATATGGATATAATGATCGACAGAATGTTTTGCAGCAGGCCAAAGATTATTATACATTGATAGTCCTTTTGCAAGACGCATATAGAACATATTCAGATCTTCGCCTTTTATAAACAGGATCTGAGGAGATAAACATGCTTCCTGATCCAAAACACTTATATCTCTTGCTATATTCAATTCAAGTATTCTATCTGTATTTTTTGTATAATCAATAATCTGTATTCCTCTTTTAGGTCCGTATTCTATAAACTCACAGCCAACAGGACAACGGCACTTATATGTTTTAATCGTCTCATATCCACCCCATGCAACTATTCCGTTTGAACAATTACAAAAGAAATCAATATTGACAAAATCATCTTTATTCCAATATACAGCAGACATTGCTTTAGTTACAGGATGTTCCGGATCTACGTCAGAAAATGATTTAATAAATAAATATGGTGTAAGCAGATCTTTCTGTGACATCTTTACAACATTTACGTTCTTTGTAAGAATTCCTCTGACAATTGAATACAATCCGGCCAGTCCAACATTTCCGGAAACAACATGGAGTAATCTTCCTAAAGGTTCTGCATGAATTTCAGCATTTCCATTTTGAATCCAGTCATCAAGAATCTTTTTATTACCCATTTCGTAATCAACAACATCTTCCATAAATTCTTTAAAAGATATTAACTGAAGAATTACTGCCAGATTATGCTTGACTGTTTCACGAGATTGTCTGGTAATTCTTGAACCATATTCAATAAGCTGCTTTCTTAGATAATAGTTTTCATCGATCCATAATTCTGACACTTTATGCAGAAATTCTGTTAGCTCTTCAAGTTTCAGATTTCTAAGCAGAGTCGGTTCGGTTTGGAGTATTTTTTTTCTTATATCATCATTTACCACAGGATAATTAATTATAAGATCGTCATATTCAAATTGTATATAATCGTCTGAAAAAATTTCTTCTCCTCCTATTAATAAAGGAAGCTTTATTAGTTCTTTATCCATATTTATCCTTTCTTTTCATTAATAATTTTTACACATTTAAATAGCTTTATGCACTATCCTGATGTATCCGACAGTTATTCGTGGCGCAGTGCATCGATAGGATTCATTTTTGCAGCTCTCATTGCAGGATATATGCCCGACAGAATTCCAACAACACACGAAAAAATAAGTGCTATCAGTATAGTCTGTATATCAGGTATTCTGGATACAGCACCGATATAGCCGGCAAATTCTCCAAGTGATGAAGAAAATTTATTTACCGAAACTGCAGCTATGTTACAGTTTGCAGTTCCAAAAAGAAGTCCAAAAAATCCGCCAATCAAACAGATTATTACAGATTCAACAGAAAACTGTAACAGAATATTTCTGTTCTGTGCACCCAGAGCTTTTCTTATACCTATTTCCTGTGTGCGTTCTGAGATACTTACCAGCATAATATTCATAACACCAATACCTGCAACAAACAAGGATACTGCTGCGATAACACCAATAACTACAACGATCATGGTTACAACCTTTTCTGTTGCCTCTGCATCCTGCTGTACATCATACACTCTGACATGATAGAATTCTCTGCTGAGATATTTCTTTTCAAAGAATTTATTCAGATGACCTATCAGTTCTGTTCTGGAATATTTTCTGCTCCCGACAATATCAACCTTACCGAAATTATCCTTTATTTTAGCCGAAAGCTGCATTCCTGTATCATAAGGTATATATATATCAGTTAAAACATCGTTAATACTGCCGGTATTGGGATAATCATAGGGATTGGTTTCGTATACGCCTACTACAGTAAACTTTAAGCTTCTTTTATTTCCGGGAACCAAAGTAATCGTTTTTCCAAGCGGATTTGTTCCGTTTTTAAAATACTGTTTTACGAAAATGTCTGAAACTATGGCAATATACTTCTTTTCCTGCATATCAACCGGAATAATTCCTCTGCCGGATAAAATATTAATCTTATTACATTCGAAAAAGCCATCCGTTACTGCACATATTTCAGTATCTACCGAAGTATTGTAACAGGTGCCGGCACTTGCATAATCATAAAAATTCAAAACAGAAGACCTGAATTCATCCGGATATTCTTTTTGAAGTTCTGAAAACCATCCGTATTGTATACCGTCAGCTTTTTCAGGCATAGCAACATTTACTCCCGGTCTGGGTACTACACTTACACGAAAAGTGTTTAATGACTGTTTGTAAGCCATATTCTGTACAGTTTCTTTTATTGTTGAACCCAGGGTCGAAATAGTTACAATCGAGGAAATACCAACTATAATTCCGATCATTGTAAGTACGGCTCTTGTTCGATTCTGTCTGAGAGCAGAAAAAGACATTTTAATATATTCAAATAATTTCATATTATGTCTCCGTTACTGTACATAGTCATTTACACTGTAAATATCCTTTATATTTACTGTCTGACCTTCTGAAAGAGTATCTGTCGGGAACATAATATATTCATCAGGATTTATATCTCCGCTGATTTCACATAAATATGAAGTATCAATACCTTTTGTTATACTACGCTTTTCTATAGTAAATGATTTATTGCTGTTCTTTATTCCGACATAAACATATTCATTTCCGTTTTCATCAGTACATATTGCTTCATATGGCACAGCTATTGTATTCTGTCTCATTTCTGTAATTATATCTATTTGTACATTCATTCCGATAATTACATTTTCATCTGCATTATCAAGGCTTATTCTGACAGAATAGGCTGCTGCTTCAGCTGAATCGTCATTACAGATTTTTGCTACGCTGATAATTTTACCGGAATATTTCTTTTCACTATTTGCTACAAAAGAGATTTCACACTTCTGTCCTTCATTTATTTTAAGAATATCTGATTCGTATACAACTGCACTGATCACCATATCAGAATTGTCAGCAATTATCATCAGTGATTCACTTTTCGGGATAGAGCCTTCCTTTACTGAGAGCGATGTGACTACTCCGTCTCCTGATGCATATACTGTACAACTATCAATTTTGTCCTGTAACAGTTCTTTCTCCAGTATGGTTTCATTATCCGTTAAAAGTGAATCTGTATTTATAATATCTTCAGCCGCTTTAATTGCATGATCGCATTCAATAACAATTTTATCATAGCTGTCCTGTGCCTTGGCTATTTCATTATCATAATCAGTAGAATCAATTTTTTCAAGCTCACCTGTTACACTCTTGTATTCAGTATTTAAGTATTCTCTTAAACTTACAAGTTCTGCTGTTTCTTCTGATTCTGAAATCTGTTTGTCAAGTTCACTTATTCTGGATGACAGGTCATCCAGAATGGCAGTAAGTTTATCATGGTTTAATGATGCGGCATTTTTCTTGTTTACACATTCATCAATATTCCGCTGTGCAATTTTTAAGGAAATTTCTTTCTGACTTTTAGCATACTCAAGATTCCTCAGATTTGTGTTGTGCTCGATTTCATGTTTCTTTGAATTGTTTTCAATTTTCTGCTCAAGTATATTCAGCTGTTTTTGAAATTCTGTCTTATCAAATTCACAGAGAATATCACCTTTTCTGACAACACTTCCCGGTTCAACATTTAATTTAGTAATTTTTGCATTAAGATCGCTTGTAATGCTGACAGTATTTGTACCTTCAACTATTCCTGAAGAGGAAACTATATTTTTAAGTTCCATATTCTCTGTTACAAATGTGTTACACATGACTGCTCCTGATTTTTCTTCTTTATTTCCGCATGAAGGACAGGTCAGTAAAATACCGGAAACCAGAGCTAAACAAACAAAAGATAAGTATTTCATTATTATTATCGGGGGTAAATTTATGCATATCGGAGCTGATCGGCATGTAATCTGCTAAAACAGCTTCTGATTTCAGCATTTAATAAACCTCAGATTTCCCGAAACTCCTTTCAAAATATTTTTAAAGCATCAGATTCTTAGCTTTTATGAAATGTGTAAAAAATTTTAATAGTTTCCCCAAAAATCTATTTTTTAATAAAATAGCATGCACTCAGATTAAGTACAGCTATTTGATATAAACTTCAAAGTATATAAAAAAATAAACAACCATTTATTTACATCTCACAAGTTGGTCAAATCTTCCTAATGTTAAATGGTTGTTTATTATGTTACAGGCTCTTATTACCAGTCCATTTCAGCCATACCAGCTGTCTGTCCACGAGCAGCTACAGTACATGAGCAGCCGTCTGAGCTTGAATCATCATCATCATCATCATCATCATCGCCGCCGAAGCAATGAAGAGCGTAATCTTCAGAAAGAGTGCATGTTTTCTTCTTGAATATCATTTATTTCACCTCCTAATCAATGAATGACCAATTCACAAAATATCTATATCAAATCGGATTATCCGATTCAATACCATAATTCAAAATATCAAAGTTTCATAAAAACACGTTCAGAAACAGAACGTATCGTATTAAAATGATAATCAGCAAGATCTTCTGCTGTAATTGTAATGTTAAAAGCTGTCATTATCTCCAAAGCAAGATAACACATATCGATAGCATCAAATTGCAGTTTTTCGCCCGTTAATGGCAAATCAAAGTTTTCTTTATCCAAAACATCAGGATTGTTCTTTATGCTGTATGCAATCTCTGAAACCTTTAAAGCAACATTTTCCAACTAACAAACTCCTTTTAAATTATGTAAAATGCTTTATAAAATCATTTACTATTCGTTTATATGCATCATGATCATCAAGTTTGGCCATGATCCTGTTTTCATTATTCTCAAGTAGTGTTTCAATTGCTGAATTCAGTTTTTCTTTTCCTTTTCTTGTATAGATAATTTTCATATGATCAGCAGAAAATGATCTGTCAATATTAATATCCTGAATCAGACAACAATCAAGTGAAAGGTCAAATCGTCTGGAGATAATGTTATTGATTTGCTCATAGTTTTCATTTCTGCGCATTCCCAAAAACGACACCATTACAAAGTAATCTATTGCTATAGCTCTTGTCAGCATAAAGACTTTGACGCCATACGAATCCATTACATCACCGGAATATTTTAACAATCCGTCAGGAAACTGAACAATCATAATATCACAGCGAGATATTATTTCAATTTTCTTAAAGAACTCGTTTAAAGCACTTGTTTGCTGCTCAACATCATCAATATTTTTTAAAATTTCCAAAGGGAAATGATAAAAACCCATTAAAGAAAAAATAGCATTAGTAGTAACAGTTGCTGTACGAATTCCTCTGCTTTTGAACTCTGCAGATAAATGCGCTGCTGCAACAACATCATCCAAACCGCGGTAAAGATTACCAACACCCAGAACTGCACATTTTAAATCTTCATGTTTATGAATAACAGAATTTTTAAAACCGCTTTTATAATTAAAATACATTTTACTTTCATCAAATGTATTTTTCAAACTATTTATATCATTATCTTTAATCTCAGTACAAAACATAACGTTTTTACCTGATTCTAAAGAGTATATTGCTTTTTCAAGAATATCATTATACATAAAATCCTTATCGGTAATATCAGCAAAAATAACACATTCACATTCTTCGATCAATTTTTCGAAATCAGATCCTGATGATACTTCGTTCATTGCCTCTTTATGAAATATAAGCTTACTCCATGCACGAGGATATATTACAGTATCTATGCAAATATCATTTATCAGAGAGTTTCTATTTTCTAAAATAGGATACAAATTATCTGAATATGGATAAATAGCGCATTTCATATCTTTATTTTCCTTTTGTATAACATATTGATTTCCATTATCAAAGCTTTCAATCTCAGACTTTTTACAAATTTCTTTTTTATATTCTGACAATGTTTAAGCTTTGCCTCACTTGAAATACCATTCTCATCAGAACAATGTATCACACATACACTGCAGTGTCTAAAGGCAAAACAATTCCTGCATTGTGATTCTGTTATTCTGGCAATATTAAGGATCTTATCGATCTTGTCAAAATCAAATCCGATATTAATATTTCCAATTTTCTGCTCATCCGCAAGTTCGTTTACTTTTTCACATGGATACATGTCTCCGTCAGCATTTACAAATAACTTACGCTGTCCTGGAATACAAGGACCTCTCGGTGCTGCGGTATCACTAAGAATATCTTTTCTTTCATAAATCTCTTCCATTTTTTTTATTGTCTCCAATCCGAATTCATTGGAAATCGGATCAAGATTTATGTTTTTCACAACACCAAGGTTTTTCATCAGTGATACGAAACACCTGTAATTAAACTTCTCAATAAAATCATTGGATACACCTATTTTCTTTTCAAGTTTATCACTTGATACAATATTAGGTTTTATATTTATTTTATGATCAACGAAAAAACTATCATCAAATAATTCAAATAACTGATCCAGATCGTTTTCTGTATTTATTACAGTATTTACATTAATACGTTTTTCTGCTTCATCTTCAAATGCACATACGAGTCTTTTTAAATTTTTTACAGCATCACTGTAACTTCCTGTTCCGTCACTTTTTTTTCTGTGTTTATCATGAAGAGCTGCCGGTCCGTCTATACTGAATGTGATATAGAAATTATGATTTGTTAAAAAATCTACAATTTCATCAGTCAATAAAGTACCGTTCGTTGTGAGCGTATATCCTATTATTTTCCCTGCAAAAGCTTTATCAGCATATTCAACAACTTGTTTTATCAGTGGAAAATTCAAAAATGGTTCCCCACCATAAAATCCAATATAAACATCATCAATTTCAGATGAGCATTCAAGAAATAAATCTATACTCTTTTTTGCAATATCCCAATTCATTTTTTTAGAGCTATGGTTTCTTTGAAATTTTCCATCCGTTTTATTTGCATACGGACAATAACTGCATAAAAGATTACAGGACTGTGTTACCTGTAAAAGAAGAGAAACCATTCTGTTCTTTACATAAAATTCAGCATCTTTTGCATAGCGATGTGTAATATTTCCTACACGATGATCACTAAGGAACCCTTGTCTGACAAGATCTTCAAGGGCTTCACGGTCCTCAGCATTTAACACACTATTCTCTTCAATAACAAGCGGAGAATTTTCACATGTGTTTAAATATGAATATATGTTTTCATTAATTTCTATTATTGTGTCTCTATTAACGTCATAACAATAATTCCCATTAATAGATTTATAAAGATACACATATGGTTTCAATTTTTGTAACTCCTTATCTACTACACTAACAATTTATCTTTCTATCTAACGAACGTTTTATGTGATATCTAATATATCATATATTAGAACAAAATGTCAATCGTTTTTTTACAACGATTATTTTAACAATATCGTTGCAAATTTGTTTCTGTTTACCAAAAAACAGCGTAAACTCTCAAACCGACAGCATTTTCTATTCTTTTTTGATAATAATAAAGCATTGTATTTCAGTCGTCATTCTGCATAATATAATGCAATATCCTCTTTGCCGTTATAATTATAAATTTTCCAACCGCATCACATTTTTTGTTTAGTTAAACCAAAAACTCTAATTTTACATATTATTTTTTTTTTATCCATTGACCTTTTATTTCTTTCATGATAAAATTCAAATTATACATTATGTTAAAAGATAATCGATTTTTATGATTCTGCTTTTAATAAGCCGAGACGATTTGAAGAATCGCAGACTAAACAGTCGGAGATTGTACTCTGACTTCAGTTAAAAGATAGAACCCAATACTTTTTTTGAGGCGGGGGCTATTCTCTTCGTTGTCGTATTTCATGATAAAAATCATTATTTTATCCGGCAGACATCCTTGATACGATGTTTGCTTAATAAATATATTATGTCTGGTATTGGTATTTAAGAAAATGAAGTATTTAAAAATGTTATTTCCGATGCTGTCTGTTTATAAAAAGAATATACTGGCAATTTTCTTATGCCTTTTTTTGTCAGCATCAACAGGTTTTGTTGTACCATTTATTACACAAAAAATTTATGATGAAGGTATTGCAAAGAAAAAATTTGATATTCTGATTATTTTATGTGTTATATTATTTGTGATATATATTGTAAATTCCATTAATATAATAATCAAAGAAAAAAACCGTATAAAAATATACAACGGTATACGATATGATATGCAGAAAGATGCATTTATTCATCTTACAAAAATTAAAATGGATTTTTTTAAGGATAAAAATCCTGTAAATGTTTTTCAAACAATTAAAGAAGATATTACAGCCATATCTGATCTGGTACATTCATCTACTTTCACTCTCCTTACCGGTATTTTGACTGCGCTGGGCGGTGGCGCTGCACTGTTTATTATGAACTGGCAGCTTGGTTTGGTTACTCTGATTTTTATTCCTGTTAATATATTATTCACACGAAATATAATTAAGAAAATACGTCCGGTATCAAAAGAGTTTATTGAAAAAAACCGAAGCTATAATGAATGGTTTGGTGACTGTGTAAACGGCATAATGGAAGTCAGACTTTTCGGTCTTGAAAAAACAAAAGAAGCTGAAATATCTTCCAGGCACAGTACCCTTATTGAATTAAGTGGAAAAAGAAGCATGCTTCAGATTTGTACTTCTGAAATACAGACTATTCTTCTTAATTCGCTTTCTATATTAATTTATATTGTTGCAGGAATAATTATGCTTTTTAACAATATATCTGTTGGTAAAGTCGTTGCCTTTGAATCTACTGCTCTTATGTTTACACAGCCGATAACGTATGGTGTTAATATGCTGTTTAAATTATCAAATATCCTGCCGTCAATTCAGCGTCACTACGAATTTACAAACTATGAAGAAGAACAGTACGGCGAAAATAAAGACATAGCAACAGGAGATATCGTTTTTGAAAATGTATCTTTTAGATACATAAACGAAAAAACTCTTTTCGAAAATTTAAGCTTTACAATAAAAGAACAATCAAAAATTGGCATTATTGGCAAAAACGGCACCGGTAAAACAACTCTTACCAATTTAATTCTTCGTATCCTGAATCCTGACAGCGGTCGGATATTATTAAACGGAACTGATATTTCGGATTATGATATCTATGAGTACAGAAAAATGTTCAGCGTCGTAACCCAAAACACGTTCCTTTTTAACATGAGTATACGTGATAATATATGTCTGGATCAAAAGATATCAGAAGAACAATTTGAACAAATTGTAGATAAGGTAAACCTGCGTTCCCTTATTAATGAAAGAGGATCCGGTTTCATTGTTGGTGCAAACGGAGGAATGCTTTCAGGTGGTCAAAAACAGAAGATTTCTCTTGCAAGGGCACTTATTCAAAACAGACCTTTTGTAATTTTGGATGAAGCTACATCGAATCTGGATGTAGAAACTATTGAAATTTTTTCTGAACTTTTTAACACGGAATTAAAAAATAAAACTGTTATCTGTATAACCCATAAAGATGCTATAAAGAATCTGATGGAAGATTTTATTGAGTTATAATAACAAAAAAATATATCATTATTTATGAAAACGAAAAATAAGTACACATTGATTATTACTATTTACACAAAAAGGGACTGTTAAGAAACAGCCCCTTTTTTATTCTTTATCCTTATTTATTATCTGATATATTTCACTTTTTTTATAGCCTGTCTCAGAAGCGACCAGCTTGCACGCTGTAACAGCCTTTTCTCCGCCTGCTATCATGTCTCTTGCCATGTTCACGGCATCCTCAAGTGTGCACTGAGGCTTGTCAGACGGCTGCAGTCCTTCAATGACAAGAACATACTCTCCCTTTGGAGATTTGTTTTCATAATACTTTATCGCACCGGAAATAGTTGTTCTTATGACCTCTTCATATATCTTGGTAAGCTCTCTGCAAAGAGATATTTTTCTGTCTCCGAAATATTCGAGCATATCCTCAAGTGTAGTCATAAGCTTGTGAGGTGCTTCATAGAAAATCATGGTATTTGGACAGTTTTTTGCCTGCATCAGATGTTCGATCCTCTGCTTCCTTGTAACCGACAAAAAGCCCTCAAATGAAAATCTTGCAGTGGATAGTCCTGATATCGCCAGTGCAGACACCGTAGCACTCGGTCCCGGTACAACATTTATCGGAATATTGTTGTCATAGCACATTTTTACAAGATCCTCACCCGGATCTGATATGCACGGCATTCCGGCATCTGTAACGACTGCACACGTCTCCCCTGCCACTATCCTGTCTATTATGCTCTGTGCACAGGATCTTGAACTGTGATCGTGATAGCTGACAAGAGGTTTTTTTATTTCATATTTGTTTAAAAGCTTTAAAGTAACGCGGGTATCCTCTGCTGCGATAAAATCAACTTCACCAAGCACATCGAGTGCTCTCAGAGTGATATCGGAAATATTTCCGATCGGGGTACCAACAACATACAGCATTCCTGCCATGTTATTTCTCCTTTCAAATAAGTTTGTATATTTTCTTTACTTCATCCGAATAACCATTTTCTCCCTGCATATACAGCGGTTTGAGAACCTTCATAAATGGTTTTGCGTTCTTCATTCCTTCAATCAGGAAAAGCCATGGAGCCTGCTCGGGAGTATTGTTTACAAATCTCAGTGTTTTCGGTTCTATATCATATTTTTTCATTGCAGAAATAACATCCGCAAGGCGCTCAGGTCTGTTGCACATACACAGCCTGCCGCCAAATTTCAGAAGCTTTGAGGCTGCCTTACAAACGTCATCGATATTGCAAAGTATCTCATGTCTGGCTATTCTCTGCGACGTCAGTGCACTTTCTACGCCGGCACTTGCTGCCTTATATGGCGGATTGCAGACGACCAGTGAACATTTTCCAAGAGGTGCATCATCCCACAGCTCCTTCAGATCAGCACATACAGGTATTATCTCATTTGAAAGAACTGATTTTTCCATTCCGAGCTTTAACTGCTCGATCGCATTTTCCTGAATGTCTACTGCATATATTTTTTCAGGTGGTTCCTCTCTGGACATGATCAGTGAAATGATCCCGCAGCCCGTTCCAAGCTCACAGACCAGATCATTTCTTTTATAGTTCGTAAAATCTGCAAGCAGAAAAGCATCTGTACCGAAACGGTGATCCTCGCTTGCACAAACATATATATTTTCTGACAATTTTTCAAATGAATGATCCGACAATCCTATCCGTCCTTTTCAAATAAATTCAGTCAGATTTTATTATATCACATTTTCCGTTTCAAAAACAATATTATTTTTAAAATCATTTTTATTCAACACATTACTGCAATGATACAGTATCTGAATATCATGCAGTCACATGGTAAAATATTTTTCATTTTTGCTATTGTTTTTTCCTTTTTTTTATGCTATAATAAAGCTTGTGATATTCATATGCGTCAATAGCTCAGTAGGATAGAGCGTCCCCCTCCTAAGGGGAAGGCCGGGGGTTCGATTCCCTTTTGGCGCGTTTAGCCGGAAGTCTTTTTCTTCCGGCATTTTTATTATCTGCGTAATAATATCGGCACACATTTCAAAGCTCTGCTTTTAACAAGCAGAGGCGATTCGCAGAATCGGTTTCCGCTCAGTCGGAGATTGTACTCCGACTGTTTGGTCAGATAGAATCCGCCGCCTGCAGAGGCGGGGGATATCCTCTGTGTTGTTATAAAGCATATCGTTTTCAGCGTTCAATCATTCAAAAAAACCGTTCTGATTGACACACTGCCGTTATGTGTGATATAATGATTTTATTATTTTGCAATGGAAAGCTCACGGATCTTCTTTGCCACTCCGTCTTCAAGATTGGAAAGAATAACTTCGTCTGCAGCTTTTTTCACATCATCCTTTGCATTTGCTACTGCATATTTTTCATCACAGGCATTGAACATAGGAAGATCGTTGAGATTGTCCCCGAAACACACTATTTTGTCAAAATGATACTTTTCTCTCAGATATTTTACTGCATTGTACTTTGAAGCAGATGATGATGATATTTCAAGATACCAGTAGTTTTCATCATACACATCTCTGTAAAAATCAATATGCAGCCCGTCGATATCCTTCAGGCTTTCATACACAGGGTTCAGCAGTTCAAAAGTATCTGTCACGGAATAATAGATTATGTTTCTGTCAATAACGTTTTTGAAGCTTTCGGTGTGAGTAAAAACCTTTCCGAATTTTTTGGTTCTCTCCTCAACAAATTTTGCTGCATTCGGACTGCTGATATTTTCATAGTATGTATCAAGAACACTTCCGGTTATCGAAAAAAGGAATCCTGACAATTCAAATTTCTCAAGGGTATCCAGCATTTTTAAAAGGCTGTCCTTTCGTATGGATTCTATTTTTACATATTCGTTTTTGGAAATGTCATAGATACATACACCATTCATAAGTATCACCGGAACGTTTATTTTTACATTCTTTGTTATAATAAGTGCTGTTGCTGCGGTTCTTGCAGTTGCCGCGCTGAAATATCCGCCGGCTGAAACAAAATCGCTGATAAGTCCGGCTGAAAAATCAGAGATCTCTGCATTTTCATTAAGAAGTGTCCCGTCAAGGTCTGAAATATACAATATTTTCATGGCATTTCTCCTGATAAATTTTTGTCTGTAAAAATATCAGACATTTTATTTCAAAAATTTTTTTATGTTTTTAAAACTTTTCTTTGTTTTTCTTCTTCAATCATGGTATAATAGTATTATTAATATAAAATGTTAAGAAAGGATTACTCAGATGACCAATATCAATCTACCTGATAATATTTCGCCGCGTTCAGCCGAATTATATGATAAAAGCAAAAATATATTGATTACCGATCCTGAGCAGGCTGCTTCTCTTCTCGAAGAAGCTCTTGAGGATTCAAAAGAATCAAGAAGTATTATTCTGCTTCTGGCAGATGCATACAGACGCTCAAAATGTGCAGGAAAAGCAATTAAGCTTCTCGAAAATGCCATTCAGAGATCACCTGAGGATGAAGATTTTCATCATCAGCTTGCAAACGCATATTCAGACAGAAAATGGAATAAAAAAGCAGATGCCAAATTTGCCGAATGCTTCGAAAACGGCATTATCGATCCGTCTCTTATTGAAGATTATTCTGAACACTGCCTTGACAACGAACAGCATCAGATCCTTGCTGACAAACTTTTCGATATACTTGACAAACTTTCAGATGAAAAAACTGCTGCGATGTGCATCGCGATGATATATGCAGATATGATCGATTCAAAGGTATGTGAAAAAACGATCGAGCTGAAAAATAACTTTATGCAGGACTTTGTAAAAGAACACAGCATCAAGGACAAAACCGGATTTTTTGCTGATATCATCAAAAGTCTCTCTGATACTCCTAACGATATTTCAGCAATGGATTCATTCCGAGATATCGTTGCACAGATGCAGAAATCAGAACCGGGAATCAAAAATGACAGCAGATTTCTTGCTGCATGTGCTGATTTTGAGCTTTCACTCATTCTCTACAGCAACAACGTAACCCCTCTTACAGTACTTGCTTTAAGAACTGCAAAGCTTCGTTATTCTTCTGAAAACTACAATAAAGACGAACTCACATATCTTGTATTTGATGCAAAGCTGACCGTTATAAACTCGATCAGAAACAAATCAGCTGATGATCTGAACGCCTTTAAAAAGACATATACATATCTCTGGAATCTGATCTCTGACTTTACCGAAAAAGCTTACTCAGCTCCTGACCTCAAAGCGTTCACTGCTGAATTTGTCAGAAAAGAATTTTCAAATGCATCACCGGCACAGCTTGCATTCATGAAATCACATATGAAGCCTGCTGACTTTGCCACCTTCAGCAAAATAGCTGCAGGAGCATCATCTTCATCAAAAAACAAGCCTACTCCGGCAAAAATGCTCAACATGGCAAACAAAAGAGTCCCAATAAGATCTGAAAAGATCCAGCCGAATGCTCCGTGCCCGTGCGGCAGCGGCAAAAAATACAAAAAATGCTGCGGACTCAAATAATATTCAAAACTAAACCTTCAGAATCGATCGGTTCTGAAGGTTTTTTTGTTTAACTTATCATTTCACGCGAGATCATCTGTCACCTATAACAGTATAGTCTCTTCTCTTTGCTACAGCCTTGTATGCAGGTCTTATGATTCTTCCTCCGGTCATCAGCTCCTCCATACGATGAGCAGCCCAGCCGGCCATTCTTCCCACTGCAAACAGAGGGGTGTAAAGATCCTGAGGGATACCGAGCATCTTGTAAACGAGTCCTGAATACATGTCTACGTTTGCACACATAACCTTGCAGTCTCCCTTAACTTCCTTAAAGATCTCAGGAGTCAGCTTCTCAACATGATCAAGGAGTCTGAACTCAGCCTCGATATCCTTTCCTTTTGCAAGCTCATATGCCTTTGTCTTCAGGATGACCTCTCTCGGATCTGAAAGTGTGTATACAGCATGTCCCATTCCGTAGATCAGGCCGCTTCCGTCATTAGCTTCCTTTCTGATTATCTTTTTCATATAATCAGCTATCTCGCCCTCATTGTCCCAGTCCCTGACATTTGCTTTTATGTTTTCAAGCATCTGCATTACCTTAATGTTTGCTCCGCCGTGTTTTGCGCCCTTGAGTGAACCTATAGCACCCGAATAAGCAGCATATGCGTCAGTTCCCGACGAAGTAAGAACTCGGCATGTAAATGTGGAATTGTTTCCGCCGCCGTGCTCTGCATGAAGCATCAGAAGAATATCAAGAAGATGAGCTTCCTCAGGAGTATACTGTCTGTCTATTCTCAGCATTGAAAGAATTGTCTCCGCTGTACTTTCCTCAGGACGCAGAGGATGAATGATCATACTCTTGTTGTAATAATGTCTCTGCTGTACCTGATAAGCGTGAGTCATTATAACAGGAAGCTTCGCTATAAGGCTTATTGCCTTTTCCATCTCAGCTTCAAGTGATTTTTCCTCAGCAAATTCATCATATGAATAAAGAGCAAGTACTGAACGAGCCATCTTGTTCATGATATTTTTGGATGGTGCCTTTAGTATCATGTCAACTGCAAAGTCATCCGGAAGCTCTCTGCATGAAGAAAGATAGTCTCTGAATTCCTTAAGTCCTTCAGCTGTCGGAAGATTTCCGAACAGAAGGAGATATGCCACCTCTTCATAGCCGAATCTTTTTTCCCTGTCAGCATTTTCAACAAGGTCGTTGATATTGTAGCCGCGGTAAATAAGCTCACCGGGAATAGGCTCAACTTCACTTTCATTGATAATATAGCCGTGAACGTTGCATATTTTGGTTATACCTGCCATTACACCGGTCCCGTCC
Source organism: Oscillospiraceae bacterium (assembly GCA_045643005.1). Taxonomy (GTDB): domain Bacteria; phylum Bacillota; class Clostridia; order Oscillospirales; family Ruminococcaceae; genus HUN007. The sequence goes on along the minus strand of JAZUJY010000253.1, from coordinate 31,950 downwards.
GACTTTCTCAATCCCCTCTTTACATGGTATTTTTCATACAAAACCGGATCAACCGAAGCGTAATCCTTAAGTTCCGAACAAAGCTTGCCGATCTGAGAATATTTGCTGTTACTGCTCATTCAAATCTTCCTTTCAAATTTATAATTAAAATACAGATATTTTGTCATACATAAAAATCATGTTTCATCAACAAATTTTTCAAATCTGTCGATAATGTCATCCCACCTGTAGTTTTCCTGTATATATTTTCCTGCGTTTTCACGCATGATCTCCATTTTTCTGCGTTCCTTCATCATAAAATTCAGACAGCCTTCAAATTCAAAATAATCTTTGTAATAAAGACCTCCGTTGCTTTTTACACAGTGACCTTTCAGCACATTACATTTTCCGTTCACCAGAACAGGAACGTTTAATGACATGGCCTCCAGAACCGAGATCGACAGACTTTCAAAGCGTGAAGGAAGCACCAGCATCTGTGCACCGGATATTCCTTCAAATTTTTCCTCTTCGCTGACAAAGCCGAGGCTGATGATGTCTTTATCCTCGGGAATACTGCATACAGGCTTCCCCATCAGTATAAGCTTAAGATCATTCTGATTTCTCTTCTTGTATTCCCTGAAATAATCAAACAGCTGCGGACAATTCTTTCCTTCATCGATCCTGCCCACATAGATTATATAATTATCAGTATTATGTCGTCTGCAAAAATCCTTCGGATCCGTTTTCGGAGGAATATCAACGCCGGTTCCCATAACATCGTATCTTATGCTTTCGTTTGAAAATAATCTGTGAACAAGCTCTTTTTCTTCATCTGTCAGAAATATAAAGCCTGCGGGCATTTTAAAAAATTCCTTAAAATATTCAAAATGAATAAACGGCTCCTCATGAGCAGTCGGAATAAGAACTGATTTTTCCTTAACTTCAGGAAGTCCCTCAACTGTCAGATAATAAAGATATGTCACAAAAATAAACACATCATACTCATCCTTATGTTTCTTTATAAAACTGAGAAATTCTGATGAAACAGGTCCCTGCTTGTCAAGCCACTCTTTTTCCTTTGAAATATCGCCTCTGCCCCTCTTCAGCCTTGCGAGATAACGGTTATTGTATTTGTTAAAATCCCTGCTTCTTTGTTTGTCAGTTTTAAATCTTCTGACAAGAACACCGTTAATGACCTCTGTGTCTTTTTCATAGTGATTTTTCCATGTTACATAGTCAAGTGCCTTTGTAGTCAGGACCTCAACTTCAAATTTATCTGCAAGTCTTTCAGCCATCAGTCTGGTATAGTATTCAGATCCGCCGTTTACTTCAAGACCGTAACGCTGATTTACAAAAGCTATTTTTTTCATTATTAAGCCTCTGTTTCTTCAAGCTTTTCAAAAAAGCTGATATATTTTTTCACGATAATATCCCATGAGAAATTATCAGTCACATATTTTTTTCCATTTTCGCCCATGATTTTGCTCTTTTCCTTATTATTCAAGAAATAATCAACACAGCCCTCAAATTCAAAATAATTTTCAAAGTAAAGACCGCCATTTGACTCAGAGGCAAAATTTCTGGTCACAGGACATTTTCCATGAACAAGGACAGGTCTTCCGCACAGCCAGCTCTCCATGATAACAAGAGAAAAGCTCTCATTCTTAGAAGGCTGACACAAAAATTCAGCAGCTGCTGCTGCATCATATTTATCACTCTTGTCCACAAATCCAAGATCATCAACATATCCGGCCGCACTTTCCGGGATCTCAATACTTCCTCCGCCTATCAGAACAAGACGAAGATCAGTCTCGTGTCTTTTTCTGTATTCAGCAAAATATTTTAACAAAGTATCTACATTTTTTCCCTTGTCCTTTCGGCCTGCATACAGAATAAAAGGACTGTCGATTTTATACTTTTTTCTGAAACGTTCTGCATCAGAAGATATATCCGTATCCATACCGATCCCCATAAGGATCTCCTCGGTGCAGGAAAGATCACACAGTTCCTCTGCAAGCTTCATCTCAGGCATGGCGTTAAATATCATACCTCTTGCTTTTGAATACTGCTCTCTGAAAATATTCATATGGGCATAGGCCTCATCGTGAAAGCATGGTATGAAAACAGCCTTTTCCTCACATGCCTTCGCTCCGAAATACGTTGTTCCAAACATATACGGAATAAATACAAAGCAGGTGTAGTCATCACTGTTTTTTCGGATATATTCGTACAGATCGTCACTGCCGACCATGTTGTCTATAAATATCTTTTCTTCAGCCGGTGAAACAGTTTCATTTCTCATGAGTTTTGCATTTACGAGATCAAAAGCATGCTGATCCCGCTTTTTCAGTTTAAACCTTTTTACAGGAATTCCTCCGACCGTATCATCTCCGGGTCTGTAGAAATTTTTATTCCAGTCACTTGAAAAGTCCTTTGCACATGTTGTCAGTATTTCAACAGCTGTGCCTGCGTTTTTGAGATGTCCCGTAACCTCACGGAGCTCCATCTCCGCTCCTCCGGGAATATTTTCACCATACCATGGAATAACAAAACCAATTTTCTTCATTCTTTTCACCTTCATAGCTTTTTGTCAGACAGAACTGATAAAGCTGTTTAACTGTGATTCGAACAGTTCTTTTATGGATTCATAGGAAAAATCTTTCAATCTTTCTCTTTGTGAAATGATGATCTTTTCCTTAAGTTCATCATTTTTCAGTATCCTGTCAATAAGCAGAGCGACCTCTGCCGGATCCTTTGTATCAGTCACGACCCCGCTGTTGTTCATTGTATACGGGATAGCACAGCTTTTGTAAGCTACGACCGGAACATCAAAAAACATGGCTTCAACAAGAGGAACACAAAAGCCCTCATGCTCACTCATGCACAGAAAAACATCGGCACATCTGTAATATGCAAGGATCTCCGCAAAAGAAGTATGTCCTGTAAAAATGACATCATCAAGCTCAAGTGCTTCAACATAACGCTTAAGCCTGTCAAAATAGCTTTCCATTCCTGCATATGATCCGACAAGGATCAGTCTTGACTTACTGTTTATATTCTTTTTATAGAAATTAAATATCTTTATTATATCTTCCTGCTTTTTATTCGGTGCGATCCTTCCGACAAAAACAATATTGACGTATCCGTCATCACTGTATTTCTTTATTACAGCGCTGTCAGGAGTTTTTTTATAATCATCAAAAGGGATCAGGATAGGTCTGACATCGATCCTGCATCTGTATCCTGCTTCTATAAGCTCTCGCTTGTTAAACTCCGAATCCGCAAGACAGTATTCTGTCTTATCCTTCATATAATTCAGTCCTTCAAGCCCGAACGAAGTCAGCTCAGAGGCTTTACTGCTGTAATCCTTGAAAAAATGAGGCGGCGTAATATTGTGATATATCATCATACGGTGACATTTATATTTATCCAGCTCAAAGCTTATGGAAGTGCCCGTGGACTTGTGGTAAATTATTACGTCATCTTTATCCGGCATTTTCATTTCCGAAAGCAAACGGGCTGTTCCGTCCGGTATTCTCTGATCAATTCTTTCAGCATAGATCTCAGACAAATATCCCATTTCGCTGATTACTTTTTTCAGTGCCAGTGTATCATTTCCGACAGCATCGCCAAAGGAAAGCGTCGGAAGTATCTGGATCACTCTTCTGTTTTTTCGGTTCATTTTTTCTCTTCCTTCAGCTTGTTTTTTAAGGATTCATTTTCCTTTTCAAGAGCATTGATTTTTTCCTCAGCTTTTTCAAGCCTTTCTTCAACTGAAGAATATTTTTTCTCCAGCTCTTTAAATATAACGGAATATCTGTAATTAAGCTGATTCTGATCTCTTACGATCGGTTCAACATAAAATTTCATGAATTTTCTGAATATCTTTTTTATGAAAACCACCGCTGAATTTCCGGGAAGATTTCTGTATGCCTCTACTTCAAAATTCATTTTTACATATCTGAGGCTTTCATCCATATCAAGAGTAGTATCTGTAAGATCACTGTTAAGTTCAACATCATCAAAGCTGAGCATGGAACTGTCATAACCTTTTTCTTCGATTTCTTTTCTAATGTCCTTCATGATCTTCTCTATATTGATCTTTTCAGTTGTATCAGCCATGATAAACTATCCCATCTTTCCATTTATAAAAAATATATATTTACTTTCCGTTAATGCTCCATGTGTGATTAACTCTGGAGCAGCCAACATCACCGATCGGGGAATACATCACAAATCTGGCAGCATCCTTGTAATAATCAACAGGAAGCGCTGTATTGGTCTCTATAGAGAGATCCAGAATGTATTCTCCGGGCAGAAGGTCCAGACTTTCTATCTCAAATTCAAAGCTTCCGTCCTCTGTCAGCGACATCTCATCAAGCTCATCTATCAGTGTATTTGTTCCGTAGCAGTGAGTTCCGTTGATATTATAGAAAGCCATTCCGTAAACTACCTTTTCGACAGGCTTGTTCATTTTAAAATCAACATGTATCTTCATATACGAACCTGTCTGAAATGATTTGATATCATTACCTTCACGGTCCAAAAGTCTTACATCTGCGATCTCAGCATCCATGTTTCCCCAGCGGTTGCCGCCTTCATTACTTGAAGCAGCGCCGGATCTGATCCTCGAACCCATATACTCTCTGTACATGGGATGAACGTCACGCGGCGGTCCTTCAGCACGTATCTTTCCTTCATGGATCCATACCGAACGGTCACATATCTGTTCTATCTGATTCATGGCATGTGAAACTATTACGATCGTTGCTCCTTTTGCCTTGATCTCCTGAAGTCTTGCAAAACATTTCGCCTGAAAATTGGAATCGCCGACTGCAAGTATTTCATCTATAAGAAGAATATCGGCATTTACGTTTATGGCAACTGAAAATGCAAGTCTCATATACATTCCCGATGAATACGTTCTTACAGGATTGTCTATAAATTTCTCAAGCTCGGAAAAGCTTATGATATCATCAAGCCTTGCATCTATTTCCTTTTTTGTCAGTCCGAATATCGAAGCATTGGTATAAATATTTTCCCTGCCGCTCATATCAGGATGGAAACCGGCTCCAAGCTCGATAAGGCTTGACACTCGTCCGTTAAGCTCTATTTTCCCGGAATCAGGGTAAAGGATCCTTGTCATGAGCTTGAGCATTGTACTCTTTCCGCATCCGTTATGACCGATAAGACCGATCGCTTCGCCCTTTTTTACTGTAAACGACACGCCGTCAAGAACAACACGGTTTTCATATCTGTTTCTTTTCCTGAAAAGAAGCCTTTCCTTAAAGCTCTGACCTTTGTCAAGATACACTTTAAACTTTTTACTCACATCTGTTATGATTATTGCATCTTCCTGTCCCATCACAATTCCTCCGCAAAACGTCTCATAAGCTTATTGAATACAAGGCTTCCAAGTACAAGAAATACTATTCCGAGGACAAGAGCCTCTATCAGTGTACCCAGCTTAGGAACAGTGCCGAAATATAATATATCCCTGTATGCTGAGATTATTGAGCACATCGGATTAAGTCTGTAAAATTTCAAATATTTTTCAGGCACAAGTGTTTCCTTATATACGATAGGAGTAACATACATCCATGCCATTGTCACGATCGTCATGATATGCTCAAGGTCTCTGAAATAGACCGTTACAGCAGAAACCAGAAGAGTGATGCCGAGAGCAAAACAATATTCAACGATCATAACCAGCGGCAGACACAAAAGTCCCAAAATGCTCAGATGGACCCGTGAAATAAGCGCTACGGCAAAAACTATAATGAAGCACAAAAGCATGTTTACAAAACAGCTTGTAACATATGATATCGGTATTACCTCGCGCGGGAAATAGATTTTTTTGACAAGATCCTTCTGTGCTATTATAGAACCTGCACCGGTGGAAACTGAGCTCTGAAAAAACAGCCACGGTATCAGTGCCACAAATAAAAACAGCTTATAATTCGGTATATCATTAGGAAGTATAAAATCAAATACTATGGTGTATATAATAAGCTGAAACAGCGGATTTACAAATGTCCACGCAAAACCGAGAACAGAGCCCTTGTATCTTCCTCTCAGGTCTTTTTTTACAAGACTGAAGATCATCTGTCTGTAATCGTACAATTCTTTAAGTCTTTTCTTCAAACTAACCAGCCCTCATTTCCGTATTTTTGCTGTTAGACCATACAAAATTAATTATAACCCATATCGGTGGGATTGTCAACTTAAAAACGCTTGCAGGCTGCAGATAAAAATATAAAAAGACCGGTTTTTCAAATGTAATACCTGCATTTTTCTGTTGACATCTCCTGCATTCTTATTATATAATTATTAAGTATGTAATTTTTTGATCAGGCAGGAGAAGTTTTATGAAAAACTCAAAAAAACAATATATTCTATTTTCTGCGATCGGATTTGTACTTGGAATGGTCCTTTTCTGCTTAATATACGGAGTACAGATAATCGATCCGACTTATGATACATGGATAGCAAATGCGAGAGGAGATCTTGCCCAGCATTATTTAGGGTGGACGTTTTACCGGAAAACTCCCTGGAAATTTCCGATAGGACTTGCTGACGGCATCATCGGAAATGATTCCCTTTCGATTATATATACTGACAGCATACCGATACTTGCAGTCTTTTTCAAGCTTATCTCGCCGGTTCTCCCTTCCGCGTTTCAGTATCTCGGAATATGGGGACTGCTCAGCTGGGGACTGAAAGGGGCTTTTTCAGTCCTTCTTCTTATGCGTTTTTCAAAAGATCCCGTTTTCTGCCTTGTGGGCTCGACCTGCTTTCTTACTGCTCCTGTTGTTTTAACAAGGATGTTCGGACATGAAGCTCTCGGCGGCGGTCAGTTCATAATTATTTTTGCACTGACCATCTGGGCTTATCAGAACAAATTCAAAAAGAAAAGCACCCCGGTGATCCTGTGGTGCATCTGTTCGTTTGTTTCTGTCGGAGTACATATGTATTTTATTCCGATGACATATATGATAATGGCCGGCGCTTTACTGAACTATATTATCGAAAACAAAAAAATTCTCTATCCGCTGATCGCATTTTTCTCATCAGTGGCAATTGCTCTTCTTGAAATGTTCTGTCTGGGAGCTTTTCACGGAGAAGGCTCGTATATGGACGGAGGTCTCGGAGTATACAGTTCAAACCTGAACACGTTTTTCAACCCCGCTGCAAACAGCAAATTTTTAAAGCCGCTGAATATAAACGACGGCGAACTTGAAGGATACGGATATCTCGGGCTCGGAATGATACTTGGACTGTTTTTTGCTGTTTTTATGATCATATACAAGACTGACAGCAGGGATACGCTGAAAAATAATTTTAAAAAACACGCGCCAAGGATCATCGGATGTCTTTTCACATTTTGTGCGGCGTGCTATCTTGCCGTTTTTCCTGTCGTTGCATTAAACGGACGAATCCTTTTCACGATACAGTATCCTCATTTGATTTTCTCTGCACTTTCAGTTTTCCGTGCATCAGGAAGATTTATCTGGGTTGCGGTGTATATAATTTATGCAGGAATTTTTTACGCTGTGTCGAAGGTGAATATGAAGAGAGTAATGATTTGCCTGACTGTTTTTCTCACAGGAGTCCAGCAGTTTGACCTGCGTGATGCTTTGCTTGCAAAAAGAGCTGAAAATGCGAAGCGTGTGGAATTGATTCGTATTTTTTCCGAGGAGGATGAAAAATTCTTTACGGACGGAGCTTCACAGGTCGTGTTTCTTCCGATAGATGAAGGACATCTGATACACTATGCTGTATACAGTATTATCGGATATTTGGCATATAGTCATGATATGACGTTAAGTTCGTTTTATACAGCAAGAACGAATGCCGATCTGCTTCGTGAGTATTCGGAAAAATATTATGATGAACTTAAAAACGGTGGCGGAAATGAAGATATCCTGTATATTTTCTTTGATACGGGTGAGGATGATCTGATACCGGAGAATAATCATTTGATATGTAAAGAGTATGAGGGATTTACGGCTGTAAGGTATGTAAAATAAAATATGCCCCGCATAGACGATTTTTTTAGTCTGTGCGGGGCATTTTCCGTTATTGGAACGGCTCAGGTATTTTCAGGGGTTTGTGATCGGCTTGTACCTTCGCTATGATTTCCCTTAAGAATTATCTTAATGCAGTCGTTCCGGGTCCCCTGAAAATCAAGCTGTCAGCGCAGCTTACCGGGGAACCCCGTGTATATGTGCTTTTAGAGAGTTGCGAGGAGGTATGGAATCACGTTTTTGTTTTTTGCCCAGATGCCGGGGTACTGGCTCAGAGGCAGTGGGGATGAGCCGCTGCCGATCTCTATGGTCGCTGCTCTGATGTGACGCTGAGAAGCTACCCAGTTGCTGCAGCCGGGACCAAAATCGTCCCCGTTGAGGAGATAGTAGCCGGTGAGGTTTGTTATGCCTTGTGCCATGGCACGACAGGCAGATCTGAAATCGCCGGTCTGACCGTATGCCCAGTAGACAAGAGAGCCCTCTGAGTGATAGCTGATGACAGCCTGAACGTTCGGAAGAGAATCTATAAGACTTGTAAGTGCCTGTGTCTCATACTCTGATGTAGGAGAAGGACCTCTGTATTTTTCTGAACACGGCTCCGGATTTTCAAGGTTGGTTTCCCAGTCAGAATCAAAGTTTCTGTTTAAGTCAACGCCGTTTGCGTTTGCCTTCCATTTTTCCAGATATGTGTCAAGATCCAGGTTGGTTCTTCCTGACTGACGGTCCTTTGTGTACATTCTCATGATCCTGAGCTTTGTACCAAAGTTGTTTAAACCTAAAAGACCTTCCTGGGACAATGTAATACCGTCAGGATTTGTCATTGGAATGAAATGTATCTGATATTCCTCAAGCATCTTCTGATATGACTTTCCGTTATAGCTTCCGGTCCAGTAATTTCTCAGGATATCCTCAGCCTGATTCATCACAAGCATTGATGTCATATACTCTCTTGCATGGCATCCGCCCTGAATGACAAGCTGCTTCTGAGCGTCCCTGCTTCCAAGTATCACGTCATACAGCTGTCTTCCATCTATTGTCTTTCCTATTGATCTTACAGTTACAAGAGTGGGATACTGCTGAGCAAGGTCAGTAATATTATCAAGCATGGTGTCATATGAATATTTTGATGAGGATGTGTCAACACAGGTTTTCAGATCTCCCCAGTTCGTTCTCAGGATCCCGTCGCTGTCAAAATAGCAGTGGTTTCCTTCAACAATGGCATAACCATATACATCCAGTCCGGTATCAGGGGAAACATAGTGTTTGTATCCGAAACTGTCGTCAAACCATCCTCCGACATTTATGAAACCTTTTTCCATATGGATGGAACGGCATATCATGGTCATTTCGTTTGACTCAACAAATTTTCGGAGTATTGCACCTCTTGCATAGCCGCTGTCAAGTTCATTTGTCCAGTCGATCCTGAGATTGTCCACAGGATAACGTGCAGCAACTATGTCAAGAAGCATATCGACATATTCTTTGTTTGACCGCTTTATTGCCTTGTACTCATCAGAGTCAATAAAGCATTTTATGATATCGGCAGCATTTTTCTCACCGTTTACGATAACTCCGAGCCATGTCTCTGTCTCAGAACTGTCAGGATCCCTGTCAAGGATATTTTTATAAAGATGATAAATGAATTCTGTTCCCGCATCACGCTGTTCAATGGCATCATTTACGATTATACCGCCCTTCGGGATTCCAAAGTCTGAAATTCTGCTGTCAAATTCCGATGAATTCACAAAAAAATTCAGAACTTTCCTTCTGCTCTCACCGTTTCTCATCGAATCGAGCCAGCCCTCCAGACCCTCTTCATCAGGATCCCTGTTAAGAAGAGTCCTGTACATCATGGTGACATAATCTCTGTCAGTAGTATATTTTTTGTAGTACTCATCACTGAATATCAGTTCACACAAAAAATCAGACAGTGTATATTTTCCGCTTGCGAGCTCCTCAGCTTTCTCTGTTTTTTCTTCCTCTGACGGCTCTCTCGACAGGATACCCCTGTAGAACATGGTCACTATTTCGGAATTCTTCTTTTTCATATTCTCCATGAGCTGCTGCTTGTCGATCTTTCCGGAATCTGTGTACTCATCAGTTCCGCATATCATAAATACCTTTGACTGGGCGCATACCTCGTCAAGTCTGAATGTATATCGTGAAATAGTTGAATTGTTAGGATCGTTTATATAAACATAGCCGTCATCGGTTATACCCGAAAGCACGATATAGTGTCCCTCTGAAGTAAAATACCCCTCAAGTGCCAGAGCAATGACAGGATATCCCTCCTTCAGAGCCTGCGTGATGAGCGGCACCGACGGCTTTATCCATGAGCTTTCTATTCCTGCGAGTCCAAGAAAATCAGAAAGTGTACTTTCTGCAAGTCCGTATCCCATATACTGACCGTTATTGTAAGCCCATTCAAACAGCGTGTGAGGATCATATCCTTCCTTTCCGGTAAGATATCTTATTACCATCGAGGAGCTGGCAGCTCCGCATCCTGAAGAGTTTACAGATTTTTCTTCACCGAAAAATGTTGCGACCGGCTGCTTGTACAGGAACTGATAATCCTGAGGGATATCCATTTTTCCGTCAAAATTTTCAGGATATCTTACCTTTCCTTCGTTAAATTCAGTTTCCCAGTCAGCTCTGTTATAAGGAAAAACATATCCGTGATCGATATAGTAACGCCTCTGTCCTATATCATACCAGCCCTGTCCGAGATGACCGTCATCATCAAAATAGTATGTATATCCGTCCAGGTTCTGCATGGATGAAACAGCTTTTGAGCCGTCATCAAGATAATATACCGTTTTTCCTTCTTCATCAGTCTGCCAGCCTTTAAGGATCCTCGGGATCACTCCAAATGAGGAACACAGTGATGAAAACAGTTCAAGCTCTGTAAAATCTGCAGCAAGTACCTCTCTGCTTTCTCCGCTGACAAGTCTTTCTGCAAATTCGGCCATCAGTGTAACATCCTCTTCCTGTAAAATTCCGAACATGCTTCTGATAAACACAGATCCTGAGATCTCGTCAGACATATAGCCCGATGCTTTCAAAAATGATATAAAAGCATCCGCTCCGCAGAAATTTTCTCCTGTAAGAACGGTTTGTTCCTCTGCGGACGGCTCTCTTTCAAAATACGAAGTGTACAGATGCCGTACAAACCTGCTTTCAGCTGACTCTTCAACGTCCGGTATCTCATTTCCGTCTGCCGGAACACCGGTCTCAGATAATATCTGTCCCATGTCATCGGCATAAACATTTGACAATGCCCCCTGTGGTGACATCAAAAATATAAGTGCTGCCAAAAATGCTGAATATCTTTTCATAATACCCGACTCTCTCCTTTTTCCATAAAATATCATAATATATACAAATGTGCCGGGCTTTTACCGCACCCGGCACATCTGAAAACTAAAAAATAATCTTCCGTTATTACAGTTTTTCAGCTTCGCGCCAGTGATCGAGAATATTTTTTATTGTCTCATCCACAGATATCTCAGGTTTCCATCCGGTATCAGCCGTTATTTTTGAAATATCTGCCGCAATTACCGGGACATCACTCGGACGAAGCTTTGAAGGATCGGTTCGTACATCGATCTCAGCATCTGAAAGGCTTAATATTTTTTTCAGCATAGACTCTATGCTGACTGCCGTTCCGCTTCCTACGTTATATGTTTCCCCTCTTTTACCTTTTCTCATAAGCAGCTCATAGGCTCTGACTATATCCCTGACGTCAGTGAAATCACGTCGGGCCGAAAGATTTCCGACATAAATGACAGGCTCATTGAGTCCCTTTTCAATGCGTGCGACCTGGCGGCAAAAATCAGAGATCACAAACTGCGGCGCCTGCTTTGGTCCTATGTGATTAAAGGCTCTTACCATTATAATGTCCATACCGTATGCCCTTGAATAAACCTCGCCAAGCATTCCCTGACAAGCCTTTGTTACGGCATATATGTTACCTGCTCTCAGAAGAGTGTCCTCTTTTACAGGAATGTCCTCAGGCTTCAGATACCCATATTCTTCACCGGATCCGACGAGCAGTATTCGCACCTCGTGAGACGCTCTGTGCGCCGCTTCAAGGACGTTTATCGTCCCCCTGACGTTTATGTCTGCCGTAAGTCCCGGACGCTCCCACGATACCTTTACGGAGCTCTGAGCGGCAAGGTGAAAAATCATATCAGGTTTCAGTGTTTCCAGAAGCTTAAAAACAGATTTTTCATCCAGAATATCAAGATCATATACAGAAACTTTTTTATCAAAGCTTACTTTTTCCTGTTCAAGCTTCGTTGCACAGACATCATAACCACATTTCAGAAGATGCTCTGAAAGATATCCTCCGACAAAACCTGCAGCGCCTATAATAAGTGCTTTCATATCAGCAAGTCACTTCCCCTCTGTCAGTTCTTTGTAAATATCGTTGATATTATCAAGTATCTTGTTTATATCATATTTCTCCCTTACAAGAGAATACGCATTTTTACCGTATTTTTCCCTGAGCTCATCATCATGGACCAGTGTGTTCACAGCCTCGCTCAGTTCATTTTCATTTTTCGGAGCAACCGTTATTCCGCTTATTTTATCACGGCTTACATATGGTACTCCGGTCGGAAGAGATGTGTTGATCACAGGTTTTCCGTAAACCATCGCCTCCATCTGTACTATGCCGAATGCCTCGCTGTTTTCAACGGAAGGAAGAACGAACACATCACAGTCACGCATGGAGGCTCTGAGATCATCTACAGACAGCACACCGAGAAAATGCACCTTGTCTGTTATTCCCTTTTCGTTCACCTCTCGTTCAAGCTCTTCACGAAGAACACCGTCTCCTGCAATGAACAGCTCACAGTCTGACGTATCTTTCATGGCTCTTATCAGAACGTCGATCCCTTTATAATAAACAAGCCGGCCTGTAAACAGAATTTTTTTGTTCTGTTTATTATTCAGCTTTTCAGTCAGGAAAGAATATTCCGGAGCATTTTCATATGAAGGGATATCAAGACCGTAAGGAACTATCCTGCATTTTTCACTGTATGGTTTCAGATAAGCCGAACCTGAGATGTGACCCTCGGTTGCGACGAAAATACAGTCTGCTCTCTTTAAAAAAGCCTTCATGAAAGGCTTGTAAAGCATCATCATTTTCTTCTGCTTTACAACATCACTGTGCCAGCTTATTACAACTTTTCCTTTGTATCCTGACAACAGGCAGGCAAGGTCGCCTAAAGGAAAAGGCAGATGAACGTGAACCACATCCGACTTTTTTGCCATTTTTCTGAAATGTGACAAAAACGATACGGATACGGGACAGGAACAGAACGTTCCGAAACTGCCGGAACGTCTGACCTTTACACCGTTTATCACTTCATCTGCCGTTTTTCCCTTGGGCTGACACACAAGGACATTTATGTCATGACGATCGTTAAGACCCTCTGAGATGTCCTGTATAACACGCTCTATACCGCCTATATGAGGATAATATAATTTATTTACCTGAAGGATCCTCATTTTAAAACCGCCTTATAAATATCATGAAGCTTTTCGGAAGATTTTTTCCATGAAAATTCCGCTGCTCGCGCAGGGCCTCTTTGCCTTAAATCATCAGCAAGTGCCTTGTCAGACCAGATCTTATACATACCGTCTGCTATAGACTCCGGAGAATACGCGTCCACTATAACAGCACAGTCTCCCACTACCTCGGGAAGAGATGCCTCTCCTGATGATACGACCGGCACACCGCATGCCATAGCTTCAAGCGGAGGCATGCCGAAGCCTTCATATATCGAAGGAAATACAAACGCAGATGCTCCGTTTATCAGAGGGCAAAGATCCTCATCCGGAATATATTTTGTAAAAATAACAGACTCTTCAAGTCCGAGTTCTTTGACTTTAGCATAAATACTGCTGTTGAGCCATCCTTTTCCGCCTGCCATGACCAGCAGCGGAACGTTTTCATCCTTTTTTCTCAGGATACCATATGCCTCTATAAGACGCTCAAGATTTTTTCTCGGCTCTATCGTTCCGAGATAAAGATAATAGTCACTTTTTATTCCGAGTGAGCTTTTTACCTTCTCAATAAGCTCTGTATCATTTACCGGATAAAACTTCCCGGTATTTACTCCGCAGTATACTACCTCGATCTTTTCCTTGTACTTAGGATAATACTTTATGATCTCCGATCTTGAAAACTCTGAGTCAGTGATTATAACATCAGCACGTCTCATTGATTTCTTCATCCCGGAGTTAAGAAGCTGCTTTGTTCTGAATCTGACAGTCTCAGGATATGCCTTTATGACCATGTCATGGATCGTTACGACCTTTTTTCCATGAACAAAAGGAGGTATTATGTAATTGAAAAAATGTGTGACATCTGCTTTCTTTCCGAAAAACCAGCTGTACGGGACCGGAATGATATTCATCGCAGTCCTGTATAAAAATCCGGAAAAATGAGCTTCGTTGAGACCGCAGTTTTTCTGCATGTATTTTTTCAGTCTGTTTCTTTTTACCTCGTGATCTTTTCTGGAAAAATAATCGAAAACAAAGCTGTCTTCAGAGTGGTTTTTTATCATTTCTCCCGCAAGCCCAGCCTCGCAGTATCCGATGCCTGACATATTGTCACTGACAAGCGGAAGAGCATCAAATGATATATTCAACTTTTTCTTTTCCCTTACTGAATCTTGCTTATCCTGATCTCTTTTTCAACAAGAGCCAGGTCATTTTTTGTCATTCTGTCAACAAGCTCTGCAAATGAGATCTCTCTCTTCCATCCGAGTTTTTCCTCTGCCTTTGAAGGATCGCCGAGAAGGATGTCAACCTCTGCAGGTCTGAAGAATTTCTTTGAAACCTTTACTACAGTCTTACCGTCAGCCTTGTTGATACCTACCTCATCAACGCCTGTGCCTTTCCATTCGATATCTATTCCTGTACTCTTAAATGCTGTGTCAACAAACTCTCTTACTGTTCTGGTCTCATTTGTTGCGATAACATAATCATCCGGAGTATCCTGCTGAAGCATGAGCCACATAGCCTTTACATAATCCTTTGAATGACCCCAGTCTCTCTTTGAATCAAGATTTCCAAGTTCAACATATTCCTGAAGACCGAATTTGATCCTTGCTGCAGCATCTGTAATTTTTCTTGTAACAAATTCCTTTCCTCTTCTTTCACTTTCATGATTGAAGAGAATGCCTGAGCATGCAAACAAGCCGTAACTCTCACGATAGTTTTTGGTTATCCAGTGACCGTAAAGCTTTGCAACACCATATGGACTTCTTGGATAGAACGGAGTTGTTTCGCGCTGTGGTATTTCCTGAACGAGACCGAACATCTCTGAAGTGGAAGCCTGGTAATAACGGCATGAAGGCTTAACGTTTCTGATAGCTTCAAGCATGTTTGTAACACCGATGGCGTCTATCTCAGCAGTTGCAAGAGGCTGTTCCCAGCTTGTTGCAACAAAAGACTGTGCAGCAAGATTGTATACTTCATCAGCCTGTGAGATCTTCATTGCATTTATGAGAGAGATCTCATCAGTCATATCGGCATAGATAAAATTGATCCTGTCCCTGATATGATCAACATTTCCGTAGTCAACTACACTCTTTCTTCTCATGATCCCGTAAACATTGTATCCTTTTTCGAGAAGCAGCTCTGCAAGATATGAGCCGTCCTGTCCTGTAATTCCTGTGATCAAAGCATTTTTCATAATAAAAGATTCTCCTGTATTTTTTTATTTTTTAAATAAGATCTCTTCTGTTGCAGATCTTAAGATTTTCTATAACTTTTTTTACTTCCTGCGTATGGTTTTTTGAACAGATAAGCGTTGCATCATCCGTATCGACTACGATGATATCTTCAAGTCCTACTGCAGCGATAAGCTTATCCTTTCCGTTTATTATACATTTGTTCGTATTGATCGTGATAACGTCACCGGTCACATAGTTTCCGCACTCATCAGTTCTGTTGATCTTCTCAAGTGCAAGCCAGCTTCCGACATCGTCCCATCCGAAGCTTCCGGACAAGGTATAGATATTTTCTGCCTTTTCCATAATTCCGAAGTCGATCGATTCTGACTCAAAGCTTTCAAAACAGCTTACCAGTGTATCGCGGAAGCTGTCAGTTCCGGCACTTTCCTTCATTTTCAGGAAGCCTTCATACATATCCGGAAGATGTTTTTTGAAGTTATCCATGATCGTCGATACCTTCCATACAAACATTCCGCTGTTCCAGAGGTATTTTCCGGAGCTGAGATATTCCTTTGCAGTTTCCAGGCACGGCTTTTCAACAAATCGTTTTACCTTATATATACCCGGTGTATCTTCGTCATCATTTCTGAAGAAGTTAATGTATCCGTATCCTGTTTCAGGATATGTCGGAGTAATTCCGACCGTTACAAGATTTTCACCCTTTATTGCAAGCTTTACAGCCTGCTTCATGGTATCTGTATACAGATCTTCATTTTTGATAAGATGATCTGAAGGAAGAACCATCATTACAGCATCATCATACTTTTTTCCGATCACTGCTGCTGCAAGCGCTATGCACGGAGCTGTATTCTTTGCAACCGGCTCAGCAAGAATGTTTTCTGCAGGGATATCCGGAAGCTGCTCATTAATGATATTAACATAATTCTCATTTGTTACTATAAAAATATCATCCATCTTTACAAGAGGAAGAAGCCTTTTTACTGTTTTCTGGATCATAGTTTCCCCGTCTGATGTCAGTGAAAGAAACTGTTTAGGGAAGCTGTTTCTGCTCTTTGGCCAGAATCTTTCCCCTCTTCCGCCTGCCATAATAACTGCCGTTGTTTTCATTTTTATTCATTTCCTTTCAGAGAGATACTTGAAAAAAAGAACTTCGTCCCTGTTTTTTTGATCATTGATCTCCGCTTTCAATATATGTTTCAAATTGTTACTTGTCATTGTCATTTTCCGAATCATTTGCACCGAACAGATTTTCGGATTCATTTGTTTTTCTCGGAAAGATCATTGTTTTAATGGTCATCATGATTATCTTCAGATCGTTGATAAGACTGAATTTTTCAATATACATAAGATCCATTTTCAGTTTGTCATATGGTGTGGTATCATATTTTCCCATTATCTGGGCATAGCCTGTAAGTCCTGCTTTAACTGTCAGTCTGAAGCTGAATTCCTGCATTTCATTTTCATATTTTTCAGCTATCTCAGGTCTTTCCGGACGAGGTCCGACAAAAGACATGTCTCCCTTAAGAATATTAAAGAGCTGCGGCAGCTCGTCAAGTCTGCATTTTCTTAAAAATGCACCTACCGGAGTGATTCGGCTGTCCGATTCGGTCGCCAGTCTTGCCACACCATCCTTTTCGGCATCCTGTACCATACTTCTGAACTTGAGAACATTGAACCTTTTTCCGTTTCTGGTAAGTCTCTCCTGTTTATAGATCACCGGACCACCGTCATACAGCTTTATTGCAGCAGCTGCTGCAAGCATAAACGGTGAAAGCACAGGTATGAGAACAAGTGAAAAAATGATATCAAAGGTTCTCTTCAAAGCTCGTGATTCAATTGAAATACCATCATTTCTGCAAAGAAGAAGAGGAGAATCAAACAGATCTATTTCCTGAGCACCTCTGATGATTATATCTGATATCTTCGGTGCAAGATAAACTCTTATCGAATTGTCATAGCAATACTTTATTATGTCATTTCTGAGAGTATCATGAACATCATACAAAACAACACCGCTATATGCCGCTGATCTCTCTTTTATCGTTTCAAAATCAGTATCCGCCGGCAAGGCCTCTGCGATAATATATTTGTCGGAACGCTGACACATCTTTACCACAAGATGTCTTGCATTTCTGCTGCCGTAAATAATTATCAGCTTTCGCGGAGGATAAAGACGCCTGTAGATCGTACCATAAAAAATCGTCCAGACAAGAACGATTATGATGTCGATCATCGTAAGAAAAACGATAGGCATAAAATGCATAAACTTTCTTCCAATAACACTTATCTGACAATACTCGATAATGTTTACGGCAAATATCGAAATGATCTGTGAACAAAATGCATCGGTCTTTCTGAGATATCCGACATCGAAGCTGCCGTAAACTCTTCCGAACAGGATCGTTAAAACGACATATATGCCGATAACCATCCAGTTACCCTTTCTGAAAAACGGAAGCACTATCTCAGAGGAATAACAAAGATACCATACAAAAGCAAATGCAGTTCCAAGCAGTGCTGTATTCAGTACGGCAGACATCCACCTGAAAGTTTTTTTGTATCTTTCTCTTTTTTTCATAAATATATCTGATCCTTTTTTCTGCTGTTTTCCGTTTTTTTAACGGATCTATGTCATTTCAGAGAAATGAATTTTCGTTTCTCTCTGATACGAACATGCCGTGGTC
The DNA here is from genome assembly GCA_045643005.1 of Oscillospiraceae bacterium. GTDB lineage: Bacteria > Bacillota > Clostridia > Oscillospirales > Ruminococcaceae > HUN007. Next base: position 13,551 of record JAZUJY010000253.1, on the reverse strand, counting down.
AGCCATAACCATTATGATCGACCCCGGCATTTGAAACAGCATGATTATTTATCCCAAATTAAAATCAACTGGATACCGAAAAGCATAGTCTTTTCAACATACACATTATAATTATATCAAAACACAAAAATTTGTCAATATAAACTTTGAGATTTTTTTTGTTAAAAAAGCTTGCTTTTTATTTTTATTTATGTTATAATTTATAAAGTCACTTGATCTCAAGCTGCAAATGCGGATATGGCGAAATTGGCAGACGCGCTAGCTTCAGGTGCTAGTCGGGGCAACTCGGTGCAGGTTCAAGTCCTGTTATCCGCACCAAAGACCATGTATCTATATGATACATGGTCTTTTTTTTGATAATACTTAATTGACACATATTATTTTTTGTGATAGAATATATAGTATATTTCGTAATATTTTTGCGAAATTTAGTTTTCTGTCTGCAAAAAAAGTGAAAAAAATATTTTTTCAAAGCTCTGCTTTTAACAAGCAGAGGCGATTCGTAGAATCGCTGACCAAACAGTCGGAGATTGTACTCCGACTGTTTGGTCAGATAGAACCCGCCACCTGCAGAGGCGGGGGATATCCTCTGTGTTGTTATATATGCTTATAAATAAAATCCTTTATATAAAAAAATGGACTTCCCGAAAGGGAGGTCTGTTTTTTTTGAAATGTTTCTTTCAATGGCAGGCTCCTGTCACAAAACAAAATGACATAAACAGGGAGATTGCCAAACAATCTCCCTGTTGTGCCTTTATTGTAGACGAAAGAGGGCTATAAATCGAATGTGTGGATATAAAAAGCAAAAAGAGATACCGAGAAAAGCATTTCTGCTAATCTCGGTATCTCTTTGCCTCGCCAATGCCCGTGCTCTTGAACTACTGTCCTTAAGAACACAGCGCATCACAAACTCTTTTTTTTAATGTGAGATATCCTTTTGCTGTTATGTCTGCTTACTTAAAAATCCCGTATTCAGGGTTTTTGACATCGAAAACGATTATGTATGTGATAATAAAAATGATCAGGCACACTAAAAGTATCAGTACTGCTGTAAAGATCCACGAAGGAACCTTTTTCTCAAGTTCTGCACGATAATGATCAAGAGCATTGTGCGCCTGAACAATTCGCTCATCCTTTTCAGTGAGAAGCTTTTTAAGATGTTCATTTTCCTGTTTTTTCATTTTGCATTCAGTTGTGATATCCTGAAGCTGTTTTGTAAATTCAGCTTTTTCATCAGACGAGATCTGATTATCAATTCCGAAAACATCATCAATTGAAACATCAAGAACTGCACATATATATCCTGTCGTATATATTGTTGTCGCTTTTGAACGTTCGGAAAAAAAGTTGTTGACTGTATTTACAGAAAAATCTTCAATACCAAATTTTTCTGATATCCTGTTGCAGATTTCCTGATTTGTAATTCCCTGACGATTTCTCGCCTCTTTGCACAAATCCTTTATCACTGTATGAAAATTTACCGTATTTCCCTCTTCCAAAATAACTTTTTCCGGCATGATGTTCAATCCTTTCGTATGATATTGCAATTTTCTCAAACCTTAATATATTCTCTCTGATGCCCGGTCAGAAATATATATTTTTCCAAAGTAAGAAAAAAATCAAAAATAATATTTATCATAAAGCCTGTAAAGGCATCTTATGAACGCTTTTAAAAGTTATTTTATGACAATTATAGCACATGAAACTATGCCTGTCAATTTGTATATTCTTCATATTTTACATTAATATTTTCCTGTATTTTTGCAGTTTGTACATTTTTGATTTCATATCGGAAGATATGGTATTGATATAGGAAACCCGAAAATCGTATAGTGTGATTACAGAAGAAGACAAAGTGCCTTCAAAAAAATCGTCAAGGGGGGGTGATTCCATTGAACTAATTTCAATTTTTTAGTACAAAACATATCTTGATTTTTGTTTTTAAAAGGAGAAATTAATATGAACAAATTTTATAAAACTGTTTTTATCAGCAGCATGGCAGGCGTTCTTGCCACAAGTCTTATTATATTAACTGTACTAAAATGCGCCAAAAGAAAAAAACACAAATGCTCTGACAACTGCTTTGATTACTGCTGCGACCCGGGTGACACCTCAGACTGTATACAAAACGAGGAAAAAAAGGAGTATAACATGTGATGCTGAAAACAAAAAAAATAAATACAGTCGCATTTGCGGCTATGATTTCTGTAAATCTTCTCGCAAACATTATTCCTATAGGTGGGAATACAACAGCAGAAGTATCAGAAAAGTATTCAAATCTTTTTACACCGGCACCCTTAACTTTCGCTATATGGGGCGTAATATACATCATGCTTGCAGCGTTTATCATCTATCAGCTGAATCTGTCGAAAAGAAGTGATTACGCTGAAGAAATCGGAGAAAAAACAAGAAACTGGTTTGTCATATCATGTATACTGAACATTGCATGGATCCTGACCTGGCATTTTAATCTGACAGGCTTGTCTGTTATCATGATCGTCGGTATGCTTTTTTCTCTTATCATGATAATGAAAAAAATCAACAATTCGCAATACAGTCTCGCAGGCAGAGTATTTGTAAAAGCAGGCTTTGAGATATATCTAGGATGGATCCTCGCAGCATCGATCGCAAATATATGTGTATTTGCCGTAAGGGCAGGATTTAACGGCACAGGATCATTTGCTTCTGTTTGTACAGCACTTCTTCTGATCGCAGGAGCTTTACTCGGATCGTATATTTCAGTTCATTACAAAAGCCTGCTTTCATTAGCAGCAATATCATGGGCGTATATAGGAATAATCATACGTCATCTCTCTGCATCAGGCTTTAAAGGTTCATATCCGGTTGTATACATCACAGCAATTTGTTCCATAGTTTTCATGATCATCACCTGTATCTACGCTTCTATAAAGCAGAAAGAGAACAGCAGAAATATTGTTGTCATGAATTAAGGAAACACTGATAAGATAAAATATCATGCTGCAAATGATAATGAATATTGTGAAACAAAAGCTTTTTAAATCATTTATTCATGCACTGCTTTGTTAATTAATCAGTGCTTTCAAAAATACAATGCATTCTTTCACTTAACATATTGTACAATATTTCAGTCGCTTGATATAAACTTTTTTAGAAAATATACAATTAATTATTGATAATTTAAGGATTTTGGGATATAACAACACAGAGCTTTGAATAAAAATAAATATCAACGTTTCGCTTAGAAAAATATGCATTTGAAAATTCAGACGGCATACGTCTTCTTGAAACGTCAAAAAGAATGCAGCGCCGTATTGCAGCTCTTTCCCTGGCATACTAACATTACGTTGATTACAATTTATACAAAAAATGGATGTAATACTGATGATATAGTTTCGCAATATCTGTCGTTTTATTCAAAATGATGATTTAATAATGGTTTATTGTTAAGGAATATATGCCGAGAGCGTATAATGGCATACGAAAGATACAGCTGTCAGGTATATGCGCAAAAAAATAACGGATCACTTCAAAATAGTGATCCGTTTAATTTTTGAATTAGTGACTAAACTAATTAATTATGCACCGTATTTTGTAGTTGATACAGGAACACCAACACCCATTGTAGATGTTACAACGCATGACTTGATGTATGTACCCTTTGCAGTAGCCGGCTTAGCTTTTACGATAGCTTCCATAAGAGTAGCAAGGTTCTGACCGAGCTTTTCTGAACCGAATGATGCTTTACCGATCGGGCAGTGGATGATGTTTGTTTTGTCAAGACGGTATTCGATCTTACCAGCCTTAGCTTCTGTAACAGCCTTGGCAACATCAGGAGTAACTGTACCTGCCTTCGGGTTTGGCATAAGTCCTCTAGGACCTAAAACTTTACCGAGACGTCCAACGAGACCCATCATATCAGGTGAAGCGATTACTACGTCAAAATCCATCCAGTTTTCTTTTGTGATCTTGTCAACGAGATCCTGACCACCTACGTAGTCAGCACCTGCTGCCTTAGCAGCTTCGTACTTGTCTTCTTTGCAGAATACAAGAGTTCTAACAGTTTTACCTGTTCCGTTTGGAAGAACAACAGCGCCTCTAACCTGCTGGTCAGCATGTCTTGAGTCAACACCGAGACGAACGTGAACTTCTACTGTTTCATCAAATTTTGCCTTTGCATTTTTGCAAACTAAATCCAGAGCTTCTGTGCTGTCATAAAATTTATCAGCTTCAACAGTTTTCTTACTGTCTACATATTTCTTGCCGTGTTTCATTATTTATCCTCCTATAAAGTGGTAATACTGAAACGCTTGAACGCGCTTTCAGTTAGCGGAAAGTTTCCTCCCACCATTAGATAAAATACATTCATGAATTATTTTGAATGTACCCCGTATGTTAATTAGTCTTCTACTGTAACGCCCATTGAACGAGCTGTACCTGCGATCATGCTCATAGCAGCTTCGAGGCTTGCAGCATTGAGGTCAGGCATTTTCTGTTCAGCGATCTTCTGAACCTGTTCTTTTGTGAGCTTAGCAACCTTTGTCTTGTTCGGAACGCCGGATGCTTTGTCGATTCCTGCAGCTTTTTTGATAAGAACTGCTGCCGGAGGAGTCTTTGTAATGAATGTAAATGTACGGTCAGCATATACAGTAATAACTACCGGAATGATAAGACCGATATCATTTTTTGTTCTTTCATTGAACTCTTTTGTAAAAGCCATAATGTTTACACCATGCTGACCAAGAGCTGGACCAACCGGTGGAGCAGGTGTTGCTTTACCTGCAGCGATCTGTAATTTTATATAGCCAACGACTTTCTGTGCCATGGTTTATTGCACCTCCATAATGTGGTAAACGACGAGATAATGACTTGATTTTATCTCTCCCACTGACTGATTTCCTTCAGTCTTAATAAATGTTTCTTATTGATTTTTTAGATTAGATATCGTCCAGCTTTACAACCTGTGAAAGGCTTAAAGTAGCCGGAGTCTCACGGCCAAACATTGAAACAAGAACATCAACAGTACCGTTCTCAACATCGACCTTCTGAACTACACCGACAAATCCGTCCATTGCTGTACCGGAAACTCTGACATTGTCTCCTTCGGCTATATTGATCTCAACTGTGCTTGAGCCGAGATTTACACCGAGTGCTTCAACTTCCTTTTCAGAAAGAGGAGTAGGATCAGATGCCGGTCCGACAAATCCTGTAACACCTCTGGTGTTTTTTACAATGTGCCAGGAATCATCTGTGCAGACCATTTTCAGCAGAACGTAGCCCGGAAAAGTTTTTCTTTCGACTTCTCTTGTTTTGCCGTCAGTAATTTCAGTAACCTTTTCTGTAGGTACTTTAACTTCAAGGATCAAGTCGTGAAGCTTTCTGTTTTCCACAACTTTTTCAATATTCTGCGCTACCTTATTCTCATAGCCTGAATAAGTGTGAATTACATACCATTTTGCCGCTTCTGACATTAAATTACCTCCTTGCATGTCAGGCTGAACTGCTTATTTTGAAATAAGATTCAGAATAAGATTTAAAAGTGCGCTGAGACCTAAATCACAAAGTGTTACGAAAACACCGAAAACTACCAGAGTAGCCATAACAACAGCAGTGTTGTTGAGGGTCTGCTCTTTTGTAGGCCATACAACTTTTTTAAACTCACTCTTGAGATCTTTAAAATACTTAGCAACCTTGTTAGGCTGTTTTTTCTGAGATTTGTTTTTTTCGGAACCCTTTTCTTTGGATTTGGATTTTTTCTCAGTTTCTTTTGCCGGAGATTTTTCTTTTTCCTTTTTTGAAGCCTTTTCAGTCTTCAATTCGTCTTTTGCCATAAATCTGACCTCCGGTTATTACTTTGTTTCCCTGTGCAGAGTGTGTTTTCTGCAGAATTTACAATGTTTCATCATTTCAATTCTGTCAGGGTCATTTTTCTTATTTTTCTTTGTACTGTAGTTGCGCTGCTTGCATTCTGTACAAGCTAATGTTACCTTAACTCTCACGTGTCGGCACCTCCTGAATGAAATTATACTTCTTCTTAAACATGAATCATTAAAAAATGATCCTGTCGGCCTCCCTCCACAAAGTGAGTGTCAGTATTTTTTTACTTTCATTAAAAGAGCAAAAAAATAGACCTCACAAAGAGGTACTTTAATTTTAACATATCATAAAAAAAAAGTCAAGGGATTTTGTGCATTCCTTTTTTTGAGAATTTTTAGCAAAGGTACTTGAAATTTATTCCATATGATGTTATAATCTTCTATGGAGATATTTGGTATAAATGAAAAAGAAAGGATTTAACTTATGCAGATAACGGAAAGTTTTGTAAAAGAAGAGGAAGAAGGTACATATCTCATATATGAATTTGAAAATGACTTCTGTTTTGATGAGGCGGGATTCAGAGCCATGAAAAGTGCTGACGGAACAGTATTTTTAAAAAATGCATCCGGGGTTTTTAACGGCAGAAGAAGACTTTTATACAATACTGACGGCTGTGTGAAAGCAAAAGAGTATCTGAAGGAGAATGATGCAGAAAAGATCAGGATGTTTTATATTAATTTCCTTGAAAATGCTGAAAGGCTGTCTGAAAATGTGTTTATGTCTTTTGGAAATGTTCTGACAGATCCGGAAAGAATATATATATGCAGAAATACCGGAGAAGTCAGATTTGTTTATATTCCTTCAGAGACAGAGAAGAAGGAAAATGAGTCAGAGCTGTGCAGACTTTTGCTAAAGGATCTTTTCAGGGAAACTGCTATGCTGCTGCCGGAAACAGTCAGGAAAAAAGCGGACAGTCAGCTTTTCAGTATTTCTGATATTAAAAATGTCTTTCAGAATGAAAATGAAAAACGATGTCCGGTTGTTCCGGAAGAACAGCTCATTAAAGATAAAAACCCCGGCTTATTCAGCAAAAGAAGAAAAATTGCAAGAGATTATCATGCGGAGTCTTGCTCCGGACAGCAGGAAAGTCAGAAAAAAGATCCGGAGTATGTTTTGTTTCTGAACGGATTTAACGGATGTGAGCAGCTTTCATTCGGGATATCTGACAGTGCGGTGATAGGACGAAAGGAATCGCGCGCTGATCATATAATATCCAACAGCGTGGTAAGCAGTGCGCACTGCAGAATATATAAGACTCCGGAAAATGAATTTTATGTTGCGGATCTTGACAGCACCAACGGAACAGCTGTGAATTCATCCGGAAAATTAAAACCGCATACGGGATATAAGCTCAATGACGGCGATATGCTGCATATTTCCCGTATTTCACTGGAAGTATCGATCATAAAAAAAGGAGGGATCTGAAGATGAAAATATTTGCTGCCGACCATGATGAAAAATTTTTGCTGAAGCTTGAAAAACAGCTGCTTTTTTCTTTTGACAATATCAGTACGGTTATGTGTTCAGACAACAGAATTTTTGAGTCAGAGCTTTCTGATAATTCGGATGCTGATATTTTTCTGGTCTCTGAGAGCTTTTTTACAGATAAAATAAAGGAAATGACTTCGGAAAGTGTATTTGTTCTCGGAAATGAAGAAAGCAGTTCTTTTGAATGTGCACCTGCGATGTATGTATACAAATATGACATATGCAGTTTTCTCGAGCGAATTCTGAATGACCGTACAGGAGATGAAAAGAAAAACTGTCTTTCTGTTTTCTGTTCTCCGGCAGGCGGGACCGGAACGACAACTGCAGCGTATCTGACAGCAGAGGCTCTGCATCGTCTTGGCAGAAATGTATTGTTTGTTTCGCTTGATCCTATTCAGTATTTTAAGATCCCGTCAGAGTCTGACATCGTTTTTTCTGAGGATGAAGCGATGGCTTTCGGTTCGGAGGATGAAGGTTTTTATGATTCGCTGATAGAAAAAATAATAAATAACAGATGGTTCTGTTTGCCCTCCTTTGAAAAATCATATATCTCATTCGGAACAGATACAGAAAAGCTGTGCCGCTTTATAAAATATGCGGAAGAAAGCAGACGCTTTGAGTATATCATAGCTGATGTTTCTGCTGATATTTCACCGGATACGCTGAAGCTGATGTCTGATGCAGGAAAAAATGTGGTTTGTATACGTGATGACAGTACATCAAGGAAAAAGCTGAAGTATTTCACTGATTTTGTTGACTGCAGCAACAGAAAAAAGTTCATGTTTCTGTGTATAGGGAAAATGAATACGAAATTTTCGGCTCCTGTCGAAAATGTATTTGACGTACCGGTTCTGGAATCTGAAAAAATGAAAGCTGAAAATCCGTACAGAAGACTTTCTTTGCTGATCTGAAAGGAGAATAACATGAATGATGAAAAGGCAACAGTGATACTGTTTTTTAAGTCACAAAACAGAAAAATTGATATAGAGATCCCGCTGGATATCACTTTTGATGAACTTGCAAAGGGACTGGGGCAGGCATTTAAGATCACGCCTCCTGATCATATAAGTGCGGAAAATCCGATAGTTCTTCTGAAAGGCAGCAGAAATCTCCGGCAGTTCAATATCAGAAACGGAAGCATACTTATAGTATGACAGTACAGAATTTTGAGAAAGAAGGAAATTACTACGGAAAAGTATAAGATAATTATTACAAAAAACGGATCCAGAAAAGAGATAGGGCTTTCGGATGACGAGCTTACGGTCGGAACATACAAAAGTGACAGCGTGAGATATCCGAAAAAGCTTTTTGATGAGGATTTTGAACTGAGAGTATGGTATTCGGAGAAAAAATGGATAATAAGCTGTAAAACCGGCAATATATATCTTCAGGAAGGAATTGTAAAACAAAAGAGCATTGTTCTTTCGGAGACTATGACAGTGGAGGTCAGATTTGAGAAAAACGGAGAGAGGTTGTTTGAGCTCGGCTTTATGCCTGACTATGATGCCGAATACAGAGAAATGACACATTTGTTCAGTGTTCCTGAAGAAAACAGTATCCTTATAGGTTACGGTGAAAACTGTGATATAAAAATAAAGGGATCTCTGAACGACAGAGGTACCGTATCTTTGCACGGAGACACTTCCGGAAAGCTTACTGTAAAAGATAATAAAACGAAGTTCGGAGTGTATGTGAACGGAAATATTATTAAAAACAGCTTTACAGTCAGTGATTTTGATTTCTTTTCGGCATTTGGTTCTGATTTTTATTATAAAGAAGGAAAAGTGTGGTGTTTCGGGGAAGACAAGGTATTTTCCGAAAAACTTAATGCTGTGAGGATAAAAGAGACTGAAAGTGTATTAAAATACCCTAAACTTAACCGGACGACAAGACTCAGACCTGTAAAATCCTTTGATAAAATAGAACTTCTTGATCCTCCTGAAAAGATCCAGCGTCAGAAGAGAAATCCTGTCGCTGCACTTCTTCCGTCAGCCGCTGCGCTGTTTCTGACTGTTTTTTTAAGAACGAAAATAATGAAAGGCGGTTCAGGATACATATTATTAAGTGCATGTATGATGGGTATGGGAATAAGGACTACTGCAGCAGGGCTTATCGCAGAGCCGTTTGAATACAGAAAAAAATGCCGTCTGAGAGAAGAAAAGTACAGTAAATATCTTACGGATAAAGAAAGTGCAGTAAAAAAAGCAAGAGATGAGGAGCTGACTGTTCTTAATGAAATACACAGCTCTGTTGCGAAGGACATACAGAATGTTGAATGCTTTAATGAGCACATTTTTGAAAAAAGTCCGGGTGAAGATGATTTTCTGGATATTTATCTTGGAACAGGAAAATATTTGTCTGACAGAGAGATATGCATAAGAAAAAGTGAAAAGCTTGAGGCAGGTGATGATCTGAAAAAGAAGCAGGAGGAACTTCTGGAAAAATACAAATATATTGAAGATGCACCGATAGTGCTTCATGCCTGCGGGAAAATTACCGGAGTTGTGGGAAACTGTGAAAAAAGGAAAGCGATGTTCCTTGAAATGATCACTGACGCAGCATGCAGACATCATTACAGTGAACTTAAAATATACTGCATGGCTGGTCCGGAAAACGCTTCACTTATGTATAATGTCAGAATGCTTCCTCATATTCAGGATTCGATAATTAACGGCGATGAAAAGAAAGAGGTCAGATTCCGAAATCTTATCTGTGATGAAAAGAGCAGGGAATTTGTTCTTGACGGGCTTTACAGAGAACTTGCAGACAGAGAGAACGGTTCTGCAAACAGTCCGCATATTTTGCTGTTTGTTTTTGATGATATGGGTCTGAGATATCACCCTGTTTCAAAATATCTTTCAAACGGCAGCAAAACAGGCGTGACATGTATTTTCTTTGATGAACATAAGGAGTTCCTTCCGGAAAAATGCTCTTATCTGATAACGCTTGAAGATGAATCAAACAGCGGAACGCTTATGGATGTTTCCGAAAACAGAAAAATGCAGTTTGAATATAATGCACCTGACGAAAAAACAGTGGAGAAAATATGTACAAGACTTGCACCTGTTTACTGCGACGAGGTGACACTCAATTCAAATCTGAAAAAAAATATATCACTTTTTTCTCTTCTTGATATTTTTTCATGCGATGAGCTGGATCTGATGAAAAAATGGCATACTGGTGATACCTCAGGTTCTCTTTCGGTTCCGGTAGGTGTGAGGTCGGACGGTGAAACGGTGGCTCTTGATATTCATGAAAAAGCACACGGACCGCATGGACTTATCGCTGGAACTACAGGATCAGGAAAAAGTGAACTGCTTCAGACTTTTATTTTATCAGCGGCTGTTCACTATCATCCGTATGAGCTCGGCTTTATAATAATCGATTTTAAAGGCGGCGGTCTGGCAGATCAGTTTTCATCTCTTCCGCATGTTCTCGGAACTATTACAAATCTTGACGGTGATGAGACGGAGCGTTCACTTCAGTCTATAAAAGCGGAGCTGATAAGGAGACAGAATCTTTTTCATGAGGCAAAGGTCAATCATATAGACAAGTTTATCAGTCTTTACAGACAGGGAAAGGTTTCAGAGCCGCTTCCGCATCTTGTTATAGTTGCGGATGAATTTGCAGAGCTTAAAGAGGAGCATCCGGAGTTTATGAAGGAGCTTATCAGTGCAGCACGAATAGGAAGAAGTCTCGGGATCCATCTGATCCTCGCAACACAAAAGCCGCACGGTCAGGTAAATGATCAGATCTGGTCAAATTCAAGATTCAGGATCTGTCTTAAGGTCCAGAATGCTGAGGACAGCAAGGAGGTAATAAAATCGTCTCTCGCTTCAGAGATAACAGAACCCGGAAGAGCATATTTTCAGGTCGGAAATAATGAGATCTTTGAACTATTTCAGTCGGCATACACCGGAGAATCAGCTGATATCCATGAGGAAAAGGCTGCTTCTGACATAACGGTTTCAGCAGTATCCTTAAGCGGAGAGAGAAAGATCCTCTGTTCGGCAAATACTGCAAAGCAGAAAAAGGGAAGAACTCAGTCAGAGGAGCTTACCGAATATATCGGCAGGATATGTTCTGAAAACAAAATTGAAAGGCTTCGTCCGATATGCTGTCCTTCACTTGAAGATAATATAGGTTTCAGGTCAGTTTCACCAGAAGGCAGACATATTACTGTCTGTACCGGGGTGTATGATGATCCTGAAAATCAGTATCAGGGCGATATGATAATGGATCTGAGTACTTCAAATATTTTTGCAGCCGGTATGACACAGTTCGGAAAGACAAATCTTCTCGAATGTATTATTCATGCTGCAGGGGAAGAGTATTCACCTGCGGACGTAAATATTTATATACTTGATTTTGCATCAGGGATTCTTAAGGCATATGAAAATCTGTGCCATGTCGGCGGAGTGATACTTCCTGATGAAGAAGAAAAACTCAGAAGCTTTTTCAGAATGATATCACTGGAAATGAAAAAAAGAAAAGAAAAACTGAGCAGTTTGAATATTTCGTCGTTTGCATCCTACAGAGATGCGGGATTTACGGATATGCCGCAGATAGTGGTCATGCTTGACGGCTATTCGTTTTTTAAGGAACTGTATTTTGAAAAATATGAACAGGAATGGCTTTCGATATGTCAGAACGGTATTTCTATGGGAATATCAGTTGTGATGACATGCAGGCAGCCGGGCGGAATATCATCGAGATATCTTAACTGTTTTGCAGACAGAATTGCATTTTACTGCAATGACAGATCAGAATATGCACCAATGTTTGAAAGATGTAATTATACAATAAAGGAAAAACCGGGCAGAGCACTTGTAAAATGCGGCAGATCAGTATACTTAATGCAGGTGTTTAACAGCTTTGGATGTGAAGACGGTTCAGAAAAATCAGCAGTGATAAAGTGTTTTATAACAGAAACAGACAAAAAATATCCTGAGCTGAGAGCAAAGCAGGTTCCTTTTGTTCCTGACATGATCACAAATAAATACATCAGTGAAAACTTTGAAGGCAGTAACAATCCGTATGAGATAAGTCCTGCTCTTGACTACGAAACGGTTGATGCTGTCAGATTTGATATTTCAAAAATATCAGAGCTGACGCTTCTCGGAGGAGAAAAAGAAAAGAAGAGAAAATTTTTAAGATGTTTTCTGGACTGTATTGAAGAAAAATCAGATAAAATAAGGATAAATGCTTTTATTATAGATGATTTTAACAGAACATTTTCAGACTGCAGGGACAGATACAGTTTTGTTAAGGGATATTCGTCAGGACTTGATGACATGGAAAATATACTTGCCTCACTTGAAGAAAAAACAGCAGAACGATATGACGTTCTTATGAAGAGCGGATATGAAGGATTAAGTGAAGAATCTGTTTATCTTGTGATAATCAATAACAGCAGCTATCTGAAAAAATTCACTGCAGGATCTGCACTTATGAAACGTTATTCAAAAATCTCCGAATACGGAAGTGAACTGAAGATATTGTTTGTGTTTGCAGATGCGGATGATGTATCTTCTGTCGGTTCGCCTGAGATAATGAAGCATATTAAAGAAACAAGAAAAGCAGTAGTATTCAGTGAGATAAGAAGCTTTAAGCTGTTTGATGTTACAGGACAGCAGCTGAGGATGAACAGTAAAAATCTTGACGATACAAGCGCATACTATATAAACGGAAATGAATTTTCAAGGATCAGATTTGCTGAATGCGTGGAAAATTAAAATATTGATATTTTGACACATTATTGACAAACGCTGAATCTTGCTGTATAATTAAAAAAATATAAGATTTATTTTTGTTAATTAAGTGTTTTCAAACGGCACTTAAAATATATTTTATAAAGAGAGGTAATTCAATGTCAAAAATGGCAAAAATCACCCCAAAAATTTTTAGGAAAGCTCTCGCATTTGCGTTATCTGTAGCAATTGCACTTCCTTTATTTACATCAGGTGGGGTAACAAATGAAAATGCTGTATATGCAGCTGATGAGAAAATCGCTTACGGAGATGTAAACAACGATGGTATTATTAATATCCTGGATATGATATCACTGAAATCATATCTTGTGGAGAATAATACATCGAATTTATTGATATTATTAATAATTTGAATTGTTCATATTTATATTTATATAATTCATTATGTCGAGGTATAAATATTATGAAAAAAAATATAAAAAAAATAATTATAATA
>JAZUJY010000252.1:0-35731 GCA_045643005.1 Oscillospiraceae bacterium | reverse complement strand
TATCTTGAAAAGTCGTTCCCTGCAATAAAGCTTTCAAAAGGAATAGAGGGTTACGAATATTTCTCCGTAGATGATTATATCTATTTTGTTCTGAAGGATAATGAGAGGACAGATGACAACTATATCAGACTGAAAAACCTTAGCGTTGCGCTGGCTGAAATCCAGTATTACACATCGGAAAATAAAAGACTTTACAATCTTTACAGCGATAAGTTAGATTGAAGAATGAGGTGACAATATGAAAGAAACATATATTTCTCCGTTGCTGGAAACAATTGAATTTTCAGCGCAGGATGTCATTACAACCAGCGACTTCCAATATATTGACAATGAAACTGAACTTCACATAAGAAAGTAACAGCAGAAATACATTGAAAAATGCCCTTGATGCAGAAACGTATCAGGGGCTTTCTTTTACTCATGTGAGCATCAGACGTGCTTAAGCTGCATATAAATGAACTCCGCCCGTTCATGTTCTTCTCCGTCCGTGGACATCATAGTTCACGGGAATATGCCTTGGCTTCTTCGCTGCTGTTCCAGACCTCACGCCTGCCGTTGCAGACAGTAGTGACCTTATTTGATTTAAGCATTGTCAATTTGGGTTATCTCAACATCCGGCAAAGATCATCGCTCTTACAAATCCGCTGAGACTGCTCATTCCGTTATTCTGATATTTTTTCTTGATAGCTTCCATTTCTTCAGAGCTGACATGAACTTTCAGGTACAATGTGCGTTTGTTTTCGTCTTTCATTTTTCAAATCTCCGGCGTTTGTTTCTGTGCTGACTGTGGACGGAAAATGTATCTGTGCCGTGCCAAGTCGCTTGCAGCAGATCAGGAGCATCTGAAGTGTGGAACTTACGCTAATGACAAGGACGAGTGTACAGCGCATTTTATCAGGACGATTGTTCTGAAAGAGATCATTCTCGGTGAACTGAACAAGTTGATTTCCTTTGTCAGGGAGAATGAGGACGAACAGAAAAAACTGAGAACAACCGTTGCTGACCTTACCGCTTTCATTAAGTCGGCTGAACAGAAATCCGCTGATGTGTCAGCCTTTATAAAGGAAGTACAGAAATATGAGCATATCACGGAGCTTACCCCTGAGATCATGCATGAGCTTATTGAGAAGATCGTTGTTCATGCTCCCGACAAGAGCAGCGGTCATCGCACTCAGGAGATCGAGATCCACTATCGTTTTGACGTTGCCGTAACGACTGCTGTCGCTGACAGCATGAAATACGACAAGAAAGGCTGCGTAACCGCTCAGGTTACGCAACCTTATCTTCAAATCATAAAAACTTCTTTACTGGCGCACTTCTAAACCGGAATGCTTTTTTCATTTATGTGTCTTGCTTTTAGTTCATAATAGTAACTTCAGTTTCCTTATCAAAAATATGGAACTTATAAGGATCAAGTACAACCTTAATATTATCCATAGCCTTTGCAGTTGAAGCTGCTGATACTCTTGCTGTAAGCGGAATGCCTTCACAAACAAGGTAAAGATAAGTTTCAGCTCCCATTAATTCAGTTATCTCAACTAAACAATCAACAACACCTGCATTATTCGAATTGAAATACTGCGGTTCATCATGAATATTTTCAGGACGGATACCGAGAACAACAACCTGATCAACATAGTTTGCAAGCTCAGGTGTAACCTTCTCAGCCGGAATAGCTATCTGATAAAGATGTCCCGTTCCATTTTTTGAACCAAACTCTACATAATACTGTCCGCCTTCTTTTCTAAGCGTAACATCAAACATATTCATCTGAGGCGAACCAAGGAATCCTGCAACGAACTTGTTGATAGGGTTTGTATAAAGTTTTTGAGGAGTATCTATCTGCTGAACACTGCCTGCGTTCATAACAACGATTCTGTCACCCATTGTCATAGCCTCTGTCTGATCATGTGTAACATAAATAAATGTTGTTCCGAGTTTTTTATGAAGCTTGGCAATTTCTGTTCTCATCTGTGCACGAAGCTTTGCATCAAGGTTTGAAAGAGGTTCGTCAAGAAGGAATACCTGAGGATCACGAACTATAGCACGTCCAAGTGCAACTCTCTGTCTCTGTCCGCCTGACATTGCTTTTGGTTTTCTTTCAAGAAGAAGTGTAAGATCAAGGATCTTGGCAGCCTCTTCAACCTTACGTTTTATTTCATCTTTCGGAACTTTTCTGAGCTTAAGTCCGAAAGCCATATTATCAAATACTGTCATATGAGGATAAAGCGCATAGTTCTGGAAAACCATTGCTATATCTCTGTCCTTTGGTGCTATATCATTTACAAGGCGGTCTCCGATATATAATTCACCATCAGTAATTTCCTCAAGTCCTGCAATCATTCTTAATGTCGTTGATTTTCCGCATCCTGAAGGACCAACCAATATTATAAATTCCTTATCCTGGATCTCAATACACACATCACGGGCACCTACAAATCCGCCCGGATATCTTTTGTAAATAT
Source organism: Oscillospiraceae bacterium (assembly GCA_045643005.1). GTDB lineage: Bacteria > Bacillota > Clostridia > Oscillospirales > Ruminococcaceae > HUN007. The sequence continues at coordinate 33,266 of JAZUJY010000252.1, read as the reverse complement.
GACGCAATGATAAACTTGCCATGAAAAATGCCTCCTAACCGGTTTTTATTGACAATACGAATTAACTTCATTAATATAATACCAAATTTTATGACATTTTTTCAAGAATCTAATTACCCAAACTTATAAATTGTAATTTATTTATTATTACCAATAGCTTTTTCTGTCATGTAAGTAATATTTTTACATTTGCATTCAATATATTTACATATATTGTTTCTGCTTTTGACCATATATTGCGATTTGTTCCTGCATACTTATGCACCAAAAAACAGCATTCATCTGTTATGATGAATGCTGTTTTGAAATTATAACAATAAAATTAGTTCATGATTGTAAGATATTCGTTAGGATCTCCTGTTTCAGTACCTGAGAACTTTTCAAAGAGATGGAACTTGTATGGATCAAGAACGACCTTTATAGTATCCATTGCTCTTGCTGTAGAAGTAGGTGCAACCTTTGCTGTAAGCTGAATACCTTCGCAGTTAAGATAAAGGAATATTTCAGCACCCATAAGTTCTGTGATTTCAACTGAACATTCAACAACTCCGGCACCATTTGGATTGAAGTACTGAGGTTCATCATGAATATTTTCAGGACGGATACCAAGAATAACTTCCTTGTCGATAAATTTTTCCATCTGAGGTGTAACTTTTTCAGCAGGGATAGCTATCTGATACATACGACCGCCGGACATTTTTGAAGTATTTGAACCAAATTCAACATAATACTGTCCGCCGTCTCTTCTGAGCATTACATCAAACATATTCATCTGAGGTGAGCCAAGGAAGCCTGCAACAAACTTGTTAACAGGATTTGTATAAAGATTCTGAGGTGTATCAACCTGCTGGATCTTTCCTCTGTTCATAACAACGATTCTGTCAGCCATTGTCATAGCTTCTGTCTGATCGTGTGTAACGTATATAAATGTAGTTCCGAGTTTCTTATGAAGCTTTGCAATTTCTGTTCTCATTGATGCACGAAGCTTTGCATCAAGGTTTGAAAGAGGTTCGTCAAGAAGGAATACCTGAGGGTCACGTACAATAGCTCTTCCGAGCGCAACTCTCTGTCTCTGACCACCTGACATAGCTTTTGGCTTTCTTTCGAGAAGATGTGTAAGATCAAGGATCTTAGCTGCTTCTTCAACTTTACGTTTTATTTCATCCTTCGGTACTTTTCTGAGTTTAAGACCGAATGCCATATTGTCAAATACTGTCATATGAGGATAAAGTGCATAGTTCTGGAAAACCATTGCAATATCTCTGTCTTTTGGTGCAATATCGTTTACAAGTCGATCTCCGATATATAATTCACCTTTTGAGATTTCCTCAAGACCTGCGATCATTCTTAAAGTGGTGGATTTTCCGCATCCGGAAGGTCCAACCAAAACAATAAATTCCTTATCATTAATCTCCAAACAAACATCATTAGCACCAACGAACTGATCCTTGCCTGGATAAATCTTCCAAATATGTCGTAATGATAAACTTGCCATGCTAAAAAGGCCTCCTAAACAGATTTTTATGCCAATACGAATTGACTACATAAGAAATAATAACAGATTTCGCTATCATTTTTCAAGTCCATTATTACCCAAACTTCTCTCCATTTATTTATTGAATACATCCAATACTTTTTTCGGCATAATGTGCTGCATCGGAAAAGTTTGATATTTCAAACAATTTTTCCACTTCAGACGGTGTTATTTCTCGGCATTTTCCCTTTTCAAGTTTTTCATCAAGAAAAAGGCCTCCGATCTGAGTTCTGAAAAGCTGCTCCACATGATTGCCTACAGCTTCAAACATTCTTTTTACCTGATGATATTTCCCTTCGTGAAGTTCAACAAAAGCATATTTTCTTTTTTTTGCAAACCCACAAACTTTTGCAGGAAGGCAGAGCTCATCATGATCGATCATCAGACCTTTTTCAAACAGTTTTTCAGCAGCAGGATCATAGTCATTGCTAAGCTTAACAAGATAATATTTCGGAAGGTGTTTTTTCGGCGAGAGCATTCTGTGTGCAAGATCTCCGTCATCAGTGATCAGGACAAAACCTTCGGAATCCTTGTCAAGCCTTCCGGCAGGAAACAGGCCGCTAATTTTATACTGATCGGGAACCAGGGTCAGAACCGTAGGAGAAAGACCTTCACGTGTAGAGCAAACATAGCCTTCGGGCTTATTGAGCATAATATAGGTATTTTTTCTGAAAACAAGAATTTTTCCGTATACTGATATCTCATCCTTTTCCGGTTCTATCCTTAAAGAAGGATCCTTTACAGAATTGCCGTTATACTTTACTGCACCTGCTTTCAGGGCAGTCTTAACTTCTTTTCTTGACATGTCCGATCTGTCTGCAATAAACTTGTCTATTCTCTCCATTTAACACCTCAAAAAATGTTTACTGTTTTAAAAATGCTGCTTTATAAAAAGCAGCATTTTTTTGTTATTAATAATTATTTATTCAGCTTCTGCAGTTTCAGGTTTTTTGGAACCTTTATTTTTGGAAGATTTCATTAATCCGCCTTTTTCATACAGGATAAACAGAACAATAAATCCGATTCCTATTATTGAAAGAATTATTCCAAGCGGCATTCCTGCCGGGAAGAATGACATTTCCACTGTATGTGAACCCGGAGTAAGGCTTACTCCGATAAATCCGCCTGCAATGGTCTTATAATCAACTTTTTTGCCGTCAACCTTAACTGTCCAGCCTTCTTCTGAAGGAATCGATGTAAAGAATATCTGGTTTTCCTTTGCTGTGACAGTACCCTTTATATGGGTATCAGACCATTTATCGATCTTCCATTCATTTTCATGAAGCTTCTGAATGTCTTTCTTGAAAAGCTCTTCATCAAAGCTGTAGAAAAGCTGATCGCTCATATAAGTATATTCATTTGCTACAGTCATACGGATACTGAAGTTTGTATTGGCTGTAAATCTGTCGATTTTCTGAATACTGTAATACTCTGTTTCGTAATAGAAATTGATAAAATCACTGTAACTGAAGGAATTTGTATCATTATCCCATTTTCCTTTCCAGAGATTTACCTGCTTTTCATATGTTGCCGGGAAATAACAATATACAGTATCATTTGAATCAGCATGAACAAAATAATCTATGGTCCAGTCATTTGCTGCAGAATTAGCTACATACTTTGTCTGGTTTCCGGCATTTTCAGGGGTAACGTTTGTATATATAGGATCCTGTGAAAATTCAAGTCTTCTGAAATATTCTTTATTTTCGCCGATCATTGCACTCATGAGAGCATTCTGATTTACAAAAGGATTTGATGGATTTGAAATATTAACATTCATAATATCATCATCGACCATATATCCGATCGAAAGTGCATATGGATTTTTATGAACGTCTATTTCAGTTGATGAATCCTTATGCTGCGTCTTTGTAGTAAATTCAAGAGGATAAAGATCGGATACACGTGATCTGTTTACATCAAGAACATATTTTATTCCGAGAAGTGAATCTGTCAGAGGAGTTGCTCCGTTATATCTTGTATAATGTCCTCTGCTTGAATAGCCGAGTTTTCCGAGCGTATCAATTATCTTCGCATTCATGACTGAGCTTGAATGAGTAACACCTTTAAGTCCGAATGCCATATTATCGTTTACTGTACGTTTCAGAGGAGCTTTCATGGTAACCTTATCAGAACGGTAAAGTCCGTTGTCTCTTTCCTCTATTGCGTCTACAGCAGCACGTCCTGCCTCAACATAATCATAGTAGGAAGAACGCATACTGTATGTTACATCATGATCAATATCCTTTAATGTATCAAACGTACTGATGATAAGCTCTCCTGAACAGAGAACAAGGATCGTTGCAGGGATCACAAATGATGTCAGGTTTTCCTTGTATGCTGAAATAAGAATAGAGAAACAGAGGATACATCCTGCTGTAAACCATAATCCGCTGAGGACCTCAATATTTTCATATTTGAATACTTTTTCAGCTAAAAGCAGATAAGCAAGAATTCCTGCAAACGTGCCGCCTATAGAGCCGGGTTTTATTCCGTCGAGCTTTTCAAATGCTTCAGCGCCCATACAAAGAATAACAAAAGACATCATAAATGAATATCTGTATGGAAGCCAGTTCGGAACCTGTCCGCCATGCCACATCATATCAACAGGCTTGATATACATACTGAAAAACAGTGCAGCAAGCAGAAGAGAATGACCAACTTTCTTTCTTCTGGAGATCTCTGTATTCATAAAGAAAAGAGGAAGCATAAGAATAGCAAGCGTTCCGCAGTAAATCTCCGGAAGTCCTTCGTTTCTTACTGTATCATAGCTTGAAGGAAGGAGCTTTGAAATAATATCAACAGAATCAAACTGAAGTGCAACAGAATAATCCGGATCGGAAAATTCAAATTTACCAAGACTCAGTGCTTTGTAAACAGGAATAACCATAACTGCAGCACACATTCCGGCAATCAGTGAACAATAACCGAATCTTACACATGTCATGGCAATATCTTTTGTTTTCTGATTTTCCTTCGGTGTACCGAGGAAAACATAATACAGGAAATACAAGACACAGAATATGGCCATCATAAATCCTATATAGAACTGAGCAACAAACATAAGTGCAAGAGGAATTATATAATTTGCTCTTTTTTTACTGTCAACGAGCAGCTCTATTCCGTACATTATAAGCGGCATCAGTATCAGACCGTCTATCCACATCGGATCCATCAGCTGAATTACTGCATATGCACAAAGAGCAAACAAAGTTGAAAAAATTACTGAATTTATAGGTTTCAGCTTACGTGATTTCTGAAGATAAAAGCTGAACGTAACACCAATGGTACCAAGCTTTGCAAGCATCATTATCAGAAGACTTTCAAGAAGCATTGTTCTTGGCAGAAGCATAACGATCATTGTAAACGGACTGGCCAGATAATACCCGATAATACCCACAAATTCACCTGAAAGGTTTCTCGACCAGTTGTACAGAATACTTCCTTTTCCCCAGAAAGCATCTCTCAATGCTTCAAAATAATAAACATACTGACCATTCAGATCAAGTACCAGAACTGAACCGTCATGCGGATGATTACGTCCTTCATATTCTGTTCCCATAATGTTTCCAAAAGGGTATACATCAAAAAGTCCGTAAGCAATTGACATTATGATAACCGGAACAAAGAAAGCGATAAGATAATATCTTTTATCATACAGCCACTTTCTTGTTTTTACCCAAAAGCCCGGTTTTGCCCCAGATAAAGGCTTTGAAGTTTTTTCCATCCAGATCCTCCTAATTTTCAAAGTAGATTTTACGCATATAAATGCACATATAGTTTTATTATACATTATCAAAATTATTTTTACAAGTGTTAAAACAAAATATTATTTGGTAGTATACGATTACGGACATATTGGACTGAACAGTCGGATCGTCATGCCAAAACCGGTGAGCGTATATAAAAAACATATATGTCCGTCACGCACACATCCGATCAAACAATTATATGTATTCACGTCCGATACTTTTAGTATTAAATTTTTGATAAATTATCTTGATAAAATATTGACTTATTCATTTAAAAGTCATATAATAATATATGTCTATAATATTTGGATATATTATATTAATAATAATATCACTTATTTAATCATAAGTTATGGAGGTTTATTTAAAAATGAACAGAGTTTACAATTTTAGCGCAGGTCCGGCAACACTCCCTGAAGAAGTACTCAAGCAGGCAGCAGATGAAATGCTTTGCTATGGCGATTCAGGTCAGTCAGTAATGGAAATGTCTCATCGTTCAAAGGAATATCAGGCAATTATTGATTCATGTGAAGCTTTACTCAGAGAAGTAATGTCAATTCCTGACAATTACAAAGTTCTCTTCCTTCAGGGCGGTGCTTCATCTCAGTTTGCTATGGTTCCGCTTAACCTCATGAATAAATCCGGCAAGGCTGACTTCGTTCTTACAGGTCAGTGGGCTACAAAGGCTTACAAAGAAGCAAGCAGATATGGTAAATGTAATGTTATAGCTTCTTCAGAAGATAAAACATTCTCATACATTCCTAAGCTCGACAAATCAAAATTCGATCCTGAAGCAGACTACTTCCACATCTGCCAGAACAACACTATCTACGGAACAAGATTTGCTGAACTTCCTGACACTGGAAATGTTCCGCTCGTAGCAGACCTTTCATCATGCATTCTCTCTGAACCTGTTGACGTTTCAAAATACGGCGTTATCTATGCAGGTGCACAGAAGAACATGGGTCCTGCAGGTCTTACAGTAGTTATCATCCGTGAAGATCTTATCGGAAACGCACAGGACATCACACCTACAATGTTCAACTACAAGACACACGCTGACAACGGTTCAATGTTCAATACACCTCCAACATACGGAATATACATTCTCAAGCTCGTTCTTGAATGGATCAAGAGCAAGGGCGGACTTACTGCCATGAAAGAACTTAACGAAAAGAAAGCAGCTGTTATTTACAACTTCCTCGACAGCTCAAAGCTCTTCAAAGCAACTGTTCAGGGTGCTGACCGTTCACTCATGAATGTTCCTTTTGTTACAGGCAACGAAGAACTTGATGCAAAATTCGTTTCAGAAGCTAAAAAAGCAGGCTTCATCAACATCAAAGGTCATCGTTCAGTAGGCGGTATGCGTGCTTCAATTTACAACGCTATGCCGATCGAAGGCGTTGAAAAGCTTGTTGCATTTATGAAAAAATTTGAAGAAGAAAACGCTTAATTTCACAGGAGGCCAGAAACAATGTATAACATTCAGACTTTAAATAAAATCGCTGCATGCGGTACTGATGTTTTCGACAAAGCAAACTACGCGATCAGTGACGCTCCGGAAAATCCTGATGCCATAATGGTTCGTTCTGCAGCAATGCATGACATGGAATTCGGTTCAAACCTTCTTGCAATTGCAAGAGCAGGTGCCGGTGTAAACAATATTCCTGTTGACAAATGTGCTGAACAGGGTATTTGCGTATTCAACACACCTGGTGCAAACGCAAACGCAGTTAAAGAACTCGTTATCTGCGGACTTCTTCTCGCTTCAAGAAAGGTTTCCAGTGCACTTGCATGGGTTCCTTCACTCAAAGGAAAAGGCGACGAAGTTGGCAAACTCGTTGAAAAAGGCAAATCACAGTTTGCTGGTCCTGAAATAAAAGGCAAAACACTTGGTATCATCGGTCTTGGTGCAATCGGTATCTTAGTTGCCAACGCAGCTGTTGCTCTCGGAATGAAAGTAGTTGGTACTGACCCGTTCCTTTCAGTAAATGCTGCTCTTAAGCTTTCAAGAAAAGTTACTGTTGTTCCTACACAGAAAGACGTTTTTGAATGCTGCGACTACCTTACAATTCACGTTCCATGCAACGCTGAAACAAAGGGCTTCATCAATGAAGATGCAATCGCTTCAATGAAAGACGGCGTAAGAATCCTCAACTTCGCAAGAGGCGAACTCGTTGACACTGCTGCTCTTCTTGATGCACTTGCTTCTGGTAAGGTTGCTTCATATGTTACAGACTTCCCGAATGATGATGTTATCGGTGTTGACGGTGTTGTTGCTCTTCCGCATCTCGGTGCTTCAACTCCTGAAAGTGAAGACAACTGTGCAGTTATGGCTGCAAATGAACTCGTTGACTTCATCGAAAACGGAAACATCAAGAACTCTGTAAACTATCCTGATGCTGAAATGGCTGCTTCCGGCACAAAGATCTGCATCATGCATAAAAACGTTCCTGATGTAATTTCAAAGATCACAAAGGTTCTTGGCGATGCAGGTGTAAATATTGAAAACATGCTCAACAAGAGCAAAAAAGATTATGCTTACACAATGATCGATGCAACAGGCAAGGAAATTGATGATTCAATCGTTTCAAGCATTAGTGAAGTTGCAAATATCATCAAGGTAAGAGTTATCAAGTAATTATTTAAGTTATAAAACTTTCACCCTTTAAAAACGTGCGCCGCCGAGCGCACTAATAAACGACCCGAAGAAATCTCCGGGTCGTTTATTATTTTATCTTGGTCCTAAAACAACATTTTCTTTGCAGACATAACGTTTAAAATGTGCAAGATCTCGGATATCAACTTCTCCGTCAGCTGTAACATCAGCTGCTTTCTTAAAGCTTTCGTCAACAGAGTATTTGTCCATAAGATAAATACTAAGTATTGAAAGATCAGTCAGGTCAGCTTCGTGGTCTCCGTTAAGATCTCCGTATATTATTTTTGTATCATCAGTTTTTTCTGTTTCTTTCTCAGTTCCGGCAGTTTCTTTTATATCAGAAGAGCCTGTTATCGGATAAGATTTCAGATCAGGAAGTTCATCAAGTGTTATACAATAATCACTGTTGTATATTTCTATAAGATTATCCACAGGATTATTCTGCTCACTGGTCAGATAATTCATATACCATGGACAGAAATACAACCATGCTGCCTTGTCATTTACAAGGTTTTCAAGAGAAGGAATAGAATCATTTTCCGTCATTGCCACCATTTTCTGACAGTCTGTGCTCTGAACAAGACTGTAAAATGTTGATGCAATTGAACTAAGATTCGGCAAACCGTCTGCCGCATTATATTTGTCATAGCCTATTATATCAACAACATCATCACCGGGATACCATTCTGACGCTGCAGGAGATGTACTTCCTGTCCACTCCCAGATAAGATTGTCAAGTTTATATTCCTCTGTCAGCTTCTTGTAAAGCAGTCTGTACAGTTTCTTACACGGCTCTGCACCTTCAGCTCCCCACCAAAACCAACCGCCTTCGGCTTCATGCAGCGGGCGCCAGAGAACCGGAACATCAGCTTCTTTTAATTTAGTAAGTTCAGCAGCTATAAGATCAATATCCGCAAGGATCTTTTCGTTTTCCCATGTGCCTTCTGTTACAGCATTTGTCACGCTGAAAGTAGTAAATGGTGTATTCCCTGTTGATTCAACATAAAACGCCGTATCGCTGCTGCCTTTTTCCAGAGGTACGTTCCAGTGCCAGGTCATGGTTACGATGCCTTTGTATTTATTTACCCATTCTATCGCTCTTTCCGGAGCATGATCTCTCCATTCAAATGTAGTATTGTATGCAAGAAGGTCTATTCCTCTGATAGCCGGATATTTTCCTGTCTGTTCATAGATATAAGTAAATTCTGCTTCATTATCCTTGATAAATGTATCCGGATCACTCCAGAGATTGTAATTATGGTCACCGCAGTATTCCTGCTGCCCTGCTATTATATGATCTCCGTAAATATCACATAGATAATTATACAGTCTCTTCGTTGAATCAGAAGCATTCGGATTTGAAAGCTGTCTTGTCGGGGCAAGATCATTCAGTTTATCATCTGCAGGTTTGATAATTATATAATCAAAAAAAGTATATCCCCAGTAAGCCTTTAATTCTATTGTATTTTTTCCTTTTTTCAGATTTATAACACCTGCAGAGGTTTCTTTAAAGGAAAAACTGTGCGGACACGTAAGTTCTCCCTGATTTACTCCGTTTACGTTCAGATACTGAACCTTTTTGTTCGGATCACTCGGTTCACAACAGCACACAGTAAGTTCATAAAGTCCCGCTTTTTCGACCTCAACCTCGACACTTACTGTTGTACCTTTCTGATCAAGGTACGAAAATCCTTTTCCGGAATAATTTGAAAGATCAGTCTCTTCAGGAAAATCTTCTTTTTTAACTCCTGATATTCCATCTGAAAAAATTTTGCCGCCTTCGGTTTTTCCATCTTCAAACTCATATTTTTGTTCGTTGCTGTCTGCTTTTGCTCTTTGCACAGTATCTGTAAAACTGCCGCAGTTAATATTTATCAGCATAGAAGTTGCCAAAACCGCACTGATCAGTTTTTTTATTTTCATAATAATGCATCCTTTCAGTGAATGAAATCGTTTACTTTAATAAAGACAATGTCAATTACGCTTATTTTAAATATATTATAGCATATTTGTTTTTGAATTTCAACATTCTGAGATGTATTTGTTGAATATAGCTTGTGTTTATCCTGAGTTTATTATATAATTAAATAGTTGATAACAAACATGATAGAATACTGCTTCGGAGGAAGATATGGAAAATAAAAAAACAGTAGAAATATTTACAGACGGTGCATGCAGCGGCAATCCCGGTCCCGGAGGCTTTGGTGCTGTACTGAGGTATAACGGACATGAAAAAGAAATTTCAGGAGGAGATGCACATACAACCAATAACAGGATGGAAATCTCCGGCGTAATAGCTGCACTTAAAGCACTGAAGGAGCCATGTACAGTTAAGCTCACAACAGACAGTCAGTACGTTTCAAACAGCATCAACAAGGGATGGATCTACGGCTGGGAAAAAAACAACTGGATCAGAAAAAGCGGAAAAAAAACAGAAGAGGTTCCGAACGCTGATCTTTGGCAGGAGCTTCTGAAACTTTTAAGGATCCACGATGTTACATTTATATGGGTAAGAGGACACAACGGTCATCCTGAAAATGAACGATGCGACAGGCTTGCCGTCATGGAACGTGATAAATACAGCAGGAAATGAACATGTATAAGAAAACAATATATCTCGACAATGCTGCTTCAACAAAAATATCTCAAAATGCGCTTGATGTAATGAACGAATGTCTGAAAAACAATTACGGAAATCCTTCCAGCATACATCGAATCGGCAGCATGGCAAAAAAAACACTTGAAACTGCACGTGAACAAGCAGCAGAAATATTCAGATGTGATCCATATGAAATATATTTTACATCAGGAGGTACAGAATCTGATAATCTGGCTTTATGCGGAGTTGCAAAAATGCTTGCAAAGCAGGGAAAAAATCACATAATCACTTTTAACGCAGAACACCCTGCAGTTTTAAATCAGTGTCTCAGACTTGAAAAAGAAGGCTTTGAAATAACATATGCGCCCTCTGATAAAACAGGCTGCATAGATCCGGAATATATAGAAAGATCCATTACATCAAAAACAGCTCTTGTATCTGTAATGTTCGCCAATAACGAAACAGGTGCTTTACAGCCTGTAAAACAGATAGGAGAAATATGCAGAGAAAAAGGCGTTCTTTTTCATACAGATGCAGTTCAGGCAGCCGGACATACTGAAATTGATCTGTCTAAACTTCCCATAGATCTTATGTCGGTATCAGGTCATAAGATCCATGCACCCAAAGGAACGGGGTTTCTGTATATAAAAAACGGTACTCCCGTATCTCCGCTTTTTTCAGGTGGAATGCAGGAACGCTCCATGCGTGCAGGAACTGAAAATATTCCTGCAATTGCCGCATTTGCAGCAGCAATAAAAGAAACAAGTGAAAACATCGAAAAAAATAATGTACTGATTAAAAATATTACAGAAAAACTTACAGAAGGACTTATTTCAATACCCGGAACGAAGTTAAACAGCATATCTGAAAACAGACTTCCAAATATCCTGAACATTTCTTTTGAAGATGTAGACAGTGAAAGTATGGTTCTCATGCTTAGCTTAAAAAATATCTGTGTTTCAGGAGGTTCTGCATGTACATCGGCTGACAGTAAACCATCTCATGTTCTTTCTGCAATGGGACTTGATCAGAAACGAATAAAAGGTGCAGTCAGATTTTCACCTGATATTGATATTACTGATGAAGATATAGATTATGTGATCAGCGTATGCAGCGAACTTGCCTCAGGATTAAAAAAATAAAACGAAATATAAAGAATTATTTTAAAAAGAAAGCACATAAAAGCTGCGAATTTTTTCGTATCTTTTATGTGCTGTTTTCTTTTTTAAGTAATTTTATCAGATGCGGCTTCCGGAACCTCCATGAGTTCCTCCGGAACTGCTGATATGAATCGAACCACCGCCTCCGCCGCCTCTTCCGGAATCAGATTCTCTTACTGATTTTGTAGTAGAAGTGCGAAGAAACTGATCTTGTTTCACGAATAAACGGACACCGTTTCCGGAAACATAGTTTCTTGCTGTAACCTGCTGATTTACAGAATAAGAACCCTTTATAATACCACATGTTATAAGTGAAACAACAAGTGAAATCAGGAATCCCCAGCCTGCTGCTTTCTTCATGGAAGATACTTTTAAGGCCTTTGACAATTTTCCGGGAGAAATATATTCCAGAAATTTTTCAACTGCTTCTTCGTTTTTTCCTTTTTTAAGAGAGGTTGACAGAAGATCTGTTGTTCTTTCATCATAACTGCCGATCACAGATCCGCTGGTACTTATCCAGACATTTGAATTGTCATGATCCACAAGCATCAAAATGCCGTCTGTGTTTACTCCGAAAAGATCATCATAAAAATCATCTGCATATTCCATGGATGATTTTCCCTCTGCATCGTTTGTAAATACAACTGCAATATTGATGCTTTCTTTTTGCGAAACTTCAATGATCTTATCATTTAAAACGCTTTCTTTTGAGTCAGAAATACTGTTGTCAAAATCATATAATCTGCATATACGCTCTGCTGCTCTGACATTTACAAAAAAGAAATTTCCGAATATCATCAGCAAAACAACAGTGATTATGGCTCCTGCTTTTTTTATATTTTTCATGAGAGCAGATATCCTCCTAACCCGGCAAGAATTGTACCGATCAGTGTAACAGCAATACCAAACAATAATAATTTTTTCTTTGATAAAGGCGGTATTCCTGCCATATTTCCGTTCTGCCCGTTTATTGCATACTCATAGGTTTTTCCATTATACTTATATGTCATAAACCACAAAGGAAGTAGAGAATAACTCCATTTTGTACTCATGATATTGCATCTGAATCCGCTAACATCAACAGACGAATATCCTTCAATTGTCGCTGATAAAACATCTCTTGATGCTTTATCGACCTTCTCCCTGATCCTCGGAAAAACAGCTCCTTTATCAACATCATAACGATCGGCAAGAAAGCCGGAAAGATACGCCATTGAAAACGGCTTCATCTTGCTGTAATCAAAAGGCTCTATTGCATCCATAAGTGAATCTTCAATTTTACTTGCACCATCAGCCGGAACACCGTCAAAAGTTATCCTTGCCTTTCTTTCAACTGCATATTCCTTAGTCTCACAATATTTGTAATTTCCACTGGTCCATGTTCTGATATTTTTTCCTATGGCAGACATATTTGCATCCACATTGCAGCCTGCAAGCCAGAAAGGAACATACAGTCCGGTCATTTTTTCAAGAGTCTGTGCAGCCATAAAATCTGACGGAATAAATTTCTTTTTGCCCATTTTTTGTTTGAAAATATCCAAAGCTTTATTTTTGTCTATTTCAAACGGAAGAACACAGTTCGGTTTATATTCACCGGAAAGTCTTCCTTTCAGAATAACAGGGCTGTGACAATAAACACAGAATGTTGCAGCTGTATTCTGATCAGACATTATCTCCGCACCGCATGTATTGCAGACATAAAGATTTCCACCTGTAAATTCAGCCTCTGCCGCTTCATCAACATTTTGACTCAGATCGGTATTTTCCTGTTCACTGCAAATAGTTTTGATCTCTTCTTCGGTAAACTCACTCAGACAATAATCGCATCCGAATTTTTGTCTGTCAGCCTTATACTGCAGTTCAGCACCGCAGTTAGGACATTTATACTGTAAAGTATCCAATCTACTCTCCCCAATCTGTTATTCAGGTTTTTTATTTCCGCAGCCTGAACAGAATTTGCCTTCGTTTACCTGTCCGCATGAACATGTCCATTTGGTGTTCTCCGGTCTCTTCGCACCGCATTCATCGCAGAATTTACCTGTATTGACTTTTCCGCAGGCGCATGTCCATGATCCCTGTTCTTCAGGTTTTTTAGCTCCACATTCTGCACAGAACTTACCTGTATTGACTTTTCCGCACGCACATGTCCATGATCCTGCTCCTTGTGATTGAGCATTCTGAGCTGCCTGTGCCTGCTGCTGCATCATTTGCTGCTGCATTTGCTGCTGCATTTGCATCTGCATCTGCATAGCATTTGTCTGGCTGGCACTGTTCATAAATCCTCCTGCTGCGTTCATACCGAGATTAACACCTGTAAATGCATTTCCGGCACCGCTTGTATTGTGACCTGCAGCATTTATGCCTTCAGCTATGACGCTCTGTACATAACTTTCTCTGATCGAAGGATCTGACATCATCGCACCACGATTTCTTAAATTGATAAGATCCTGACTGTCTTTATCATATGATATGTCCATCGTAACTCTTGCGATTTCAAAACCACGCTCGTTATTCCATTTCTGAGCAAGACTGGTTCTCATATAGTCTCCGAGAACTTCCTGTTTGGACTTAAGGAATGAAATTCTTTCGCCTTTCTCAGACATCTGATTTATTGCCATACTTAATCCGGAAACAAATTCCTGAAGGAAAATGCTGTTCATGGATTCAGCTGTGTATTTAGCAATATTTGTACTTGCAATACTTGTAAAGAATTTGAGAGGATCCGTCAGTCTGATGGAATACTGACCATGACATCTCATTGATAATTCTGCATTGTAAAATGTGTCAAAATAATTAATGGCATTTGCTGTTCCAAATTTGAAACCTGTTATTTCACCAAGATTTATAAAATAAAGCTTCTGGGAATTTGACGGTACTCCGCCGAATTTAAACCGTTCCCATGTATCCTTGAGTGAGTCTTTAAGCTTTCCGCTGAACAGAGAAGGCGCAATTGATGTATCAACTGTATACATTCCTTCCTCAGCACAGTAATCAACAACTTTTCCGTTTTCCATAATAACCATCATCTGATTAGGATAAACATGGATCTTTGATCCGTTTGATATAACATTGTCATATCTTTTTGTATTTGATCCTTTTCCTTTATTTACAAGAACACCGGGAGTAATTACTGTTTCTTCTGTCATATTGTCTGCTTCCAAAACTTCAAGCCACTGATCAGCCAGATTTCCTCCGATAGCACTTGCTGCAGCTTTTAAAAGTCCCATTTATATTTCCCCTTTTTAATAGATTTATCTGAAAAGTCAGATATTTTTTTATGACTGTATTATAACATATGTATCATTTTTTTTCAATAATATCTGTCTTATTTTTCCGATATTATACAGCTTTCTTATTCAAAGACTGTTTTTTATCTGCAAAAAAGCAGCCTGTGAACATAAAAAAATGCCGCATAAATGCGGCATTTGCAGAAAAGATTTATTTTTCAAAAAAGATCTGCTTTATTTATAACAACACAGAGGATATCCCCCGCCTCTGCAGGCGGCGGGTTCTATCTGACCAAACAGTCGGAGTACAATCTCCGACTGAGCGGGAACCGATTCTGCGAATCGCCTCTGCTTGTTAAAAGCAGAGCTTTGAAGGAATTTCTGAACCACTCAACATGAACGTCAAAGCGGATGAACGTAAAACAGAAAATATAATATATACTGCCAATCCCGGAATAATTAATAACGTGATTATTATCTTTTTTAAAACACCGGATTTTTTTGCCTTCACGCATCCCTTTTTCAGTACATAAATCTAATATTATTCATTAAAATTCTTGTTATTTTGTCGATTTTAACAGCATTTTTTTCATAAGAACAAGGTCAATAACATTAATTTTATTGTCTTGATTCAGATCTGCAGCCTGCAGGTTTATCAGTTCAGTATCCGGAACTGATAACAGCCACTTCTGAAAGTACATCAGATCTATAACATTGAACTTTCCATCACAATTTACATCTCCATCTGCTGTTACAGAAGTCCATTCAGAAATTGCTTTTACATCCGGGATCCATGAAGGAAGATTCTCCCCCTGTTTTAACGGAATGCAGGCTACGGAAATTGTTGTGTCTTTGGTATTTGTCAGATGAACGGCAAGCTTTCTGTAATTGCTGTTATCCGTTTGATTTGACACAACAGGAGATTCCGGAAGAGCTTCAGCATTCATTACAATAAATTTGCCTTCTTCACTGATAAGACCTACCCATAATTTTTCAGAATCCACGGTTATAACAGCACTTCTGCCGTCACCTGCTACTTCAATTTGTCCGTTTGTGTGACCAAACCAGTATATATCTCCCGGAGCATTTAAAGAAATTTCATCCTGAATGATAACGCATTCTTTGTCTTTTATCATCTTCAGCCCACGAACAACACTTTTTGCATCGCTTGACTCATAGGCATCAGTAAGATCGCTGACAGCGTATGCTTCATTTCCACTGCCAAAACCGGTGATAAGACATTCTGCGCCTTCCTTCTGATCGAGTTCTTTTGATGGATTAATTGCCAGTGTATTGTGTCCCTCAGCTCTTATTCTGTATGAATACTGGCGATTTGAAAGTTCATAGTTTTCATTTCCAAGATCAGTAAAAAATCTTGCACCGTTTGATTCAAGATAAAATGTTCCAAGATCGTAGTGTCCATGGTATTTATAATTATTTGTACCGACATGAAGGGCAGCTACAATTCCGCTTTCATCCCATGTATTTCTGAAGCTGGCGTTTGATGTTCCGACAGCCCCCCAGTCAGTCGGACTCTCTTCATCCTGATATGATTTCTTGTCTTCATCGATCCACAGAACATCAAGATAGTTAAAACTGTCGTTTTCTATTTTCTTCAGACGAATGGCTGATATATCGGGTGAGTCAAGATACTCGCCCAGCCACTGAAGAACTGCCCAGCCTGTATCACGACTGTCACCGTCATCGCCAAAGCTGAATGATTTTGGCGTGTTGGAACTCATATAGCGTATAAAATCGACAGATTTACGAAGTCCTTCAAAATCAGCAAGACCATAGTCAGTCCCCGCTGCACTTATCAGTGAGGAGGAATTAAGTCCGAGATAATATGTTGCGTAATCCCAGTAACCAAGTCCTTCAGTATATGTTCCGTCTATATCACTATAAGCACGGCGAACAAAAGAATATGCCTCTTTGTAAGCATAAGTGATCACTTCTGAAGCTATACTTCTTGCATCCTCTTCATCTCCGATCGCCAGTGATGCAAGAGTCATGCTTCCTGTACAGACAAGTTTCCAGTTATCTCCGGGATAATCCTGATACCATCGATAGGTACGTGTTCTCTGCTTATCTTCGAAATCCTCCATGACCTGATCGAGTCCTTTTTCGATCATATTTTTTCTGAGAAATGACCTTTGGCTATCATTCATCCAGTTATAAAGCCAGTCATAACCATACGCAAAAGCTGTGCTCATTTCAGCAGTATCAAGGAAATGACTAGGATTCCAGTCCTTGAAGTTACATGCTGCCTCAAGCTCTTCGTAACAGCGTTTAGCATATTTTTCGTCTCCGAAAATATTGTATGACAAAGCAAGTGCAGCAACACGGCGCTGTATTCTTTTAGATGCTTCAAGAAGACGTATACCGTCAGGTATCTCATATTGCACCGGTGACTCAGAAAGGATCCTGTTTGCTTCGCTTCGAAGCTTTTCCAGAAGTATTCCTGTAACAGAATCATCTCCGATGCTTTTTTTGAGTTTTGCAAATTTATCATTTGACATTATGATACGAGGATGAACATACATGCCGTTCTTTTCTATCATATCACTTATGACCTGTTCACCGTCAGTAAATTCACCGTAACATTCCGCCTGAGAAGTGTCAGGACCTGTGTCATCAGCAAACACAGTAACAGGCACAATGCCTGTTATCATTACAAATACAAGCAGAAGGCTCAAAAGCTTTTTTTTCATAACTTTACCCCCTTGATAATAAAAATAAAAATAGCAGAAACGCTGATATGACATATCATGATCAGACGCTCTGCCCGTTTTTAATCAGTTTTCAGTTGTTTCTCCGGTTAGGATCTGCTCTTCAGACTGACCCGGTTTGTAAACGATCGGTATCGGATTTGAGTCCTCATCATAAAACGTCAGATTATCAATATAGATATCCGCCTGATTAGGAATTCCCCATCTCATAAATACAAGTGTGGAGTCTGTTGTTCCGTCAACGTACCTCTTAATAAGAAACTTACCATCAACACTCAGATGTGTCCATCCGAAATTCCAGTCAGCCGCAGCGAAATTGTTGGCAGAGCCTGTTGGTTCATACCATTCATCACATTCAGGACCAAGTATAGATCCGAATGATCCCTGAAGATTTCCGGCCACCATCATCGGCTCACCATCATCTCCTATAAATTCCCCGACAGCAACCTGTGTGATATCTGCTGAAAAACTTCTGATCCTGCTTAAATTTTCAGAGCCTACAAGTTCATCAACATCAAATACGATCTTAGGATTTTTATAAAATCCGTCATCTCCTTTGTCAAGAACTTCTATTTTCAGCTGTTTCTCACCTTTAAACTCTGCTATTGAAAGTTTACATTCTGATTCATCATTTTCAAAATCTTTTTCTTTCATACAATGTGCAGTATAAAGGTCTCCGTCATTAAATGTTATCGTGTTGTCTGTCGGTTCAAGAAGAATATATTCCGGTTCTTCAGGTAAAGGTTCTGTAGTTTCTGCAACCTTTCCCGGTTCTTTTTTCGAACATGCACAAAGGAGCACCAAAATGCAGCTCATGCAAAACAACACTCTCATTTTTCCTCTCATTTCAATTCTTCCTCTCATCAAAAAAGAATTCAGCCGGATCCCCACCCCAAACAAAATGCCCTCGTTTTACCGAGGGCATCGGGTCTGCTAAGCTAAAAACTATTGATTATTCAAATTAATTATTTTATTTTCTTTTCTTAAATGTTGCCCCTACAGTTGCTGCTGCAGCAATTGCTGTAACGATCAAAGCTGCTGCATTTTCTTTCTGACCTGTTGAAGGGTTGGCATTATTGGCAGCCTTTGCAGCTACTGTATTCTGCTTTGTAGCCTGTGTTGCCTGTGTTGCTGCAGGTGCTTGCTGCTGTTGCTGAGCTTCTGTAGCCTGTGTTTCTGCAGGTGGCTGTTCTTCAGTTGCTCCGAGAGGCTTTTTATTTGCATCAAGTAACTTCATTCCTGCTTCATCGATCTGAATGTCAGGACCGCCCCAGTGCTGGAACCAGATCTCAGCCCATCCTCCGGCACCGGCAAATTTTCCTTCAGGAATCGAAATGTAACACCATCCGTCATCCTCAACGTTGAACATTTTTCCGCCGCCGTATGCCCACTCATAGTTTGCTCCGCCATTATTATCCCAGCCGCCGGTTTCTGAATTGTAGAAAACTATACCACCGCATTCGCCTTTATCAAACGATGTGAGCTGAATAGCAAGATATGCAGCATCTGAAACATCGTAGCCTTCCGGAACCAATGCATACAGATTAACTTTTTCCTGCATTGTGATCTCGCCCATCCACTCATTTGGAGTATTACCGTTTGTGATCTGTGCATTAACAGATACAACAGACATAGATGCAAGTGCAAGTGCAGCTAAAAGCCCAAATAATCTCTTTGTTTTCATAGTAATTTCCTCCCTGAAAATAGTTTTTTGTGTGTAAGTAAAATTGACAGACTTATAAATCCCTTTTACAAAAGTCCGACTACCTTTCTTATGGTGATTATATTATAACATTTATACAAAACAAATTCCATATGTGTAATAAACAAAATTACTCTGCATTTTTGATTGAAACTTACGACAAAAATGTAATCTTTTTGGCATACTGCACAATATGGTATTATTGTTAAAGCCAAAACCACAATATATACAAAAAGTTGTTTTTGCAGGGAACTGCATTTTATTGGTTATTTTATACAACAACAGAATTTTTCATTATATCAAGGACTTCGGAAATAAGATCCTCAGGTTTCTGTTTTTCAAGCATTCTTACACTTATGTAAGGTTTGGAAAGACTGTTAAAGAGCACCCTTCCTTTAAATTCAGCCGACAACGCCTTTATCTGCGACATTTCAGGCTCACGAATAAAGAAAAGGATACATCCGCTCCTCTGGGATATTTCTGTTATTCCCATTTCAGAAGCAACATTTCTCAGCATGGAAATTGTAATGAGTCCGAGTATTGCCTTTGGAGGCTCACCGTATCTGTCGATGAACTCATCAATAAGATCTGATCTTTCACTTTCGTTTGTAACTGCTGCGATCTTTTTATATGCGTCAAGTCTCTGAGGAAGACTTTCTATGTATTTCTCCGGAATATGTGCATCGATCTGCACGTCGATCGTACAGTCCTCCGCTTTTTTAACAGGCGTCTCACCTTTCTGCTCTGCAATAGCGTCGTTCAAAAGCTTGATATACAAGTCATATCCGACATTTTCAATGTGACCGTGCTGTTTTCCGCTGAGTATGCTTCCCGCACCTCTGATCTCAAGGTCTCTCATCGCAATTCTGAATCCGCTTCCGAACTGGGTAAATTCCCTTATGGCTTCAAGACGCTTTGACGCAACCTCTGACAATGCTTTTCCTCTTCTGAACGTAAAATATGCATATGCTCTTCTGTTGGATCTTCCTACACGTCCTCTGAGCTGATAAAGCTGCGAAAGTCCGAATCTGTCTGCATCTTCTATTACAAGCGTATTTACATTAGGAACATCAACTCCGGTCTCAATGATCGTTGTTGACACAAGTATATCGACCTCATGATCAAGTACCTGACGCCATCTTTCCGACATTTCATCCTCTGTCATCTGACCATGTGCATATGTGATCCTTGCGTCAGGAAGCAGCTCCTGAAGCTTTGAAGCACATCCTGCGATCGTTTCAACTCTGTTATGGATATAATATACCTGTCCGCCTCGCTTGAGCTCCTTCAGAATTGCCTGAACTATCAGTCCCGTATTATGCTCAATTACATATGTCTGGACAGGATGCCTGTCCTGAGGCGGTTCTTCAATTACTGACATGTCTCTTATACCGCTCATCGCCATATTAAGCGTTCTCGGTATAGGCGTCGCCGACAGTGTAAGAACATCGACACCGATAAACATTTCCTTGAATTTTTCCTTGTGAGCAATTCCGAAACGTTGTTCCTCATCAATTATTGCAAGACCAAGATCCTTAAATTTAACATCCTTCTGCACAAGTCTGTGAGTACCGATTATAAGGTCTATTTTTCCTTCAGCGAGTTCTTTTAATATTTCTTTTTGCTGTTTAGGTGTTCTGAAACGTGAAAGGAGCTCAACCTTCAAAGGAAAATGTTCAAATCTTCTGAGTGCAGTCTGATAATGCTGCCAAGACAAAACCGTAGTCGGTGCCAGAAGTGCACACTGTTTTCCGTCCTCCATACATTTGAAAGCCGCTCTGAACGCAACTTCAGTCTTGCCGAATCCGACGTCACCGCAAAGCAGACGATCCATCGGATAAGACTGTTCCATATCTGCTTTTATTTCACTTATGCACTGAAGCTGATCTCCTGTTTCAACATAAGGAAATCTGTTTTCAAAATCCCTCTGAAATTCATCATCCTGAGGGAATGAATAGCCCTTTGTACTCTGCCTTTTCGCATAAAGTGCAATAAGCTCCTCCGCCATATCCTTAACAGCTTTTTTAACGTTATTTCGTGTTTTTTGCCACTCAAGTGAAGAAAGCTTGTTAAGTTTAACTGTACTCTCTTCTGCACCGCCTATATATTTTGAAACAAGATCAAGCTGAGTGACAGGAACATACAGCACATCTTTTCCGGCATACTGTATCGTGATATAATCCTTTGTAACGCCCTCAAGTTCAAGCTTTCTGATGCCTGCAAATCTTCCTATCCCATGCATTGCATGAACAACGAGATCTCCTGCCGTGATGTCTGAAAGACTTGTAAGTTCCTTACCTTTTTTGTTTTTATGTTTTCTTTTCTTTGAAACACCTGTTTTTGCCTGCGTTATCAGTGCATCCTTTATCTCAGGATAATCAAATCCTGCTGACAGACTTCCCGTTCTCAAAAGGATCTTTCCTTTTTCTGATACGGAATCAGCTGTCATTATCTCTGTTCTGAAACCGTCTGCTCTGAGATCGTCAGCAATTATCGGAAGCGTTTTTTCACTTCCGGCAAGAACGGTAACACTGTATCCGTTATCAAAATAAGTTCTGAGATTTTCCGCCAGCTGACGCATTTCTCCGCCCCATGGCGAAGACTGATTTGCTTCAAAATTGATCACTCTTTTGTAGCTTACTTTATCGAAACCACTGAAAAATGAAACCAGATAGATGCATTTTTTCTGTTCTGTTTTTTCAGTGTCCTTCAGAAAGTTGTTATAATGTTCACAAATAGTTCCGACAGTCATCCCTTCCTCAAGCATAAATTTAGTATCTTCATTATACTGAGAAATGACGCCTTTAACTCGTGAAACTATCTGCGTAAGTTCACAAAAATAAATCTTTCCGTCTGTGTAATCAAATATCGACGGCTTACCTTCATAAATAAGCCTGAGATATTTGTCAGAATTTTCAATACAGATGCCCGACTTCAGTTTTTCAATATCTGACAGTGCCTGCTTTTTAAACTGCTCTGTGTTTTTTCCTCTTAATGACTTAAGAAATTTTTCTATTTTTTCAGCCAGAACCGGAGGATCATACATAGCTTCTCTTGAAGGCACGATCTCTATTTTTTCGATCCTGTCATTTCTTCGCTGAGTTTCAATATCAAAATATGATATTGAATCAATATCATCACCCCAGAATTCAATTCTGTACGGCATAACATCCTGAGGTGAAAAAATATCGACAATAGATCCTCTGACAGAAAACTGAGCCGGTGAATCGATGGTATCGGCTCTTGAATATCCGCACATCACAAGCTTCTCAAGAAGATCCGCTATCTTTATCTCCATTCCTTCCGAAAGAGTAAATGTTCTGTCCATCAGGATGTCAGCAGGCGGTACATACTGCATTACCGCCTCTGCACCCGCAATGACGATCCTGATCTTTTTCTCAGCAAGTCGTGCAAGGATTCCGAGTCTTATGTATTCGTATTCTCTTGAAGCTCCTTCGGTATTCTGAATAATATATTCCCTTGAAGGAAAATATACCGAAATATTTTCTCCCGCCATTTCGTTAACATCATCCGCAAGCTTTCTGGCAGAATTGTCATCATCAGTAATAACAAGAGAGATACTGTTTTCATCTGCATCAGTGAAAATAAGCTGTGCTTTGCTTATCTGTGCAAGTCCCGTACAGCACACCGGAGAAATGCCTGCTTCAAGATAGTCTTTTAATTCCCTGTATCCGGTCAGTCTTCGGAAATTTTCCTGAAAAATCTTCACTTTAAAACCTCACATCAATTATATTTGTTCATCGCTTCATTAATTTTTCCGGAAACCATCAATTCTACGGATGCAGCAGTATTTTCACATGCTTCTTTTATTTTGACAATATCTTCAGAAGAAAAACATGAAAGTACCCAGTCAGCAAGATCATAATCCGGACGCGGCTTCTTTCCGACACCGATCTTTACTCTCATAAATTCATCCGATCCTGTCAGATAAATTATGCTCTTGATACCGTTATGACCGCCGTCACTGCCTTTTCTCTTTATTCTGATCTTTGATGGTTCAAGAGAGATATCATCAAACAGAACAATAACTTTCGAAGGCTCAAGTTTGTAAAAATTCATTGCTTCAACAACAGCTTCGCCACTGTTGTTCATATAAGTTGACGGCTTCATGAGCAGGCACCTCTTTCCGCCTATCATACACTCTCCGCAAAGCGACTTGAATTTTATTTTCTTTATTTCTGCATCGTATTTTGACGCAATGGTATCAACAGCCATAAATCCTGTATTGTGTCTCGTATCCTGATACTTGGTCCCGGGGTTTCCGAGACCGACTATCAGATATTCGACAGGTCCGTTCATACTGCTGCTGTTCCCGCTCTTAATCTGCTCAAACAGATCCATTATACCCATATAATTTTTTCACTCCGAAGATATTATTTTTTAATCTGTTATTTCTTTTTCTTTCTGTTTTTTAATTTATCAGCCGCATATCCGTCCTTAATTGCAACAGGGCCTCTTTCAATTGCCAGTGCATCATCAGGAACATCGTGTGAAATAGTTGAACCGGCTGCTGTATATGCACCTCTTCCAATAGTGACCGGTGCGATAAGATTTGTATTGCATCCGATAAATGCGTTATCCTTGATCGTACATCTGCTCTTCTTTTCACCGTCATAGTTTACAGTAACAACACCGCATCCGAAGTTTACACATCCGCCAACATCACTGTCTCCGACATATGTAAGATGGGCAACTGCAGTCTCTTCACCGATAACTGAATTTTTGATCTCAACAAAATCTCCGATCTTGACGCCGGATTTTATGTGGCTTCCGGGTCTTACCTGAACAAAAGGTCCGATCTTGACATTGTTGTCGATCTGTGAATCGTAGCACTGAACATAGTTGAGTTTGGTTTCATCACCAACCGTACTGTTTTCGATTATGCAGTCAGGTCCGATAACACAGTCTGAACCAATAACTGTCTTTCCTCTGAGAATAGTTCCTGAAAGGATCTGTGTACCTGCACCGATAATAACATCACGGCCTATGGTAACTCCGTCTGTACATGTAAATTCAACACCGTTTTCAAGATGTCCTGAAATAATGTCCTCTCTCGCTGCAGTATTTAATGCAAGAAGACCCTTTCTGTCATTTGCACCGAGAACAACGCTTGGATTTTCTGATTTAAATGCATCAGCTCTCTTTCCCTGTGAAAGAAGGATGTGGATCGTGTCAGTCAGATAATACTCGCCCTGAACGTTGTCTGTTGTAAGCATACCGAGTGAATCCATAAGATCAGCGGTCCTGAACCAGTATGCGCCTGAATTGATCTCCCTGACAGCTTTCTGTTCCGGAGAAGCATCCTTTTCTTCAACGATGGCAGAGATACCGTTTTCTGTACGTATAATTCTTCCGTATCCGTGAGGGTCATCGAGTTCTGAAGTGATAACAGTAACAGCATTATTATTTTTTCTGTGAAGTTCAAGCGAATCCTTAATTGTCTGACTGTCTATAAACGGAGCATCACCACAAAGAACAAGTGTATTTCCGTCAGAATTCTTTTTCATAAAAGGAACAGCCTGCATTACAGCATGACCTGTTCCAAGACGTTCAGCCTGAAGAACGGTCTCATATCTTCCGTTGAGATATTCATCTATCATCTCACCCTTGTAGCCCTTTACCACACATATATTTGAAAGACCTGATTTCTCACAGGCTCCTATTACCCATTCGAGCATCGGCTCACCGAGAACTTTAAATAACGGTTTAGGCATATCAGCCTTCATTCTTTTTCCCTGACCGCCGGCCAGAATTATTACATTATCCAAATTAACTACACTCCTGTCCTGAAATATGATTCATATAATTAATAAAAAAACACACTTACTTAATGCACTGAAAATTTTGATGGTATTTTTTTGTAACCTTGTAAAAATATCAGTGTATACCTCCATATATTATGACAGATTTGCAATGAAAATTCAAGACCTTTTGTTAAAAAGCATAAATTATCCTTATTTTATTTATTCCAGCCATTAAATCTGTAAAATTTTTTTAGTTTTTTAAAAAAAACTATGGTATTTCGTTTTTAAATGTGATATAATGAAATGTAACTCCTGTCCGATATTTTTTTATCAAGACATGGGAAATTGAGAAATTTTATTTGGAGGTAATTAGACCTATGGCAAAGAAATATTGCTACCTTTTCTCTGAAGGTAATGCTAACATGAGAGAACTCCTCGGCGGTAAGGGTGCTAACCTTGCTGAAATGACCAACATCGGTCTTCCTGTTCCACAGGGTTTCACAATCACAACAGAAGCTTGTACACAGTACTACGAGGACAAACGTCAGATCAATGATGAGATCATGGCTGAAATCAATGAGTACATCGTAAAGATGGAAGGAATCACCGGCAAGAAGTTTGGTGACAAGGAAAATCCGCTCCTCGTTTCAGTTCGTTCAGGTGCCCGTGCTTCAATGCCTGGTATGATGGACACAATCCTCAACCTCGGACTTAACGAAGAAGTTGTTAATGTTATCGCTGAAAAGTCAAACAACCCGCGTTGGGCTTGGGACTGCTACAGAAGATTCATCCAGATGTATTCTGACGTAGTTATGGAAGTTGGTAAAAAATATTTCGAAGAACTCATCGATGAAATGAAAGCTAAGAAGGGCGTTAAGCAGGACGTAGAGCTCACAGCTGAAGACCTCAAGGACCTCGCTTCACAGTTCAAGGCTGAATATAAATCAAAGATCGGCACAGACTTCCCTGACGATCCTAAGGAACAGCTTATGGGCGCTATCAAGGCTGTTTTCCGTTCATGGGACAACCCGAGAGCTAACGTATACAGAAGAGACAATGATATCCCTTACTCATGGGGTACTGCTGTAAACGTACAGTCAATGGCATTCGGTAACATGGGTGATGACTGCGGTACAGGTGTTGCATTTACTCGTGACCCTGCTACAGGTGAAAAGAAGCTCATGGGCGAATTCCTTACAAATGCACAGGGTGAAGACGTTGTTGCCGGCGTTCGTACACCAATGCCTATCGCTCAGATGGCAGAAAAATTCCCTGAAGCATTCAGCCAGTTCCAGAATGTATGCAAGACTCTTGAAGATCACTACAGAGACATGCAGGATATGGAATTCACTGTTGAACATGGCAAGCTCTACATGCTCCAGACAAGAAACGGTAAGAGAACTGCTCAGGCTGCTCTCAAGATCGCTTGCGATCTCGTTGATGAAGGAATGAGAACTGAACAGGAAGCTGTTCTTATGATCGATCCAAGAAACCTCGATACACTTCTCCACCCACAGTTCGATGCTAAGGCTCTTAAGGCTGCTACACCGATCGGCAAGGGTCTCGGTGCTTCACCTGGTGCTGCTTGGGGTAAGGTTGTATTCACAGCTGCTGACGCTGAAGCTTGGAAAGCCAAGGGCGAAAAGGTTGTTCTCGTTCGTCTTGAAACATCACCTGAAGATATCACAGGTATGAAGGCTTCACAGGGTATCCTCACAGTTAGAGGCGGTATGACATCACACGCTGCCGTTGTTGCACGTGGTATGGGTACATGCTGCGTATCAGGATGTTCAGAAATCAGCATGGATGAAGACAACAAGGTATTCACACTTGCTGGTAAGACATTCCATGAAGGCGACTACATCTCAATCGATGGTTCAACAGGTAACATCTACGAAGGTATCATCAACACAGTTGACGCTACAATCGCTGGTGAATTCGGAAGAATCATGGCTTGGGCTGACAAATACAGAACACTTAAGGTAAGAACAAATGCTGATACACCTGCTGACGCTAAGAAGGCTCGTGAACTCGGCGCTGAAGGTATCGGTCTCTGCCGTACAGAACACATGTTCTTCGAAGCAGACAGAATCGCTGCATTCAGAGAAATGATCTGTTCAGATACAGTAGAAGAAAGAGAAGCTGCTCTTGCTAAGATCGAACCAATGCAGCAGTCAGACTTCGAAAAGCTCTACGAAGCTCTCGAAGGATGCCCTGTTACAATCAGATTCCTCGATCCTCCGCTTCATGAATTCGTTCCAACTGAAGAAGAAGACATCGCTGCTCTTGCTAAGGCTCAGGGCAAATCAGTTGAAACAATCAAGGCTATCATTTCTTCACTCCACGAATTCAACCCAATGATGGGTCACCGTGGATGCCGTCTTGCTGTAACATATCCTGAAATCGCAAAGATGCAGACAAAGGCTGTTATCAAGGCTGCTATCAATGTAAAGAAAGCTCATCCTGACTGGACAATCGTTCCTGAAATCATGATCCCGCTCGTTGGCGAAATCAAGGAACTTAAATACGTTAAGGACGTAGTAGTTGAAACAGCTGACGCTGTAATCGCTGAAGCTAAGGCTGACCTCAAGTATGAAGTTGGTACAATGATCGAAATCCCAAGAGCTGCTCTTACAGCTGATGAGATCGCTAAGGAAGCTGAATTCTTCTGCTTCGGTACAAACGATCTTACACAGATGACATACGGCTTCTCAAGAGACGATGCCGGTAAGTTCTTAAATGCTTACTATGATGCTAAGATCTTCGAAAACGATCCATTTGCTAAGCTCGACCAGACAGGTGTCGGCAAACTTATGGATATGGCTATCAAGCTTGGTAAGAGCGTTCGTCCTGACATGCATGTCGGTATCTGCGGCGAACACGGTGGTGACCCGACATCTGTTGAATTCTGTCACAGACTTGGTTTAACATATGTTTCATGCTCACCATTCAGAGTTCCGATTGCAAGACTTGCTGCTGCACAGGCTGCTATCAGCAATAAGTAATTATTAGATTATAATAATTACTAGCTTATAAAGATTACACCCCGTATTCTTCGGAATTACGGGGTGTTTTTATACTTGCAATAAAGAAAAAAGAGCAGAGGTTGTTATTCTGTACCCTTTTGGCGTAAATGGCGTAAATGGCATAAATGTATTTTATGGTGTAAATTAAGGATGCTCACATTACTATGTATGCATCCTTTTTCTTTTTATTGCATTTTATTTTCAACTTTATTCTCAAGTTTATTCTCAAGTATATTCTCAACCTAAGTATTGAAAAAGTTGAGAATAAAGTTTATAATAAATTTAAAGATTAACACAAATCAAAACATAAGATTACTGAGAAGGACGTATTATGGGAAAAATAATTAAAGATACTATCCATGCAAATGGAATGGATATCGGAATTTATACATCTGATTTTGAAAATGAATTTATTTCACTTACTGATATTGCAAGGTATAAAAGTGATGATCCTACCGCTGTAATACAAAACTGGATGCGAAACAGAGATGTAATAGAATTTTTAGGATTATGGGAAACTCTTCACAATTCAGATTTTAAACCCCTCGAATTCGAGGGGTTTAAAAAAGCAGCAGGTGCTAATGCTTTTACCTTATCCCCAAAGAAATGGATTGAAGCAACTAATGCAATCGGCATAGTAAGCAAATCCGGAAGATACGGCGGAACTTTTGCTCATTCTGATATTGCTTTTGAATTTGCTTCATGGATTTCACCTGAATTCAAGTTGTATATCATAAAAGATTACAAACGTCTTAAAACTGAGGAAAACAGTAAACTCTCCCTTAACTGGAATCTGAACAGAGAAATTTCAAAGCTGAATTACAGAGTTCATACCGATGCAGTAAAAGCTTATCTTATTCCTCCGGAACTTACTCCGGCTCAGGTATCTTTTGCTTATGCCAGTGAAGCTGATCTCCTAAATACAGTTTTATTTGGAAAGACAGCAAGAGAATGGCGTGAAGAAAATCCTGATGCTAAAGGAAATGTCAGAGACAACGCAACTATCTATCAGCTTCTGGTTCTTTCAAACATGGAAAGCTATAACGCTGTCCTTATAAATCAGGGAAAATCACAGAAAGAACGAATGAAGCTTCTTCACGAACTTGCTGTTCAGCAAATGTCTACATTAAGCAAACTCGAACTCAGTAATCTTCCCGGAATAGAACAGAAAAGTGATACTTAATTGATACTTAACTGATACTCGTTTGATACTGACATGCGACTTACGGCATGATATAATAAGTATGCTTGCAGATTATATGCTCTGCATACAATTACAATTGAATATGATAACTAAAGCCTTGATACTATTGATATAGTATCAGGGCTTTTTTATACCCGAAAGAACGTGAAAATCCTCTGAAAGCTGTTGAACAGAATGATAATTCCTTTGATGCCGTTATAAACAACCAGCCAACAGCTGATGAACTTGAAGCCAAAGCCAAAAACGGCGAAGTTATCAGCGTTACTGACCTGTATGATGCAGTTCAGAGAGAAAAATCACAGGACAGCAAATCTGAAAAAGAAACTGATAAAAAGCGTTCTATCCTCGAATATCTCAGAGAATCAAAAAACAAGCCTGAGAAACCTGAACAGGACGAAAAAACAAGCGCCAAATCGAAAGGAGCAGAACTTGTAAGTACACAGTCTGAAACTTATCTTCCGGCTAGGCATCCTTTTTCTTTTTATTGCATTTTATTTTCAAGTTTATTCACAAGTTTATTCTCAACTTTATTCTCAAGTTTATTCTCAACTTTATTCTCAACCTAAGTATTGAAAAAGTTGAGAATAAAGTTTATAATAAACTTAGCAATATAATAATGATAACTGACCGGAGGTATAGCATGCTTAATGTTATTATTAATAAAGGTTCAGAAGATATTAAAAATGAAAACTATGTAATCAACCCGGAAGTATACTTCAACAATATTTATGAAGATGAATGGCTTGATGACTCCATGGTTCAGGAAATGATACTTCAGATTGACAAATCAAAAGTTCTGTCACATCAGGCTGTTGAAAGTCCTGTACTTGGAACAATCCCCATTGAAAAATTGTCAGGCGGGGTCAAAGCACTCATTCTTATGTATAAAAAACCTGATATGATTTACAATGCATCATACTGCGGCGATAACTGTGCTGAATGGATTCTGAAGATTAGTGAATCAGTTAATCTTACAATCCGGCTTGGTTATCTTATGGATTTTAAAGGAACGTTTAATATCAAAATGTTAAATACCGGGAAAACCGTAAGAAATTCAAAGGAATTCATTGAAGCATATATAGAGGTGAACGAACTTGACAGGTAAAATTAGAATCTCTGTATCCAACAGGAATCTTAAATATGACTTTGAAATCAAAAGAAAAATCACTGTTATTCAGGGAGATAGTGGAACTGGAAAAACAACACTTCTGCGGTTAATTGAAGATTACAGTAATTTTTATCCTAATTCAGGAATAGAACTAAGCTGCAGTCACAAATGTCTTGTAATGCCGGTAAATAAAGAACTGGCATACAGTGAAATTCCAAAACATCATGAATCCGTTTTGTTTTTTGATGAAAATGCATCCTATGTAAAAACCAGAGAGTTTGCTGAACTGCTCTTTAACTCTGACTGTTACTTTGTCATAATCACAAGAGATGATCTGGCCACTCTGCCGGTCAGCATAGAAGAAATTTACACAATGACAAGCAGCGGAAAATATCAGAACACAAGAAAAACCTATAATTTCCTTAAACAGATTTACAGCTCAGAAAAACACGGCAAAGAAACCACGCCTTCAGTTGTTATAGTCGAAGATTCAAATTCCGGATTTGAGATGTATCAGTCAGTATTTAAAGCTGTTAATCCTGATATAAATGTTATTTCAGCAAACGGAAAATCAAATATCTCCAGACTGATATCTGAACATGATGAACCTTCACTTGCAATTGTTGATGGAGCTGCATTCGGAGCAGATATCAGAAATACTGTCAGAATAATTGACAGTAAAAATTCTGCATGCCTGTGGGCTCCGGAATCATTTGAATATCTTCTGCTGAAAACACAGATTGTGGATATAAAAAATCTGAAGGATATTCTGGAAAGCACCGAAAATTATGCTGACAGCAAATATCATTCTTCATGGGAAACTTTTTTCACAGAACTTTTGATTACCGAAACTCATGGAAGCATTTATGAATACAGCAAGAAATCACTTAATACATCATTTCTCACTGATGGCAACAGAAAAAAATTCTGCGAGCAAATGCCTTTTGATATAAAATTATAACCTGAACGTCCGACTTGCTGATTATTCAGTTCATCTCGGAAGCGGTATCGTTCATATATCAGGCGGACCTCAGATCGTAATAAATACTGTAAAGTCATCAGTCAAAGGAAAGATCTTTCTTCCTTTTGAAGACGACGATGACATGACGGCAGGGATCATTACAAGGATATTGCTGCTTTCGGAGGATAAAAAAATAAAGGACCAGTATATTACGGGACAGATCATGGAGGCAGTTAATAAACAATAATACGATCAGTTTACTGTTAGCTGATGTTCAGGACTTAAAATAATAATATCCCGGCAGATCAGTAATTGCCGGGATATTTTCGTAAATGGATAAAAGCTTTTGTCGTTTACTATATATATGTTTTTATTGAAACGAGGATGCTGAGAGGTATCTATTGATCCGCAAGATTCTCATAAATATGATCAAATGTATCTGTGATATAGTTTTCTATCAGAGCGTAATTCAAGTCGGTCAGACCTAATGCTGACTTAACAGCATCTGTAGCATATTTTACAGCATTTATGATTTTCTGTCTGTCAGGAATATTTTCTTTAAGAATTTTTCGGCAAACCTCATTACCCAGTAAACTCCCGGTAAACAGATTTCCTGTTTTGACGTTTATTCTTGGAATGCCTGATGCAATAAGACCTAAGTTATAATCAAATCCGGGAGCAAGTTCAATTATTTCACCGGTTGAGCTGTCACGAAGGAATCCGATATTCTGATTGTGTCTGTCGCCATTGAATAACAGAGCATCATAAAAAATCATCATAACATACTGCTTTACGAGATTTTCAGGTAATCCCGGTATAATATAATCCGGTTCTTCATTATCAGCAAAATAATTGCAGAACGGCTCAAAGTCAACCTCTGCGTTGCCGGTAAAATCCTTTGACAGCATGAAAGTAGTACTTAATCCCGTCTCTGCTGATCTGATACTCTTTATGCAGTACTCAGCAACATTAAACTGCATTGCCTTAAGAAATGAGTATGAATAGTATTCACTGACGAGCTCCTGAATTCCACCCTGTTTATACATATACCAGCAGTCATTCCTGAAACGCCACGCCTTTTCATAGCTTCCTACTGTACCAAGTTCAAGATAGCCGTTTGTATTTCTTTCATCAGAATCCGAACCGCCAAGCAGTGCAATATCTGCTATCTGTTCATTGTATTTTTTCAGGCTTTTATAATCAAGATCCTCATCATCACGCTGGATCCACCAGTTATCAGTGATCGATACACCATGACCTACATCTATAAGTTCTGCTGTATTCTCAGTACTCTGCATGCGCAGAGCTCTGAACAGTTTTCGTGAATGTGAACGGTGCATATCTACACATCTGTTATCAAGCCAGATATACAGTGGCATACCCACTACAAAACAATGAGGACATAATGCCTTATTCAGTATTTCAGTTATGTTTTCCTGATCAGCTAATGCGATCACTTCTGTCCTGTGCATTATTTTGTACATCTGTGGGGTGCTCCTTTCGTAATATACATATTTATATTGTAACACAGGTTTTGTGAAAATACAACTGTGTACAAAAAACCGGTCAAACACTGTTCAGTCAATATCTGACAGTATTTAACCGGCATTTTTTTCATGAAAAAACGTCATATACGGAATAAATAATATTTCGCGCTGTTATTTTATCATTGTTCAGTGGACACTTCAGCATGAGGTTCATCAGCATCCTTCAGCTGACCGACCACAACCTGTCTTTGCGTTCCGTCATCAGTACAGGAGATAACAGTTATCCTGTCGTCGCCAAAATCATTAAGGACCCATGTGTCCTTCGGGTCTACAATTTTATATTCTGTAACGAC
>JAZUJY010000251.1:0-25963 GCA_045643005.1 Oscillospiraceae bacterium | reverse complement strand
CTGCCTGTTCTTTTTTTATTACTGTCATATATGTCCCAAAATTCCATGAGAACCTCCATTACTTATAAATATTCATCTTTTATAAGTATATCACATTATTTGCCCTTTTTCAAGAAAGAATCATTTTATCCGCATCAGAATGCCAAACAAAAAAAGGACCATTCCGGAAACAAGTCCGAAACTGATCCTTTTGTTGATTATTCGATGCCCAACCATTTAAATACGTATTCCATCCAACCATAAGAATATGTATACATGCCACCCATTAATCTCACCTCTTTTATATTTAATTGATTTTAAATATAAACAAATCCCTTAACAATTATCTTACTTTCAATTATAAGCATAAAAAAAATAAAAATCAAGGAAAATTTGGTGAACGGTATAATTTTTTGGGTGAACGGTATGTCTTTCCTATTAAAAAATTAATCGTTTGTTACAATTAGTGCGTCAGAAAGAATAATGTCGACAATTACTGTATAATTTTCATACATAATATCAAACGAGCCGCCAAGCTTCTCCAGACATTTTTTTACATTTCGTAAACCATAGCCGTGCTCAATTCCGTCATCTTTTGTTGAAATATAGCCATCATCATTTTGAAGAGGTTCTGACAAAGCCGAATTTTTAATGCTTATATACACCGAAGATTCAAGTGTTTTAACCAGAACACACACTTTCTTGTCTTCGGTCAGATTAGCGGCTTCAAAAGCATTGTTTAAAAGATTTGAAAAAATGGTACATATGTCAATTGAATTAATTGTAATATCTTCTGAAAAATTACCATTCCACTGAATAGAAACATCCGGATATTTTGTGGAAATATCGTTTACTATAGCATTTACAAGATTGTTTCCTGTCATTATCCGGTTGGAAATTTCATTAAACTGTTCTGTAAGTTCGGACAAATACTTCTCAAATTCTTCAAAATTCTTTTCTTTATATAAAGTCTGAAGACAATAGAGATGTGCTTTTGTATCATGACGAAAAGCTCTTGTTTCATCTTCTTTTTTTCTAAGCATGTTATAGTACTCTTCATTGATCTTCATAACCTGAGAATATCCGATATTTTGCTTTGTAAGCGTTATGACCTGGATTCGGTTTGAAATGTAAAATATCAAAACCGCAAGATAGAGCAGCGCAAGAATTACAAACAATATCTTCAGTCTGTCAATAATAACAGTTGAATTCTGCTGATAAAAAGCCGCTATTGCAGCTAATGCAAGAAATAATCCGAACGCCCCCATCGCAAGTATCAAAACGGATTTTCTCGTTTCTGTCAATTCAGTTTTATCTATTCTTTTAAATTTAATAATGACAAGCATTACTAAAATAATCAGTGCAGGCATGTTGGATAATGAATATAAAAAGCTGTTTTCTTTTATCAGTTTAGCTATAGAACCTCTAAAGAGAACCATTACCATTGCACTGTCTATGATCAATATGTATAAATACGATAAAACAATATATCCGATGTCATTTTTCCGTTTCAGAATTATCATGCCCATTGCAAGTAATACAAAAATATCTATCTTTTTGGCAAACTCAGGAATACATACACCTAAAAAACCGGTCAGAACGATCGTACTTATAACTGTAATAAACAAGCGGTTTTTTGATTTTACTTTGATTCCCAGAAGGAAAAAAGCCATAACTATAAATTTTATTATTTCAATTGAATAAAACAATGAAGCATCAATAAAATTCATAAAATCTGTTTGCATCATCCATAATCACCTTATTTTCAAAAGTTTTCCCCGTTTTCTTTTGTTTAAAACAAACTGTTGTCATATATATTTTGCATTTTTCTTAACATATTCAAAAAACACCTTTTTTAATACGGGAAGTTTTCTTCTTGAAATCGGAACCTTGTTAGACAAATAGTTTAATTCAATTTCAGTTTGATTAATATGCTTTATATATTTCAATGCAACTATAAAAGATTTATGTGTCTGAAAAAAGTGGTTGGTGCTTAACGTATCTATCCAGTACTTAAGTGTATGACTGCTTGTTATCGTATCTTCTTTTGTATAAATATATGTCCCGTCACCAAATGATTCAAAAAAAAGAATATCATCCAGATTAACTGATGTTATTGATTTTGGTGTATTTATTACCAGCCTCTGAGTAGAGAAAATTTCCTTTTCTGCCTCCTCAACTGCCTCCTGAAACATATCAGGAATAAGAGGTTTGGTTAAAAATCTGAAAGCCTTAACTTTAAAAGCTTCTGACATAATTTCAAGATGACATGTTACAAAAATAATATGCACTTCGGATTTACGTTTTCTGATGTATTCAGCAGTTTTTATACCGTCCATTTCATCCATCTCGACATCAAGAATGATAAGATCGTATTCAAGATCGGTATCCAGTATCTCAAATCCTGACGAAAATTCATCTATCAGATATTCAGGTTTTAGTTTTGATAATTTGTCAACGGTATCACTTCTTACTATCGGATCATCATCCACTACAGCTGTTTTTAATCTCATATTTTGCTGCATACAGCAGCATTCACCTCTCCAATAAATGTAATTTATTCATATTCCAATTTGCTGTGAATATATATTAAAATTATACAATAAAATAATTTATGGGTCAAGATATATACGATGATATTAACAATTTTTTCTGCTAATAAAACAATATATTTCTAATTTAATCCAAGTAAAAAAATTACGTATTTTCTCATTTGTCGCTATGTATAAATTATTTCAACTTGTTGACAGATATATGATAAAATGTTATAATTATTATATAGTAATATTTATAGCAATATATAGTATACAAACACTCTCTAAATCAGGTAATATCCTCTTCGTCGTTCAAAAGTCTGCTTTTAACAAGCTTAGGTCGGGGATATCCTCTGTGTTGTTATATTATTCGGTATTTTTTTCGATAAATCAAATAAAAGGTGGGGATTTTAATGATATTTCGAAAAACAGCTGTCTGTCTTATGACAGTATTATCATTTTTAACATGTGGGGCTTATACGATTTCTGCTGACAACGAGGATTCCGTTCAGTTATTTGATTTTGAAGGAAACAGCGCACAAGGATGGTATGCCTTCGGAACAGGCAACGTTTCTGCTTCAAACGAAGTTGCTTTTTCAGGAGAATACAGTTTAAAAACAACCAACCGAGGTGATTCATGGAACGGACCTGTGTATAATATCAATGCATTTCTGACTGCAGGACAGCAATACAGCGTATCGATCCATGTTTTCAACGCATCAGATACCGAGGATGCATATTCTGCGACCTTAAAAACAGTGAGCTCTGATGACAATGAAAAATATACTTTTGTTTCACGCACCTCCTGCCCTCCGAATCAATGGAACACAATAACCGGAGAATTCAGCTTTGAAGAAAATCTTAATTCTGCTCTTCTTTATATTGAATCACAGTCAACAGGTGATTTTTATATTGATGATGTTTCTTTCGAACCTTTGCTCAGCGAAGATTCGCAGGAAAATCCACAAAATGATCTTATACAGGATCCCGTTGAACAAAATGAAGTAATAAGTGATGATGACGGCTTAGAGCCGGAAAACGAAGATACAGAAGAACAAACAAACAAAAAATCCGATATTAGCAGCAAATCTTTAAAAGAAGCAATATCACATACAACTAATATAGCACGCGGAAAACAAAAATACAATTTTACATTTGAAAAAAATGACACCTATGATGAAAATTTCTATACATTTAACAGCGGCCGACTGATAAGAAACAAAGATCGTGCTTCAAAAGGATCATATTCACTTTATACATCACAAAGAGAAACAAACGACAGCGGGCCTTCAATATCTCTGGATTTTCTGCAAAGAAATACTGAATATACTGCCGGCATTGATGTTTTATATGAAGGAACCGAATATGACAGTACAGCTAATTTTTGTTTATGTTTAGGATTCTTCAAAGGTGATATTCTTAAACAACAGATCATCTCAAAAGAAACTGTAAAGAAAACAGAATGGACAACAATAAAAGGAAATTTCCTTATTCCGTCGGATGCCTCCAATCCTTTCATGTACATTATTACAGAAAATACATCTGACTCTTCAGCGTCTTCTGATCCTGTATCATTTTATATTGATGAATTTTGCTTAAATGATCTTTCTTCATCATATATTCAATCATTTATCATTATTTTTGTAATTATCATTGTTGTAATTGGTTCAGGATTACTGTTCTATTTTTCAAGACACAATAAAAATTTACTCAGTCCTGATAAAAAGACAATACTTGAGGATATTGATCCGGAAACCAATGCAAGGACCAGAGAAGCATACAACAGAGATGTAATTCTGATGATCGGAAATCCGAAAAAAGCAGTCGGAAAATATATATCCGTTTTTGATATAGATTCATTCAAATCAATTGAAAAACTATATGGAAAGCGAAAATCAGATCAGGCTTTGAAAAGATGTGCAGATATGATCATTGAAACTGCCGGTGATCTCGGAACAGTATACAGAACCGGAAACAATGAATTTGTATGTATTTCAGATACTGATCTCGAAACACAGTTTGAAAGAACAATTGCCATTGAGTGTGGTAAATATCTTGGATATCCGTTCTCAGTTGCACAGGGATATGATAAGTACAAAGCTGATAAAGACGGTGACGAACCTGATATCAGAAATATCATCAGCAGAGCAGATGAAAAAATGTGCATAAATAAAGAAAAACAGAAAAAATCACATTCTGCATTTGAATAAAATGTATCTGAAAGGTCTTATCACTGTCTGAGGTGATAAGACCTTTTTTCATATATATATTTTCTTTACATAATAAAAAATGAATCGTGCACATAGTTCATATATAACAACACAGAGGATATCCCCCGCCTCTGCAGGCGGCGGGTTCTATCTGACCAAACAGTCGGAGTACGATCTCCGACTGAGCGGGAAACGATTCTGCGAATCGCCTCTGCTTGTTAAAAGCAGAGCTTTGAATATTTAATTATTTATATTTATACATATTGTTTGTAAAAGTAAGAGTCTAAATATTTGTTTTTGTAACATATTGATATTGAAATTATTATGCATATGTGATATTATAGATAGGTACTTTGTTCATATAGCAAGTTATAAAAAACTGCACAAATATGCAGAAAAACGATCAGATTTCTTTATGAACAAGTACAAAATAAAGATGATATGAGTTTATGATTAAAGCGAGGATTTTTTATGAAAGAGTACATGATTTTATTGAAAACGCAGTTAAAAAAATTCAAATATTATTACAGCCATGATCTTATCAACGCAGAACAATATCAGAAGCTTTGCCTGAAAGCAAAAAGCGGCAGTCCGGATCTTGCTGAAAAGAAACTTCAGATGATAATGGGAAGAAGATTCGTAAAATTTGAAGATGATATGTAAAAAAAAGCACCGTTCACATGAGCGGTGCTTTTTTATTATCAGGTTTTGTTTTTGGTTCTTGCTTTATTGTTTATTATGTAATTATTTATATCCTTTGTCTTTCCCTCACATACTATTACAGAAATCGTACAGTTTTTTGCAAAAAGCATGCTTGTTATCTTCTGACACAGATCGAGGTTCTGACTTTTTAAATTATTAAAGCCAAGACGTTCAGATGATATTATAAGTACATCGATAGGATTTTTTATTGCATTTGCAGCATCAAGGATTCCATGAAGAATACTCATTGTAATTGAACCTGACTTAAATCCTGAACAGTTCAGAGTTCTTTTGCTGTTTCTGTACTGAAGCATTGTCGAACTGCTTCCGGTCTGCGATTTTGAATCATATGTTCCGGTTGCGATCATTATACACTTTTCATAATTCTCCTTGATGATGGTTTCGAGGTTTTTGTTTTGAGTATAAACAACTACTTTTGATGTATCATCAAGATTTTCATCATTATTTTCAAAGTTATTTACAAAAGCCAGAATGTTATCTATATTATCAAAAATAAACTGCTGAACTAGTGAATCATAAACACATACGACATAATCGCCCATCTTTTCGCTTGTTTTTGTAAGTGTAGAAATACCCATATCAGCACCAAGCTGTGTAGGAATTTTATATCCGTCATGTATCTGCAGCATTCCTATACTGATAAGCCAGTTATTTATCCATTCAGAATGTATGTCACACATATTTGTATTTGACACTATTCTGTTTATTTCACGTGTTACCTCACCTACTGTGCAAGGTTCAGGTCTTACCTTTAAAAGGCTTACCTGTTCAGCAGATACTATTATCTGTTTATTCTGCTCCTGGTTTATCATATTGTTTAAAATATTAGAAGCGTATAAAAGTGTATCAGCAATTTCCTTATTGTGAATTATATCATTTGAATCTGTTTTCTCACCGGTGATAGGATTGATCCCTGCAGCAAGTTTTTCCAAATATGTTTTAGTAAGTTTAATTTTTACGATATTACTCATTTTTTACTCCCTGAAAAATTATAGAACAAATTAATGATTTCATTCGTGCATAAAACAGAATATACCATACTTTTAGTATACTTTATTACGTCATTTATGTCAAGAAATATATATAAAAAATATATATTTATACTCATTTTATTCTTCTTTATTTAAAACTTTTTATAGACAAAATACTTCATACATGCTATAATTATTTTTATAGATAATTTTTTTAAGAGGTGTGTAAATCATGGAACAAATAATCAAAAGCTTACTTGAAACTGATATGTATAAATTCAGCATGGGCCAGGCAATTTATCATCAGTTCAGTGACTACAAAACAACATGGACATTTAAATGCAGAAATAAAGACGTTAAATTCACCAATGAAATGGTTGAAGAAATTAAAAATCAGATCAAGGCGTATTGTACTTTACGGTTTACTGAAGAAGAACTTGATTATCTTCACAATATTCAGTGGATAAAAGGCTCATATATTGATTTTCTAAGACTTTGGAAACCAAGATTTGAAGATTTTGAAATTTCTTCTGATGCAGACTGCGGACTGTCAATTGAAACCAAAGGTACATGGTTAAATACTTCAATGTATGAAATTCCGACACTTGCAATAGTAAATGAAGTATATTTCAGAATGCAATACGATTATGATCATCTTATAGATTCATTTAATAAAAAACTTGATGACAAAATAAAATATCTTACTGACGGAACTTATAAGCTCGGTGCTTTCAGCGAATTTGGTCTTCGCAGAAGATTATCAGGAGAAGCTCAGGAAATTGCTGTAATGTCTCTTTGCGGAAGAAATTCCGAATATAAAGGCTCTCACTGTGTTGGAACATCCA
Organism: Oscillospiraceae bacterium; assembly: GCA_045643005.1. GTDB lineage: Bacteria > Bacillota > Clostridia > Oscillospirales > Ruminococcaceae > HUN007. Next base: position 18,701 of record JAZUJY010000251.1, on the reverse strand, counting down.
ACGTATTCCTTGCAAAAAAATACAACCTTATCCCTGTTGGCACAATGGCACACGAATGGATAATGTGTGTAGGTCAGGGTAATCACAAGCACAATCCTGCTTATTCAAACTGGTATGCTTTAGACGCATGGATCAAAGAATACGGTGTACTTAACGGAACAGCTCTGACTGACGCCATAACTACCGACTGTTTTCTTAAGGACTTCAAGCTCACCTATTCAACACTTTTCAGCGGTGTCAGACATGACAGCGGTGATCCGTTCGAATGGGGCGACAAAATGATCGAGCATTATACAAAACTCGGAATAGATTCAAAAACAAAAACATTACTTTTCAGTGACAGTCTTGATTTTGAACTTGCTGACAAACTTCATTCATACTTTGAAGGAAAAGCAAAAGTTGCGTTTGGTATTGGAACTTATCTTTCAAACGACACTGATGTTCCGCCGCTCAATATTGTAATGAAAACTACAAACTGCAACAACATGGATGTTGCAAAGATCTCTGATACTCCGGGTAAAGGAATGTGCAAAAATCCTGCATATGTAGATTATCTGCAGCGCTGCATCAACTGGAGAATGTCAAGGATCTGATTTTACAAATTTATCGATAAAAATAAAAAAACAGGCTGCGTTTCCATTTTGAAACGCAGCCTGCTTTTTTTATTTTTTTAAAGCTTTCATATAAAAAAGAAAGCTTATTTTTTATTCTAAAAACATATTAACAAGTATTATCAGATCAAAAACGTCCACCTTATTATCTTTGTTAAGATCTGCTTTCGAATCAGTTTCTGAAGCCATTAACAGCATCTTCTTCAATGAAATTATATCTGCAGCTGAAAGTATTCCGTCTTCATTAATATCTCCTGAAAGAGTATCGTCAGGCTCATCAGCAGGTACAAAAGGAAGTTCTATCGTGCCGTCATCGGAATCATTTTCCGGATTTTTTTCTGTATCATCTTCGTTTTGTTTATCATTTTCATTCTGATCATCATCAGGATCAGTCTCAAAATCATCCAATGAAATAAACGGAAGAACTATCACACCATCATCATTATCAGCATATACTGATAATGATCCTGCTGTTCCAAAACATGATGAAGTAAAAACTCCTGCAACAAGAGCTGCACTTAAAATTATTTTTTTCATATTTCTGTTCATATCATATAATCCTTTCACATTAATCTGCCAGTTTCTGTTTTAAACGAAGCGCATCGAACACATTTACTGTACTGTCTCTGTTAAGATCGGCAACAGCATCAAAATAATAATTTGTATCATACACATCGCCATCCATCAGCAGATATTTTTTTAATAAAATAAAATCATTTGAAGAAACATTTTTGTCATCATCAATGTCACCTGAAACCAAACCCTGAACATTATCCATGTATTCACATAAAAAATCCTTAAGGCTCAAAATATATTCCTCTGATAATACATCGTCAAAACCGCATTTTTTTAAAGAAGATTTAAAAGATGCGGTATATATATTTTCTTTTGCAATGCTGTTATACATATTCACTGCCTTATCATGATCCTCAATATCTGTCTTCAGCAAATCAAGGGATGCAAGAAGTGAAACTGAGTAACTGACACTGTATCCGGGCTTGGTGAGCATAACATTATTGGAGTCAAAAGGAAACAACGAAGAGTTGATCCCATATTCATTCAAAAGGCTGTAATATTTTTCTATCAGTTCCTCTGCTGTCATTTCATCTGCATGATCACAAACATAATTCTCAAATTCATTAATACAGAAACCCGCTGACAGTTTAAAAATAACATCCTTTAATTCATACTGCTTTATAAATTTTGCTGTTTCCTCTCCGTAAATTTCATCAAAAAAATTGTTCATATACAATAATGTCAATCCCTGAGACTGTGTTTCCGCAACATCTATATTTGTCTGGGTTTTAAAGAAGCTGTTGGTACAGTCGGTATTATAAAGCGCATTGAAATGTCCGAATTCGTGAACACACATTCCAAGATTTGTAGCAAGTCTTCTTATACATCCTATGTAGATATACGGAGAATTTTCAGAAGGAAAAACTGTAGTAAATCCTTCACTCAGCCTGCTTACATATTTGCTTGTAATTGTATACATATGATTATCGATCAGATAGTCTGCAGACTCCTTAAGTTCATCGGAAAGCCTGGATGCGTATTCTGCAGTAACATCCATCGGATCAACAAGCGGTATTTCAACAAAATAATCAATTATGTCGTTATATCCGGCAGTATCTATGCATGCATCAAAATAATAATCATTTACAGGTTCAAGAACAGAAAAAATATCCTTTATTTTTTCAGATATCTTCTTAATATCCTCATTTGTATAGTCTCTCGAATAAACCTGATAAAAATACTCCATTGGAGTTATGCCGAGCTGTCCGCACTTCTCTTTATACATTTTCATTTTAGCAAGATAATTGTTTGCAATTTTTATTCTCTGCGGAACATCATCATCCGCCCCTTCATCACTCACAATCTCTTCGTAGTCGTTTTCATTGTCGGCTACTTTTTCAAGAAATCCGTCATCAGATACCGATGCACTGACTTTTACATATTCAGCAAAATCTTTTCCGAGCAGTCCTGTAATGAAATCGTTATACTCTGATTTTTCCATCTGTTCACTAAGACATTTGTATATTATCGTTTTTACATCTGCGGATAACTTTTGCTCATACTGATAATCTTCAAGGAACTGTTCATCTTCATAGTAATTTACTTTACTTACAGCCAGTGCCGTATCATATCTGTCATATTCCTTCATCAGGTTTTCAAAACACGCTTTTACCTCATCTTCATTATTCGATTTGCTGCATGCTTCATTAAATTTTTCTGCAGCCTCACTCATACTGTTTATATCATAACTTTCAGTTTTTACTGAATCACACTGAAGAGCTTTCACATCACAAAAATCTGAATTATAGCTTAACGCTAAAACTCCCGTCAAGACAACAGCCAGTATATTGTTTTTGAATTTCATTAATTATCTGCCTCCTTATTCAGTACCTATAATTAATACTTTTCAAAAATAAATAATGTTTCAAATAATAAGTTATTCCTTTTTTATTATAACTGTTTTTTATTAACAACGCAACTGTTTTACAATAATTGATCAACATCTTCAAAGCTCTGTGTTGTTATAAAAACAGGTTCTCATCATTTGTTATGATGAAAACCTGTAGTTTTTTATTCAATATTAAACTTTTTCAATGATCCACAGCTGCTCACTTTTTCCTGAATAATCAGAAAGATAAATATTTCCTGAAGCTGTCTGGGAAATACCATTATTACTTCCATCGCTGTTTCCGTTGACAGTCAGACAAACCGAAGGATTACTTGCTGATACGATCTTGTATGCATTGTCATTAACTTTTACCAGCTTAAAAAGCTGAGCATTTACATCACAGTCATTATATACTTCTACGTTACATCCGGCTGTGATTTTTTTAGCTTCTTCGCTTGTTTCATTTTTTACGATATCTATTACCTGCTTATCATTAAAATACAAACGAATACTGTCAGTATTGTAATAATTCTTCACGGTAAGAACCTGATTTTTTGAAGAATCGGAAGAAAGCTGGAATACATTGCTTTCATCTGAAGTTGAAACTGCTGAAAGATACTTTCCGCTATAGGAATTCTTTATTTTGATTTTTGAATTATTAAAATCAGCTGATCCTGACGAAACAGATGTCTGCTGAGTAGTCTGAGCTGTTGTAACTGCAGGAGTTGTTGAATATCCTGTAATATCTTTATATGCTACCCATCCGTAATTTTTAAGCTGTACTCTGTACGGAACTGTTTCTGTTGTGATAATATCTGCTATTTCATATGTTCCTGAAGGAAGCTGTGCTGCTTTTCCTGCTCCTGATGACGACTGATATACAGTTCCGGAATAGCTTATCTTGCCACCCTCCTTCAAAACTGAAGGATTTGTTGCCGCAGTAGTTGCCTTTGTGACTGTTGTGGTTACCGCTGCTGTTGTTGCTGAAACCTGCTTCCCTGCTGCTGCATCATATGCGATCCATCCGTAATTTTTAAGCTGTACCCTGTACGGTACTGATTCTGTTGTGATAATATCTGCTATTTCATATGTTCCTGAAGGAAGCTGTGCTGCTTTTCCTGCTCCCGATGACGACTGATATACAGGTCCGGAATAGCTTATCTTGTCACCCTTCTTCAGAACTGAAGGATTTGTGGATGCTGAGGTTGCTTTTGTTGTTGTAGTCACAGCTGTCGTAGTTGTCGCAGCTGTAGTTGACTGAGCTGTTGTGGTAGTTGCTGCTGTGGTCACTGCAACCTGCTTTCCTTCTGCATCTTTATAAGCGATCCATCCGTAATTTTTAAGCTGTACTCTGTAAGGAACCGATTCTGAAGCTATGATATCAGCTATTTCATAAATTCCTGAAGGAAGCTGTGCTGATTTTCCTGTTCCTGTAGATGACTGATATACAGTACCCGAATAGCTTATCTTATCGCCGATTTTCAGTTTTGAAGAATTCGGAACTGTAGTAACAGGCGCTGTTGTTGATTCAGTAATGCTGACTGTCCATTTCTTTCCGGCTACATCATTATATGCAACCCATCCGAGATTACTCAGCTGAACCCTGTATGGATTTGTTCCGTCCAGTATTTTTGTTATAACATAATAGTTTTCTACCGGAACTGCTTTGCCTGATCCTGTGGAGCTTCCGTGAATATCACCTTTATAGTATACTTTGTCTCCGACTTTAAGTGAAGACGGATTTGTATATTCAGAAGCAGATGCAGTCGTAACAGTTGTTGATGAAGCTGCTGAACTTTCAGAAACCGATGTTGTTGACTCATTCTGTTTTCCGGCGTATTCAAAAATAATGGCTTTGGCTTTCATTTCGTCATATATATTAATGACTCCGTTTCCATCATAATCCAGTCTTTTTTTAAACTCATCTGAAGTATGTTCTGTAAAGCCCATATCTCCTGAAATGTAGTGTTTAATAAGTGAACAGTCAACTATGGCCCGATTCAGTTCATCAAGATTTCCGCTGGCTGCCTGGTTTGCATCGATCGCTTTAGCATTCATTCCTGACGAAGCGATCATGTTCATCATTAGCGAACAAGCCAGCATTGCAGATACTTTTTTCTTTCTTTCTTTCATATGCAGTACTCCTTTTATATATAAATATTAGTATATTAATCCGATAAAATCGGACACACCCTGTATAAAATTATATCATTTACACATTTTTTTGTCAATTTTTTCTTTTAATAAAATTGTTTATTCAGCTGTTTATCCTATGTTTGTTCAAAAAAATGACGACTAAAAAAAACAGTTAAAACCATGTCGCACAATTAATTAATTAGAAAAAATATCATACGTCATTTTCTACATATTATACAATTTATATTGTTGAAAATTGTTATTGTTAATAATTTTTCTTTATGTTATAATATACTCATAAGAATATTACAAACCTGCTGTTTTTGGCTATATTATAAATAAACCAAATGGTTATGTTTATTCTTTTCTACAGGCAATTTTTATATCAAAATAAAAAATCCACATGCAAGGAAGCGTGATAATAATGGCTGAACAAGTAAAAATCAACACTATCGATACAACCAAAAATCCTGAAATAGCTCAGATAGCAAAAAGTCTTGAATACATCGAAAAATCCATTGAAGAACTAACACAGACAGAGCAGAAAAAAGATGATGCCAAATATGGAAAAATCAAATGGCTCAAAAATACACTTGATTCTCTTCAGGACATGATACTCACAGTTTTGCGTACTGCAGAAAATGATGAATCATTAAAAAATGAACTTAGAGGATTTTTCGAAAATGCTGAAAATGTTTTAAATTCATGTGAAGTATATGTTGAAGGGCTCATAAAAAATTCATATTCCTCAAGAGACTACAAATCTGTTGAGCTGTATATGCGAATCAATATTCAGATGATCAGCATTAAAACAGAGTTTTCTCTTCATTCACTTCACGAAGTCCAATCATGATAACGACAAAGAGGATATCCCATGCTTAAACAGGCTGTGGGTTCTATCCTGACCGGACAATCGAAGTACGATCTCCGACTGTTTGTTAAATGCAGAGCTTTGAATAACACCTCAGAGCATCCTTAAACCGGATGATCTGAGGTTTTTTCAGTTTCAGGCAAATTATCCTCCCTGTCTTCCGGAAGTGAACTCATGTAACTTGCCAGAAATATCAGCGTAGGAAAAAATGCAATAACATAAGCTAAAGGCTGTGCTTCTTCTATTCCGTTCAGACCCCTTGTAATGTTAAGGATAAGAAGAGCCGGAATAAAGATAACTCCGCCTCTCAAAGAAGACAGAACCGCTGCCCCGACTTTTCTGCCTGTACTCTGATACATCATCTCCGTTGTACAGCATAACGGCAGGAAAAACAAAGCTGCACTTTGCAGCAAAAGTGTCCTGCTTCCGATTTCACACACGATCGGATCATCTCTGAACAACGATATGAGATCCCCGGAAAAAATAATAAGACCAATAGCAGCTATTCCTACTACCACTTCTGAAACCAGTGCTGTAAATATAAACCCTTTTTTTACACGACTGTACTTTCCCGCTCCGTAATTAAATCCGCTCACCGGCTGAAAGCCCTGACCTATACCTATTGCGACAGATAAAACAAAAAATGATATCCTGTTTACTATACTGATGGCCGCCACTGCTTCATCGCCATATTTTCCTGCACAATCGTTAAGCAATATGGTAGTCAGAGTACTCAGTCCCTGTCGAAGCATACTCGGAAATCCGGTTGAAACAATATTCCAGAGTCCTGCAGGTAAAAAACAGAAATATTTTAAAGAGATAACACATTGCGTTTTTCCTCTGACAAACATTGACAGCAGGATAATAAAAGTTATAAACTGACTTATTGCTGTAGATAATCCGGCACCGGCAATTCCCATTTTAAATCCGAACATAAGCAAAGCATCTCCGAAAATATTCAGGAGTGCGCCGCTTAACATAGCGATCATTCCCAAAAAAGCTTTTCCTTCATATCTGAGAATATTGTTCAGGGTGAAACAGGCTGTCATGAATGGTGTAACTGCCAGAATAAAAGAAGCATATGTTTTCGCATATGGAAAAATCGTTTCAGTACTCCCGAGTGCGATCATCAGATCATCAATAAAAATAAAACACAATACAGAAAGAACCGTACCGAAAATCATTGTATATATAAATCCCTGAGAGGCAATACGATTTGAATTTTCATTATCTTTATTACCCAGAAGACGAGCTATTATACTTCCTGAACCCTGTCCGAACATAAAACCTATTGCCTGGATCACTGACATCAGACCAAATACTACTCCTACCGCACCGCTTGCGCTGTTTCCAAGCTTTCCGACAAACGCCGTATCCGCAAGGTTATATATATTTGTTATCAGCATCGAGATAATAGTCGGTACGGATAGTTTCATTATAAGCTTCCATACAGGAGTTTTCGTCATTTTGTCATATTGTGAGACAGCTTTCTCACTATTCATTTTTATTCACCCTCATTTTTTGCTTTATTATTTAATTATAACACTCTTTTCTGTTTTCTATCAAGCGATTTATTATATAAAAAATACTGTTTTATTATAGAATGAATCTGTTTAAAGTGTTATGATATATTAAAATAACAGATTGGTATATGCATTCCAAATCCGACCGGAGGTATGAAAAATGAACATTGGAATTATAGGAACAGGCTGGATAGCAGATAAAATGTCTGAAGCTGTCAACGGACTTGATGATAATTATATCGCATACGCCGTTTCATCAAGAAGCCTTGAAAAAGCTGAAAAATTTGCACAGTCTCACGGTTTCAAAAAAGCTTATGGTTCTTATGAAGAAATGGTAAATGACAGCAGCATCGATCTTGTGTATATCGCAACTCCTCATTCCCATCACTTCGAACATGCCATGCTTTGCATCGAAGCAGGCAGAAATATGCTTATTGAAAAAGCTTTTACTGCCAATGCAGCGCAGGCAGACAAGATCATTTCACTCGCTGAAAAAAAGGGGCTTTTTGTTACAGAAGCCATATGGACCAGATATATGCCAAGCAGAAAACTTATCAGTGATCTTATAGATTCGGGGATCATCGGGATTCCGCATATGATATCCGCAAATCTTTGTTATCCTAATGATTTTATGGAACGTATTCAGAAGCCTGAGCTTGCCGGAGGATCACTTCTTGATCTCGGAGTCTATGCTCTTAACTTTGCATCGATGTTTTTCGGTGATGATATCGACTCTCTTTCCGGCAGCTGTGTAAAGCTTGAAACCGGAGTAGATGCCTCCGAATCCATATGTATTACATACAAAGACGGTAAGCTTGCAAATCTTTACAGCTCAGTAATGACTCCGAGTGATCGTTTCGGCACTATTTACGGAAGCAAAGGATACATTCAGGTCCGAAATATCAACAACCCCGAATTGATACGTGTATACGATGCAGATCACAGACTTATAAAGGAAATCGTACCGCCTGCACAGATAAATGGTTATGAATATCAGGTCATCGCATGCAGAGATGCTGTTCTGAAAGGAAAATCAGAGTGCATGGAAATGCCTCACAGTGAAACGATCGAAATAATGAAACAGATGGATACTCTCAGAGATCTCTGGAATATCAGATATCCGTTTGAATAATATTTTTTTATTGTCAATACTCAGCAAAATCTGATTCTGAAGACCATACGTGCATCGATCATCATACCGTCAGTAAATTTAAGAAGATTTTTTTCAACATCATAAAATCGGAAAATTCCACGGTATTCCTCATATGATCCACCGGCCTTTCTTTCATCGGATCTGAAATATTCAATGATCACCTCAGGTCTGTCCATACTCAGCATTTTCTGAAACGCATGGTCGAGCTTTCCGGCTGTGTCTTCGGTCATCTCGATCATATTTTCTGTAAGTCTTGCTTCTTCAGCTATATCTGAATCATATCCTGTCAGTGCTGCAAAAGGTGCAAACTGTGCTGCACGTTTTTTCATCGGCATCGGAATACGCCGCTCTGAAACATGACGCGGATGATCGATTATATCTTCAAAATCGCTATGCTCTGTGACCTCCGACCTGACCGTTTCGTTCAATGGCTGTACCTCCCTTTTCATAGTTCATACCTTTAAGTATGGCATTGTTTCCATATTTCTCTTTTATAAAAATCATTGCATCCTGTATGCTTCGTTCTCTTGAAAGTTTCAGCTTTTCAGCCATTCTCTTCTGTTCAAGCTTCTCAATATCATCAAAAAAGCTGTATTGTATATCATGTTCCTCAGGAACTGTATTTTCAGGAATAACATGATTTGCAACAACATAAATCCTTCTTATCAGAAGTCTTCTGTCCGCAAGTTCATTAAAAAGCTTTGTCGCTTTCTGAATAAAAAGCCTTGTCGAAGAAGTGAATGAACCAATATTTGAAGAACCGTGAACACTTTTAGGAGCAATTTTTCCATAATGATTTACTTCAAGCTCTCCTTCGTATTCTCCCGGTATATATGAATGATCATAACAAACCGTAAGCACAAGCTGATCTGAAACAAGCTTTTTACTTACAAGTTCAAGTGAAAGCTGATCTGTCATCTCTTTGACTATAAGACGTGCCGGCAGAAACTGATACGGTTCAGGAAGGACCTGGCCTTTACTGAGACTGTGATTTTCTGAGCTGTATGATTTTATTGCCGATATCATGCAGCTTTCATATCCCCAGGCATGATCGATAAGAAGTTCTGCGTTTACGCCGAATTCCCTGTAAAGAATATCTTCATTTTTTTCAGACAGACGTGCCAGTTCCCCCATATTATAAACTCCGAGTTTTTCCAGTCTTCTGGTTATACCGTTTCCAAATCTCCAGAAATCAGTCATCGGAGTATGACTCCATAATTTATGCCTGTATGACATCTCGTCAAGTTCAGCAATACGTACGCCGTCTTTGTCAGCCGGCATTTTTTTTGCGACGATATCCATGGCTATTTTTGCCAGAAACATGTTCGTACCTACTCCGGCAGTAGCCGTTATTCCTGTTTCTTTCAATACGTCACGTATCATTTTTACTGCCAGTTCACGTGCAGTGCATTTGTATGTGCCAAGATAATTTGTTGCATCTATGAAAACCTCATCCACTGAATACACATGAATATCCTCAGGTGCGATATATTTCAGATAGATACCGTAGATTCTTGAACTCACCTCCATATACAGTCTCATCTGAGGCGGCGCAATTATATAATCGGCTTTTAACGAATAATTATCTTTAAGCTTTTTTGCCGAATATGAGCTGTCAGTAAAATCATGAAACAAAGACTGACACAATCTGTCGTTGTTCACTTCCTTCATTTTTTGCACCACTTCAAAAAGTCTTGCTCTTCCTGATATACCATACGCCTTGAGCGAAGGTGTAACTGCAAGACATATCGTTTTTTCAGTACGGCTCTCATCCGCGACAACAAGATGTGTATCCAGCGGATCAAGTCCTCTCTCAACGCATTCGACAGAAGCATAAAAACTTTTCAGATCTATACATATATACGTCATAAGTTCACCCCACATCAGTCAGTATTCAGTATTTACAGGAATTAAAAATTATATTTTCGCGCATATTATGTGTACTTAGTTCACTTTATACGAATATTATAACATGAACGAAGTTTAATGTCAATAGTTTATGTAACGGAATAAAGCTGTGTATATTTTTATTGCCGGACTGAAGCAAATATAACAACACAGAGGATATCTCACGCCTCTGCAGACGGCTGGTTCTGTCTTTCCGCTCAGTCGGAGTACGCAGCGATTCTATGAATCGCCTCTGTTTGTTTAAAGCAGATCTTTGAAGTATTCCACGTTAAAAACCTGTCTTTAACATGCCGCGGAAATGTATTTCATTTGCGTTGTTATCAATTGACTTTTAAACCTATATATGATAATATTGTATATATCAATTTGCAAATTAATGTATAGTGAGGTGCTCAAATGTTTAAAAAAATGACCCCGGATGAAGCTATAGGACTTATAAAGGACGGCGACGTTATCTGCCTTAACTCTTTTGTAGGAATAGAAAGCCCTGTCGAGCTTCATGAAGCAATATACAGAAAATACAAAGAAACAAATACTCCGAAGCATCTGACAATGATCTCAAGTGCCGGATTCGGAGTATGGGATAAAAACAAAAATGCTGAAAGCTATATCAGAGAAGGCGCAGTAGACAAACTTATCTGCGGACATTTTGGTGCCATGCTGAGCACCAAACAGCTCGTACTTGAAGACAGATTTGAAGCCTACAACCTTCCTCTTGGATGTATTTCACATGCAATACGTGCACAGGCAGGAGGAATTCCGGGGGCACTTTCAAAAGTAGGACTCGATATTTTCGTTGATCCTCGAATCGACGGTCCGGGCATCAACAATATTTCAAAAGATCAAAATCTTGTAAAAATAGTAGAAGTTGAAAACGAAGAATTTCTTTACTATACACTTCCAAAAATCAACGTTGCACTTATAAAAGGCACTGCAGCTGACAAAAAAGGAAATATATCATTTGACGACATGTATATGTCCGGAGATGCACTTTCAATATGTCAGGCAGTAAAAGCAAATCACGGAAAAGTAATCGTTCAGGTCGACAGAATGGTAAGCACTCCTTCAAGACCAAGAAACACCATTATTCCGGGATGCCTGGTCGATGCAATAGTAATGGTAGAACCGACACCAAGACATGCCGCATTCGAATCCCTTACAGGAAGCTTTGAAATTCCGTATTCACAATGGATGGACTGGAACGAAATGCTAACCAAAAGAACCGCGACAAAGCCTTATATAAATCCAGCCGGTCATATAATAGGAAAACGTGCTTCACAGGAGCTCAAACCTGAAGATATAGTAAATATAGGGATCGGTATTCCGGAAAATGTTACCCGATACGCACGCGAAAGCGGGATCCTCGATCAGATCACACTTACAGTTGAATCAGGAGGTGTCGGCGGCTTCCCTGCATCCGGAACAGTATTCGGAGCGGTAATAGGTGCTGCTTCCATGTACGACATGGCCAATCAGTTCGATCTTTATGACAACGGAGGTCTGGATATCTGCTTTATGGGAGGACTTGAAGTTGACAAACACGGCAACGTAAATTCTCACCGCGGACCCGGAGCTTTTTCAGGAATAGGCGGATTTGCAAACATCACTGCAAAAACACCGACTGTAATATTCTGTCTCACATTCAACACAAAAGGACTTGACGTAACGGAAGATGATGATAAAATTTCGATCAGACAAAACGGTTCAATTCCTAAATTTGTAAATGAAATACAAAATATAAGCTTTTCGGCAAAAAGAGCTCTTGTAAACCATCAGAGAGTCCTTTATGTAACAGAACGCTGCGTTTTTGAACTTGGTAAAAACGGACTCAAACTTATCGAAGTTTATCCGGGTGTCGATGTTGAAAAAGACGTACTTGCTCTCCTTTCGTTTGATGTTGAAGCCGATCCTTCACTTTTTAACACACTCTGACAGTTATCACATCAGACAAGTTTTACGGATATTTTTTCAGAATTTATTAAATTTTTTTGTTTTTTAGAGATTTTTTCAAAAAAATGTGATATAATAATTCAGGTAATAAATTCTTATTAACTAAGGAAACACTAATTTGTAAATCAGCGCTTTCCTAAAAAACAATTTCAGGAAGGGATAAAGCATGAAAAAATTTTTATCTTTATTAACCGCTTTTTCTATGTGCGTTCTGATTACCGGATGCGATAGCAAAAACAAAAATAACTATTCAACACCTTATTATTCATCGCCAAGTGAGGTCACATTAGAAAAATTAGAAGAAAAAACCATACCTGAAACAATGGCTGAATATAAAGGCGGATTCAGACAGGATTTCGATTATGACGGATATGAAGAGCAGTATCTCAATACCGCTGTTGTATATAATATCTGCGTAAAGCAAAACGATCATATGTATTTTAATTCCATGGAGGATTATGATGACGGATATCATCATCATGTTTATTTTACAGATGATAAAAACGACAGATTTTTATACTCTGAAAAAAATGTCGGCTCCAACAGAGAAACACTGACAGACCAAAAACTTCAGCAGTCCTTTAAAGATTCTATTTTAGGCTATACAGGAGATCTTACTGCAACAATTACTTCTTCAAAAGAAGTGGATAATATGTATGTTGTTGAAGTAAATGTAAAAGATAAAGTAAAGAACCAGGACCTTACAATCGATACAATAACACTTGATCCGCAAACCGGATTTATAACAAAAATCTTTTCTGAGCCTGTAACAAACAGCAGCCAGAAAATTACTGTAAAATCAGAAATTGTTTATTCAGCTGATCTTAAACCTGACCTCACACCAAAGAAGAGTGTTGAAGAACAGGAAAAAAGAGACGCAGAAAAAGAAAAACAGCAGCAATAACAAAATTGTTCAAAAAATATACGATCCTGAGCATTTTCGGATGCTCAGGATTTTTTACTTTTCAAATCAGAAATACAGCTTCATTTATATGCTATCTGCCTCATATTGCTGAACCACACAGCTTTTAAAATAAAATATTTATAAAAGTCATTCGTTTTTTCATAACATAATAAGAATATTTTTATTCAGATATACAAGAAATGATAGACAATTGAAAAGAAGTGTGATATAATATAATAATGAAGAAATAATAATAAATATTTTTTTACTTATTGTCAAATTTTATCGTATTTTTCAGAGATAAAAAGCAATGACATAAAGAGAGATAAAAAAGAGAAAAATTCAGGAGGTCAAAAGTCATATGACATATGAAAATCTGTATTCTGCAGCAATGGACGTTATAAAAACAAATAATCTTCAGAGTACATCCCGACCTAATGATTCAGTTTGTTTAATACTTACGTCAAAAGATACGATCTATACCGGCGTATCATACAACACTATGACAGACGGAAATCCTACAGAAAAATCTGCTGAAAGAGCTGCTTTGAACAATATGCTTTCAGGTGGAGAACACACTGTATCAGCACTTATAACCGTAAGTATTTCTTCTCTTCAGCCGCTGTATCCAAACAAAGAAGTACTTGGACTGATACGTACGACCAATCCGGAAAACAGCAAATGTATGGTCTGCATGCCTAACAAACTTTATCATCCTCTTACGGAAGCGATCGGAATGATTCCTGAAGCTGCACAACAAAATGTTTCTGTTTCATCATATACAAACGGAGCTCAGGGAATGAGCGATCAGCAGTATATGAATAAAATGAACCAGTATATGAACAACATACAACAGTATCAGAACAATCAATATATAAACAATACACAGCCGTACACAAACGGTCAGTATATGAACCAGTATCAATATCAGAATCAGTCATATCAAAATCCATATATAAACGGAATAAACCAATATCAGGGCTATCCGTACCAGCAGCAATATTATCCCAACAATTATCAGCAGCAATATCCTAATTATTCAGCAAACATTATTCAAAATCAAAACAGCAAATACTTTACTGATAATAAACAGAATAAACAAAGCAATATAAACGTCGGTTATTATCAGCCTAATCCTGCTGAACAGGTTTATTTTCATCAATATAGTACAAATCAGAATTATATGCCATACAATAATCAGGCATATAACGGACAGAATTATTATAATCAGCAATATCCTGTTCAGGGCATGAATCAGCCATATCAGCAGCAGACGCCGGGCGTCAGTGTCAGTATGCCTTATCCGCCGCAGAACAGCGTCAGCATGCCTTATCCTACTCAGGATGAAGCATCAAAGATAAATCCGACAATAAATGAATCAGTTCAAAACGATCAGCCTGCTGAACCTGAAATTCAAAATGAACAAGCAGCAAACGACAAAGATAAGACAGAACAAACACAGAGCAGTTCTACAGAAGCTGTAACAGCAGATACAGCTCCTGCAGATAATGCCTCTGCAAATACATCATCTGATGACAGATCCGATAAAACTGAACAAACTGCAAATACATCACCGGCAAAGGCTCCTGAAAAAATAAAACCGGAAATGTATGGAACAACCAAAGCTTTATATCCTACTCCGAAATCAACGATCATTCAGGTCAAAGCTGAAACGAAAGAGTATGATTCAAAAGAAAATGAAAACAAGCTTGGAAGTGCAGATGCAATATCAGGTCCTTTTGATCCTCAGATCGACTACTTTTTTTATGATGATGCAGAACCAACTGAATCAATTGAAAAATCAGAATCTAAAGAATCCACTCCGGATGCAAAAGAACCTGCTGTAAAGGAGCCAAAAACTGATGCTGATTCTTCAAATAACACAAATACTGAAGCTCAGCCTTCAGCAGAACCTGCTGAAATAACAGTCGAAAGCAATACCGAACAAACTGCAGATGCTGCTGAAACACCTCAGAAAGAAAAAACAGACGCAGAACCAAAATCTGAAGATAAAATAAATAAACCGGAAAGTAAAACCGATCCAGAAAAATCTCCATCATCAAACGTTACTGATACCAATGAAAGCAGCACTGTTCTCCCTGAAATAAAAGCAGAGAGCAGCACATCTGATAATACAGAAAAATCAAATGACAATACAATAAAAAAGCTTGACAATCCAATATTTATACAAACAGACAATAAAAATCATAAAAAAGAACATAGAAACAAATTTTTCCAGAATCTCTTTAAATAAAATAGTTATTCAAAAACTAATGCTCCTTATTTTCAAAGCTCTGCTTTTAACAAGCAGAGGCGGGGGATATCCTCTGTGTTGTTATAAAAAAATAAGGAGCATTATTATAATTTTTATTGTAACTTTTTATCAAACTTAATTGTATTATTAATAGTTGATTATAAATAATAAATATTTATTATTTTTCTAATCACATCTGACATCTTTTATATGAAACGCACTGAGAAAGAATTCAGTGCGTTTTTATTTTATCCTGAAATCAGATACCCAATACATCCTGCCCGGTCTGGTCCAGTCAACATACACCTTAGCTTGTTTTCCAAAATGTCTGGGTTTTGAATATTCAGCTGAAGAAAACAAATACGTTTTTCCGTTGGAATGACGATATTTAAAGTAATATTTGTACTTTCCCGAACCGGATTTTTTCAGAAAACGGGCTACTTCTCCACCATGATCAAAATCTGCAAGAATATAATTATCTTCATCTATCAGTTTATTGACAACCGACTTTTTTGCTGCATCATACGATATCATCAAGAGGCCATGCAAAAGAAGCAAAAGAGATAACAATAACAGAAGTGCCAAAACAAAAACTAAAAGCTTTTTGTCAGATCGCAATGATCTATATCCGGCAAAACCAAAAATCAACGACAGAAAAAGTCCGCACAAAGCTTCTGTATTTCTTCTTTTACCGGAACTTTTATAATATTTCGAATCATTTTCTTTTCCGATACTCATTTTTATTCTCCTTCATTAACAAAACAGACCCCATACAGGAAAACGATGGGGTCATTACTGATGAAAAACTATTTCATTGATTTTTTCGTGATTTTAATACTTTTAATTATTGAATTATATTTTTCATTGATAAAATCACTCTGTAAATTATTATCAATTATGAGTTCATTTCGAATTTTTGAAGCTATCTTAAGCTTTAACTCATTGCTTTTGGATTTTGATGCAGCAAGGAACAAAATATATGCGTATGATTCAGCGGATTCAATAGTATGAAATTCCTTTTTATATAAAACATTATCACGGATCATTTCAGCAAGATCAAATATTTTTAATGTAGAAGTCATCTTATCCGCAGCCAGTGCAATGATCCTCGAATAATAATTCATAATATACGGATCACGAAATTCCGGAGTTAGCAGTAATTGTCCAAACAAGTTTTTTGCAACAGAAAGTATTTCATCAGGAGAGATCATTTTTTCTGCAGCTTTATATAGAATCGCAGAATAAACTCTTCCTATTCGTTTCGAATGATAATTGTCGTAGGAAATGATATTTCTGTAAAGTTTTTCGGCTGAGATCATTATTTTACGAGGTGATGACAGTTCAAGAACATATTTGTATACAGTTTCTGCATATACAAGAGCAATATCACGGTTCCTGAAAACATCGTCTTTTCTTATTCTTGTATATATCCTGCTTGCAATACTCTGTATTTTTGAAGCCTCATGCACCACATTTGTTGCATTGAAAAGAGCAAGACAATAATAATATGCAATATCAGATGTATGATAAATATCATCAGATAAAAGTTCTGTATCGATCGAATCAGCTATACTCATGATTGCATCCGCATCAGACATTCGCATTGCTGCACCGGCCCTGATACTTGCATATAAAGCTGCTGTTCTCGGATTTTGAAACTGAGGAAGCGTCATGACATGATTTCTCAATACATATGCAACCCTGAGTATTTCCTCTGCAGAATCAAGATAATACGGTGATAAGCTGAGAACACGGAAATATTCTTGTTCCAGTACTTTATCATTTGCAAGTTTTTCAGGAGAGATCCCCTCTTTGATCCATTTCTCCTGAGTAGAAGATAATTTAAAGATTTTTTCGTCCAACATATTTCTCAAACCCCTCTCGAATCAAAATTTAACGATCAAGAAAATACCCATTATCTCTGCTGTAAAAAACAACATTATTAATATCTCTTGTATCATAAGTTCAAAACATTTATTAATTATATTATTAATCGTCAAAAATATTATTATTTAAATATAATAACAAAAATAAAACAAAAAAGGACCGATTTTTTACAAATTAGCAAAAAAATCGATCCTTTAAGTGGTTTGTATTTGTAATAAACAGAAAATTAATAATTAGTTATGAATATAAAGTCGACACAGAAATGACTTAATATGCTTTTGAAGGCATATTGTTAAAACCATACGAAATATTCACAGCATCTGCAAATTCAGCAGACTCATCTTCTTCAAAGATCCATGAAACACTTCCAACATTGCCCCAGCCCTGAGAATTACCGGACACTACTATCTTACCAACAATGCTTCCGCTGTATGTTGTCTTGATCTGCTTATCCTGAGATTCTGAATAGCTTACAGCCTCAATATCAGAGATCGTTACAGTATAAGTACCAGGAGCAAGATTTGATGGAATTTCAATTTCAAATGAACCGATACTTCCGTCACCGGTATCAATATTTCTTCCATTAGTTGAAACAAACTGAATAACATTATCCATACAGCTCCATGAACCGCCAAAGTCTTCTCTGTAAACTTTACTGTCAGCTATTTCAAGACCGCCTGTAAGTTTAACATTTGCCTGTAAAGCACTGATACCATTATTATCCTTAAGTTTGATATAAACTTCAGCTGTTGATCCCGGTTCTGCTGTAATGTCATCAAGTGCAAACTGGGCAGGAGCATTTGACTGTGATGTAACTGAACTTCCGGCAGCTGACTGATTATTGTTCTGATTGTTCCAGTCATTATTCTGCTGGTTGTTATTCTGATTGTTCCAGTCATTATTCTGCTGGTTGTTATTCTGATTGTTCCAGTCATTATTCTGCTGGTTATTATTCTGATTGTTCCAGTCGTTATTCTGCTGATTCCAGTTCTGGTTCTGGTTATTCCAGTCATTGTTCTGCTGGTTCCAGTTCTGGTTCTGGTTATTCCAGTCATTGTTCTGCTGGTTCCAGTTCTGGTTCTGGTTATTCCAGTCATTGT
>JAZUJY010000250.1:0-41756 GCA_045643005.1 Oscillospiraceae bacterium | reverse complement strand
CCTGGTTTTACTGTGCCAACTTTGCTTGTATTTACCTTAACCTTAGGACCGTCTTCAGTTCCTACAGTAGCCTTTGCAGAGGAAGCAACTTCTTCTACGCCGCCACCCTGTGTACCGGTGTTGGTGTCCTTAGTGATAACTGTTTCCTGAGTTGATTCAGAAGTTGATGAGCTTGATGGTGTATCAACTGTTGTTTCTGAAGAAGCAGGTGCTGAACCATCGTCAACCTTAATTGTTGCGCCATAATATGTTGGCTTGAGAACTGTTGGCTCAAGAGCTGCATCAAGTCTGTTGCAGACTGCCTTGCCGTCTGTTGCTGCATCGAGGTTGATTGCATATGTACCGCTCTTTGCAGTATCCTTGATCTTAACAGTTACTGTAGCATATACAAAGTCGCCTTCAACGTTTGTATTTTCAGCATTTACATAGAGCATTACGATAGTATCGAGGTTCTTAGCGCCATCCTTTGTATACTTTGTAAATGTTGTATCTGTATTCTGTGATGATCTCTTCCAGCCCTTTGCATCCGGATCTCCGCCGACTGCTTCAACATATTCGAATACTTCGGTGTTAAGGTCGAGCCATGTGATAAGTGATGAATATCCTTCATCGTTATCACTTACATCAATTGTAAATGTTACCTGATCGCCTGGTTTTACTGTGCCAACTTTGCTTGTATTTACCTTAACCTTAGGACCGTCTTCAGTTCCTACAGTAGCCTTTGCAGAGGAAGCAACTTCTTCTACGCCGCCCTGTGTACCTGAGCTTGAACCTGAATCAGAACCTGAGGTACCCTGATTTTCGCCTGATCCGCTGCCGTCTTTGCTGACTTTAATAGTACCTGCTGAGCCGATCTCGCCTTCGTATTCTTTCTCTGAACCCTTAGAGCCGCCTGCTGCAGTGAGTTCTTTGATCTTAACAGTATAGCTTCCTTCAGCTGATGCTGTAAATGTAAGCTTAACTTCAGCTGATGCTGTATCCTTGTATGGATCTGCTGTACCGATAATTGTCTTTCCGTCATCTGATACTTCGATTTCCCATCCGCTTGCCTTAGCACTCTTGAATGAAAGACCTGAAGTGTATGACATTTCAGCTTCAAATGCACGGATTCCTGGGCTTTCGATTGAAAGTGTAGTTGTGATCTCATCTCCAACATTACCGCTTGCATCTGCAACACTGCCCTTAAGTGTAGTGCTTGTACCTGTGTTACCGGTATCGCCGCCTGTGTTGTCTCCTCCGTTATCAATAACTGTGATAGAATCTCCGCTAACCTTAATGGTTGTTGAGATTGAACCGCTGTATTTTGTCTTAAGCTGTTTGTCAATGCTTTCATCATATGAAGTAGCTTCAATATTTGAAAGTGTAACTGTATATTCACCGTCTTTAAGTCCGTTGAATTCGATAAATCCTAATGCACCATCACTAGCATCGATATTACGTCCATTTGATGAAAGGTACTGGATTACGCCGTCCTGTGTAGCCCATGAACCCTTGAAGTCTGATGCCCAAACCTTCTTAACTGATGCACCTGATCCGCTGATCTTGATGTCAGCCTGCATACAGCTGATACCCTTGTTTTCCTTAACAAGAACTTCGAGACCTTCTTCATCAACGTTGAAGTCACCAAATGCAAACTGTGCAGGTGCTCCTGACTGTGTTGTAGCTGTAGCTCCTGTATTGCCTGTGTTGCCTGTGTTGCCTGTGTTGCCTGTGTTGCCTGTGTTGCCGCCTGTGTTGCCTGTATCACCTGTGTTGCCGCCTGTGTTACCTGTATCACCTGTGTTGCCACCTGTGTTACCTGTATCATCGCCTTCAACAACTGTAATGGAATCTCCGCTAACCTTGATGGTTGTTGAGATCTTTCCACTGTATTTTGTCTTAAGCTGCTTGTCCTGACTCTCGCTGTATGATGTTGCTTCCATATCAGAAAGAGTAACTGTATATGTACCGTCTT
This sequence comes from Oscillospiraceae bacterium, assembly GCA_045643005.1. Taxonomy (GTDB): domain Bacteria; phylum Bacillota; class Clostridia; order Oscillospirales; family Ruminococcaceae; genus HUN007. Next base: position 39,802 of record JAZUJY010000250.1, on the reverse strand, counting down.
TAAGTCCGCTGAATTCGATAAATCCTAATGCACCATCGTTAGCATCGATATTACGTCCGTTTGATGAAAGGTACTGGATTACGCCGTCCTGTGTAGCCCATGAACCCTTGAAATCTGATGCCCAAACCTTCTTAACTGATGCGCCTGATCCGCTGATGGTAATAGCACCCTGCATACAGCTGATGCCATTGTTATTCTTAACAAGAATCTCGAGTCCTTCTTCATCAACATTGAAGTCACCAAATGCAAACTGTGCAGGTGCTCCTGACTGTGTTGTTGCTGCAGAGCCTGTGCTGCCTGTATTGCCAGTGTTGCCAGTGTTGCCAGTATTGCCAGTATTACCAGTGTTGCCGGTATTACCAGTGTTTCCGGTATTTCCTGTGTTTCCTGTATCTGATCCTGAACCTGATACTACATTAACTGTTCCGTCAACAAATGTTGGAGTAAGAACGATAGCATCGAGACTTTCATCAACACGATTGCACATTGCCTTTCCATCAGCCTTTTCATCAAGGTTGATTGAATATTTTCCGGATGCTGCACTTGATTTTACTTTAAGTGTAACTGTACCAAACATCTGATCGCCTGTAAGGTTTTCGTTATCAGAGTTGAAAAATACGATTACTTTTGTATCGATATTTGATGCGCCCGGCTTCTGGTAATCTGTTACTTCTGTATACTGAGCCTGTGGTGATTTCTTGTATCCTGATGCACTTGGGTCGCCCGGTACAAAATCAACATAGTCAAATACAGTTGTATCAACGTCAAACCAAACAATAAGACTTGAATAACCATCTGAATTGTTTGTTACCTTGATCGGAACCTGAATTTCATCGCCAGGCCTAACACTGCCTAATCCGCTATCATCAACTGTTACTGTAGGACCTGCTGCTGCTGCAGAAACGATTTCTGAAAAATCGAACTGTGGTAAATAAGCTGCTGAACCAGCCATCATTGCAACAGCTAAAGTACTTGCTACTACTTTTTTGAATTTTCTTGACACTTCTTAACACCCTCCATTAGTTTTCAGACAGCGAACTCACACAACGACCTTCCTTCAACGGAACAGCTATATCAGTAATGACCGTTCGAACTGCGCCGTTAATCATTCCGGAATCTTGTCTGAATCAAGTTAAATCGCACCATAATTTTCATTGATGCCGAATGAAAACGTTCTTATTAAAAATCAGATTAAATATGATCATTTTTTAAGAACGTACAGTATACTGTCAGAAACGGCAGTATACCAACTCCGATAAATGTTCGATTATCGGTCGTCGGATTTAAAACTCAACAAAAACTTATGAATAAGCTCAATATTATTATACATCATGCACCTATAAAAGTATAGTACATTTTCGAAAAATAATAGGAAAATGTTGCACAATAAATATAATAATTGTTTTGATAATTGAAATAAATATTGTATTTATTTTTTCAGTATACATGTAAAATACGTTTTTTCTATGACGTCCATAAAAAAACGCTGATACAATATTTAACATTCATCAAAACAACTCTGCGGTTAATGTTTTCATAATCTGGATAAGTGATAATACTACAAGTGTGAAGTATTATCAATGTCTATTATATCATATTAAATTTCTTAAATCAAGATTTCTATGCAAAATCTTAAATAGGCAAGTCTTAAAAAATAAAATTTTGTTTATATTTGCTATATTTCAAGTTTCATTTTTTATATTTACGATAATTGATAAAATCTATTGAATACTATTTGTTTATATGTTATAATCTTATATGTAACTGCCGTATCAAAAGCTTACAGTTCAAACTTATTAAAACTGGATATGCTTTTAATGCTGACAGCGGCATCAGACGGTAATTTATTTAAAACAAACGGAGGATCATCATGAGCTACAAAGAGAACTTCATAAAATTTATGACTGAATGCGGCGTTCTTACATTCGGAGATTTCACTTTAAAAAGCGGAAGAAAAGCACCTTATTTCGTAAATACAGGGAACTACAAAACCGGAGCTCAGCTTGCAAAGCTTGGTGAGTTTTATGCTCAGTGCATAAAAGAAAACGGACTTTCTCCTGATACACTTTTCGGTCCTGCATATAAGGGAATTCCTCTTGCTGTAAGCTGCAGTGTTGCACTTTACAACAAATACAATATGGACGTAAACTACTGCTTCGACAGAAAAGAAGCCAAGGATCACGGTGAAGGCGGTGTTATTGTCGGAAAGAAGCTTACCGACGGTGAAAATGTTGTAATTATCGAAGATGTTATCACAGCAGGCACAGCTATCAGACAGGTAATACCGGTTCTTAAGGAGCAGGCTGATGTAAATATTTCAGCAATGATCATCTCCGTTGACAGAATGGAAAAAGGCAAGGGCGAACTTTCTGCTGTCGGCGAAGTCAAAAAGGAATTCGGAATAGATGTTTTTTCCATCGTTACCATCAATGATATAATCGATGCTATCAGAAACGGTGTCATCGAAGGAAAAGAATATCTTGACAAAATGCTTGAATACAGAAAAACATATGGTGTAAACGCATAAAAGGCTGTGTCTGAAGCAGCCTGAAACAGTACGGAAGACCAATGACAGGTTTCTTAATTGAAAATACGAAAAAACAAAAAAATTTCCGGATAAAAAATATCCGGAAATTTTTTTTGCAGTATGAAAACAACAAAATATAAAATGACAAATATGGTGAATTGCTGGGTATACAACTGCAAATTATTGAAAGACTCCCTTCGGGGATAACATTTTTTAAATATCAGATCTCTGATATTTAAAATTTACCGGGAATAATTTACGAAACTATATTTTTAATATAGTCATCCTCAGAAAAAGTAGTCGAATTGTAAAGAAAAAGTATCTGTGAATATTTTTCCTTTTCAGAATCAGGCAGATAGTCGGTAAGCTTTCTTATATATCTCATATCGAGAACGGTTATCTCATTATAGTGCTGTGTTAAAAACGGGATAAATGAATGTGCATATGAATCCTTGAAGACAAGGAGCTTTTTGTCACTCTCACTGTCAGTTTTTATATTTATCATCGGCTGGTTCTGACCGAGATATGTTGAATACTTATCTTTTTTATCCAGAAATTCTCTGAAATAAATATCATCGTATTCTTCAGTGTCAGCTTCGCCATTAACAATTCCCTTGGTCACGGTACACGATCTGACTGTATTTCCGCTTTCACATGAATAAATATCTATAATGTCATTTTCTGTCTTGTCATAAAGTGTCCTTGAATAATAAGTTCCCATGAAATCATTTCCGGCATGTTCGATCCTGTATTTGCTGAACAGTACAGGCGAAAAGCCCATCTTCTGAATTGCTATGCTGTATGCATAATATGCACCGAGTGAAGTCCAGTGATGATCTGTCCTGTAATATATATAATCATCCTTGTGCGCTTTAAGAAACTCAATTGTATCGATCGTAGTAACACCTTCATCAAATCCGCTGTAGATCTCAGCTATGATATTTCCCTGATCGAGCTGAGGTGTATTGTCAGGAAGTGTGTCAGCGTAAATTCCGGCAGATGTAGGTGCGATCAGTACATAAACCGGCTTGTCTGTTTTTCCGGAAAAAGAGTTGATAGCGTCAACTGACTTTTGTATCTTGTTCTTATCAGGTTCAGGAATAACTTCCATAAGTCTCTGAGACGTTATATATGTTCCGTTTATCTCATTTTTTCCGGTTGCAGTCTGGATTTCGATCTTTGCTTTTATCCAGCCTGTTCTGCCGATAAAATGATCGGACAGATATTTTTCCCAGTCATCCATAAAAGATTTGTCAAACCAGCCTCCAACGGATAATGAAGGTCTTTTTTTCAGATAACGGTTCTCAAGCTCTGAAAATGATTTTTTTGGAGAAAATAAAGTAAGGACAGGAAAAATCAGAATACAGATAAAAAATAAAATTGTAGATATCTTTCGCTGCTGTTTCATTTTGCTTTCTGCCTCCTTTAAAATCTGAAATAAAGAAACGGATTGTACGAAGGATCAACAAGAAAACAGGTACAGAGAAGGAAGATACATACCTGTAATGCCGGAACAAGCAGACAGCAGATCTTGTCTGCTTGTTTGATCCCGGAAATTTTCTCAGCCGCTCTTTTGACAATATCTGTTGATCCGACTGCGCATATCAGCAGCATGACAATATATGATCTTAACTGATAAAACGAAAGACTGTCGGTAAGACCGTTTCCTGCAAACATGGCTTTCAGATACATTCCTGCCTGTGAAAGATTTTCCGTATCAAAAAATACCCATCCTATCATTACCAGTACAAAAGTATAGATCCTGCTTACCGATGAAGGTAATTTTTCAAGTACCTTCAAAAATCCCGCTTTCTCAATTATAATAAGAAAACCGTAAAACGCTCCCCATATTATAAAATTGAAGCTTGCTCCGTGCCAGAAGCCTGTAAGCAGCCATACGATCGCCAGATTTCTGTACATGCAAAACTTGCCTTTTCTGTTTCCGCCAAGAGGGATATAAACATATGTTCTGAACCATGCACCAAGTGTGATATGCCATCTTCTCCAGAATTCCGTTATACTTGCTGACTGATATGGATGATCGAAGTTTACCGGAAAATCAAAACCGAACATTTTTCCGAGACCGATCGCCATATCGGAATATCCTGAAAAATCATAATATATCTGAAACGTGTATGCAAGTATACCGAGCCATGCAGATAAAACGGATATTTCTGAAAGATCCATTCCCTTTATCGACGTCCAGAGCATTCCGACGTTATTTGCAAGCAGTACTTTTTTTCCGAGTCCCTTGATAAAATAACCTACGCCCTCTCCGAACTTGTCGGCATTCACAGCTCTCGATTCAAGCTCATCAGCAACATCCTCATATCTAACTATAGGACCTGCAACTAGCTGAGGGAACAGCGAAACATAGGTCAGATAATTTATGAAATTTTTCTGTGTTTTTACTTTTTTCAGATAAACATCTATCGTATATGACATGCTTTGAAATGTGTAAAAAGAAATGCCTATCGGAAGCGGAAGATCGGGAGGAGTAAAATTCGAACCGAATATGCTGTTTATGGTCCTGACAACAAATCCGCTGTACTTGAAAACAAACAGAAATCCCAGATCTACTACCATGGAAAGAATCAGAACAAGTCTTCTGCTGCTCTGTTTTTCGGTTTTTCCGATATATATACCTGCTGAAAAATCAACCAGTGATGACACAAGCATGACCCAGAGATACACAGGTTCTCCCCATGCATAAAAAATAAGTCCTGCAACCAGTAGGATCAGATTTTTATATTTTTTTGATGCCGCCATGTAGATTATCAGCAGCAAAGGCAAAAAAACGAAAATAAAATTAAGACTTGAAAATACCATTAAACTTTATTATCCTCACTTTCTCCTTTGTTCATCATCTCAAATATTTCTTCTCTCGAATACATTACATTTATTGCTTCGAGCATTCCGGTTGTTGAAAGCTTTTCAGGAAGACCGAGCTTTTTTAACAGCAGCTGTCTTTTTTTGCTGCTTGCCTCAGTCCCCATCAGTCCGAGTTCAAAGAGATCTGCTCTGGTAACAGGCTCCTTGTCTGAAGGCTTTTCATTTTCAGAAAAACAAATGCCTGCTTTTCTGAAAGCCTCAGTTATAAGCTCAGAGTCGATTCCCTCGACTCCAAGTTTTCCTTCACTTGAAGGCTTCTGCTTTCTTTTTTCCTTTCCGAAAACATCAGGAATATAAACATTTGTGATCCTGTCGTTCGGAACTGAGCCTTTAAGATAGCCTCGTATCTTAAAGCCGGCACTGTCCGAATCAGTAAGGATTATTATGCCCTTTTCCCTTGCATACATCCGGATCAGTTCAAGCTTTTCCTTGTCCTTGAATATGCTGAAGCCGTTTGTTACTATTATTATTCCGTCTATTATTGATGAAAGCTTTATTTTGTCGTACTTTCCTTCAACTATAACTACTTTATCAAGCTTTAACAAATCAGTTTGACCCCTCTCTGCTCAGGAACATCTGAGCTATGGCTTTTTCTATTATTATTCTCTGATCAAGTCTTGTTGACTTGCATTCAAGGTCTGCCTTGCTCAAAATATCCAGACATTTTCTCAGATGAGAACATGTTGTTTTTTTCGCATCTCTGAATGCATTTTTCATTACGAATTCTCTGCCTCTGTATCCGAAATCCGCAGCCGCATCATTTATGCTCACAGCACTGTCAGATGCGGTTTTCGCTCTGTAAAGATCCATAAACGCTGATGAAAGAGCTGCAAGAACGATCACACATTCTATTCTCTGATCCATGACCTCGTTTAATATTTTAAACGCATTATGTGCATTAAACGAAGCCACTGCTGAAGCAAGTGCAAACGACGTTGTATCAAGGGTTTTGGTGACCATTTCTTCGATCATGCTCTCGGTTATCTCTGCTCCGTCTGCAAATGCACAGAGCTTTTCGGTTTCGTTTTCCGCCTGAAGAGTGTTTCCGAGACACAGCTGTGCGATAAGTTCAGCATTCTGCTTACTGATCGTACATCCGTTTTTCGACGCAATACTGTTTATAAAGGCTGACATTTCCTGTGGCTTTCTAAGCTCAGCTTCTGCACACAGACCGGATTTTTCAGCTGCATCTATAACCTTTTTGTTTTTTGTACCCGGCGCTTTTTTTCCGCCCTTTATATCAAAACCGGTTATCGAAACAAGGATCACCGTCTGCTCAGGAATATTTTCAATGGTCTTCATAAATATTTTGAGTTCTTCGGCATTTAATTCTTCTGCGTTAAAGTCATTAAGCTCTATAAAATTATACTCTGAAAACATCGGATAAATTTCAGCTGTATCAGTAAAATCACTAAGACTGAAATTTTTGAAATCGATCTTCATATAATCTGAATCCGTATAGTTTTCACCAAGGACTTTCTTTTTTACAAGCTTCGAAAGCTTCAGTACCACACCGGTATCCCTGCCATAAATATAATAAAAATTTTTTATGCTTTTATCACTTTTAAGTTTTTTTTCAAATTCTTCAGGCTGTAAAATCGGCATCTGATCACCGGCTTTCTTCATATTTTACATAACCTCTGCTGTCAGCACTTATGCAAAAGACATCGCATTTATCATATCCGATGCCGTTTGCGCTGCAGGATGACGAGGTAATTTCTATATCAGTGTTTCCAAAAAACACATGGATCTCATCTTTATCAATTGAAATGCGATAATTACGGTATATCTGATCCATTTCATATATATCGCATTTCTGCGGAATACATCCGCATATTTCTGTTTCATCAAGGTCATATGTATCCTCAGGTACATAAACATTTCCGACCTTAAAAAGACCGAGAGAATCATTGAACGATGACATTTCCTGACAGGCTTTATCACAGAACATCACAGAACCTATTTTTCTTATACCTTCGCGAGCCAGAAGCTTTTTCAGATACTCAGCGTTGCTTCTGTCTCCTCTGAGATCGATAATATCTGCATTGTTTCGATATTTTACAACAATTGCACAGGAATCGTTTTTTCCTGCACGATACACTGAAACAACATCCTTTGTCAGATACTTTTCCACAGCTCCGGACACAAAAAGAAGAACAAATGATAATACTACAGCTATACCTGTATATTTTCCACTTTTGCTCTTTAACGCCGTAAATACTATAAAAGCAGTCAGAAAAGCCATCAGTACAGGAAGAAATGTTTTTCCTGAAGGAATGCAGGCAAATGACAAGCTTCCGAAAAAGTCGGAAAGCATAAGAGCTGCTTTCGACAAAAGCCCGCCGACTACAAGAAAAGGATACATTAAAAAGTCAATTTTTGAAAAAACTGCTGCCGGAAATCCTGCTGTGAGTGCACCTTCACATAACGGTATGATCAGAAGATTTGTGATCGGTGTAATGATGGATATTTCGTCAAAAAACATAAATGAAAACGGAAATACAGCGGCAGATATACACAAAACCGAAACCATGCTGTTGATTATCTTATCGCTGACATGTTCACTTTCCGCATCTTTAAGGACAAACGGTGCAAAAACCGCTGCACCGAATGTTCCCGACACTGAGAGAAGGAATGATGAACTGTGGATGAGATACGGTGCAGGAAGCAGCATCAGCATAACTGCAAGACAAAGAGAATTTAACGGGTCGTTTTTTCTTGAAAAAAGTGCGGCTCCGTTTAATACTGTCAGCATCAGTGCGGCTCTGATCACCGATACGGACATTCCGGAAAACATCACGAAAAAGATGATGACAATTTCCGATATAAGAAATCTTACTTTTCCGGATATGCAAAACCCTGAAAGGAAAACAGAAACAAGGGATATCAGGATCACAAGATGAAGTCCTGATACTGCCATGATATGACCTGTTCCGCATCTGTACAGTGAGGTTTGAGTATTTTCCTCAAGTCCGCTTTTATCGGAAAGCAGCATGGATACTATAAAGCCTCCGTATTCGTTTGGTAGTTTTTCCATTATTTCAGCGGAAACACTTTCGCTGCACTTCTTTAAAGCACGCTTTGGTGAAAAAGAGCTGTTTTTTGAAACGACTGCATTATCTGCATCATATGTTTCCAGATAGATCCCTTTTCCCTCATAATAATCTTTTTTTGAAAATAAATACGTGTTTTCCGGTTCTTTTACAACACATTCAAATGATATTCCGTCAGATATTTCACATCCGAGATCGTCACCGAAATATGATATCCTTACCCTCTGACTGTTGTTTATTTTTCCTTTTAAAACATATGAAACCTTTTCTCCGGAATATTTATCACATTCTGATACCTTTCCTTCAAAAAACACACTCTGTCCGGAATAATCAAGAGCTTTTTCATGAACAAAATGCTCATACAGTTCATATTCGGAAAATCCTGCTGAAAAAGCTGCTGCGCATACTAAAAAGCATATCAGTTTTATATTTTTTATCTTACATATAACAGAAAAAAGAAACAAAGCTGTAAAAAACAATGCAAGCTTGATTTTTACAGAAAAAAAAGAAGCGAAAAATATACCTATAATATAAGATGATCCTATATATACCATTTTTCGCTTCATTATTCATTTACCTTTCATTATTTAAAAAACAACGGGAGCTTTTCAAGAAATACGATGTCTTTTCTCTCCGCAGCATCGCCTTCAGCAAGAACCGAACATTTGGCTGATATCTCTCCTTCGCAGGCACTGCACAATTTTTCAAGAGCTGTCAGTGATTCGCCTGTACTGATAACATCATCAGCAATAAGTACCTTTTTGCCTTTAAGCTTTGCAGCATCTTCATCACCAAGATAGATAGTCTGCTCCTTTGCTGTAGTGATCGATTTTACAGTTGCACTTACAGCATTGGCCATATAAACCTTAACTGATTTTCTTGCTATGACATAAGGCTTTCCTGACTGACGTGCCATCTCATATGCAAGCGGGATACCTTTTGCCTCTGCAGTAAGGATAACGTCAAAATCACTAACTTTTTTCAAAAGCTCTTCTGCACATTTTACTGTCAGCTCAACATCGGAAAACATTATAAAAGCTGCTATGTCAAGCTTATCACTGACAGGATATTTTGTAAGTTCCCTTGTCAGTCCTGCGACATTGAGTGTATAAGTCTCTGCCATAACCTCAGTCCCCCTGTTCTGAGCTCCATCCGAGCTTTTTGCCTGAAATAACATGGAAATGAAGATGTTTAACAGACTGACCTGCATCATCACCGTTATTTGTTATTACTCTGAATCCGTCATCAAGCTTTAGGTCCTTTGCAAGCTTTGCAATTACTTCAAAAATATGAGCAACAACTGCAGAATTTTCAGCTGTTATTGCTGCTGCACCTGAAATATGCTCCTTAGGAATAACAAGGAAATGTACGGGAGCAATTGGAGAAATATCATAAAAAGCATAACAAAGATCATCCTCATATACCTTTTTGCTCGGTATTTCACCATTTACGATCTTACAAAACAAACAGTCCATTTTTCTCATCCTTTCTCAACAAAGACACCGGTATGCCGGTATTATGATGCTGCTGTCCGCATTTCAGAAAAGCATATCTCATCAGAACAGCCGGCATCCGGCGTAATAATTAATCCAACTCGGAAATTACTTTATAAACTGGCTTAAAACATCCTTTATTTTTGAGAGTGCTTCATCTGTCTTGGCAATATCACCGATTCCGGCCATAGCACTGTCAGGACGTCCGCCGCCCTTTCCGCCTGTAAGACCTGCTATTTCCTTGGCGATCTTTCCTGCATGAGCACCCTTGTCAACTGCACCCTTTGAACATGAAACCGCAAATACACCGGTCTGATCAGTTATTCCTGCAAGAACAGCGATGACATTTTCACCCTTGTCACGGATCTTGTCGCCCATGGTTCTGAGAACATCATTCTTGATATTGTCTACTCTTGCTGAAACGACCTTTACACCGTTGAAATCAAATGCATTGTCTTCAAAAGAACCTATCTTGAGCATTGCATTTTCTTCGTTAGCCTTTGCAAGTTCCTTTTCAAGAGCCTTGTATTCGTTCATTACAGCACCGCATTTGTTTACGAGTTCTGATGCATTCGGAGCCTTGATAAGTGCTGCTGCTTCATTTATTACCTTGATGTTTTCATTTAAAAGTTCAAGAACACCTGCACCTGTAACAGCTTCGATACGTCTTACGCCTGCTGCAACAGAGTTTTCAGAAACGATCTTGAAAAGACCGATCTTTGAAGTGTTGTCAACATGAGTACCTCCGCAGAATTCAACTGAAAAATCTCCTGCCTTTACTACTCTTACGACGTCACCGTATTTTTCACCGAAAAGAGCCATTGCTCCGAGTTTTCTTGCTTCCTCGATAGGCATTTCGGTCGTTGTTACGGAAATTCCTGAAAGAATTATCTCATTTACTCTGTCTTCAACAGCCTTGATCTCTTCAGGTGTAAGTGCGCTGAAATGAGCAAAGTCAAATCTGCAGCTTCTGCGGCTTACGAGCTGACCTGCCTGATGAACATGATCACCAAGGATCTCTCTGAGTGCTGCCTGAAGAAGATGAGCTGATGTATGATTTTTCATTGTGTCATTTCTTCTCTTGACATCTATTTCGGATACTGCCTTATCACCCTTGTTCACAGTTCCTCTTTCAACCGTTCCGATATGCAGGAAATGACCATCCTCTGTCTTTACAACTGAATCAACTGCGATCATTGCACTGCCTGTCGTTATTGTTCCGGCATCACTTTCCTGTCCGCCGCTCTCAGCATAAAATGCAGTTTTATCAAGAACAACAACTACGCTGTCGCCTTCATTTGCACTTTCAACAGGATCGGTACCGTCAAACATTGCAACGACAGCACCTTCAGTTTTGCTTTCTGTATATCCGGTGAATACAGTCTTCGGAACATCGATCCTGATGCTGTTGTCAGCCCATGAAGAGCTTGCCTTTGCAGCATGGTCTGCTCTTGCTTTTTCACGCTGAGCAAGAACCAGCTCATTATACTTGTCAAGATCTATTTTAAGACCCTTTTCTTCAGCTATTTCAACTGTAAGGTCTATCGGGAATCCGTATGTATCGCTGAGCTTGAATGCTGCTTCTCCTGAAAGTACGCCGTCCTTTGCAGCATCAATAAATCCGTTTAACAGTTCAAGACCCTTGTCGACTGTTCTTGCAAAATTCTCTTCCTCGACCTGAATGATCTTTTTGATGTATTCTGCTTTTTCACGGAGCTCCGGATATGCCGATTCATTTTCCTTTATAACTGTTTCGCATACTTCATACAGGAACGGTCTTGTTATTCCGATGAGTCTGCCATGACGTGCAGCACGACGGAGAAGTCTTCTCAATACGTAGCCTCTTCCTTCGTTTGAAGGCATTACACCGTCACCTACCATAAATGTGGTACTTCTGATATGGTCTGTGATAACTCTGAGTGATACGTCTGATTTTTCATTTTTCTTGTATTCGATTCCTGCAATGCTGCTGATATGCTTCATGATATTCTGAACTGTATCAACTTCGAAAAGGTTGTCAACACCCTGCATTGCACAGGCAAGTCTCTCAAGACCCATACCTGTATCGATGTTTTTATTTTTCATTTCAGCATAGTGACCGTTTCCGTCACTGTCAAACTGGCTGAAAACAAGGTTCCATATTTCAATGATCCTGTCACAGTCGCTTGCCTGTTCAAAGCTTTCAAGAGGACCATAGCTTTCTCCTCTGTCAAAGTGGATCTCTGAACACGGACCGCATGGACCTGAGCCGTGTTCCCAGAAGTTATCAGCCTTGCCGAGACGAATGATCCTTTCCTTCGGTATGCCTATCTTCTCCATCCAGATCTGTTCAGCCTCATCGTCGCTTTCAAAAACAGTGATCCAGAGTCTGTCTGCCGGGATCTCGAGAACCTTGGTCAAAAATTCCCATGCCCATTCGATAGCTTCATTTTTAAAATAATCTCCGAAAGAAAAGTTTCCGAGCATTTCAAAATAAGTACCATGTCTTGCAGTTTTTCCAACTCTTTCTATATCAGGTGTTCTGATACATTTCTGACATGTTGTGACCCTCTTGTTCGGAGGAACTGCCTGTCCTAAGAAAAACTTCTTTAACGGAGCCATACCCGAGTTGATAAGCAGAAGACTGTTGTCGCCCTGTGGGATCAGCGGTGCGCTTGCCATTCTGGTATGACTTTTTCCTTCAAAAAATGATAAATATAACTCTCTTAATTCGTTTACTCCACGCCACTTCATAGTAAAAGTTAGCTCCTTTATAAATAAAATATTAAAAATTAAATAACCGATTTTCTCTCAGGATCAAACATATTGATGTTCTTTTCAACAAAAAGGTCCTGAAGCTCAATAATACCCTTTTCATCCATGTATTTCATTTCTTCATCAGAAATAGGAAGGGCATATAAAAATGTGATCAGACAATCATCACAGTCGATCGCCTTGAACTCTTTAGGCCACTTCGGCGGCGGAAGCATAAGAAAAACATGCCTCATCTCAGATTCAGGATAGTAAAGATTGATAATATCCTTGAAAACCGTTCCGTATCCGTATCTTACGTTGGTGTCCATTATTCCTTTACCGAGTGTTGCAAGGATCCTTCCTGCCAGATCAGTACCCATAGGTCCTGACATAATTATTTCAGCTCTGATCTCTTTTCCGGATTCTTTGTCTTCATATCCCGTAGCACGGTTTACAAGACCAAGCGTTGATGCTGTAATATATTTTTTTGCAGGACTTCCCTTAGCAAACAAAATGTCGATCCTGTTTTTCTCATTCACATCTGAATAGAAAAACGCTTTCTGTTCTCCGCCAAGTGTTTCCTTCAAAGAATCTATCATAGTCTTTTCATATTTGTTCAGTTCTTTTTCATTCTGAGCCACTTTATCTTTCCTCCGATCGTCAATGTAAATTTATACACAATATATATTATATGCAAATCTTCCGTGAATGTCAATGATAATAAACAGATTTTACTCTTCTGCATCGTTTTTACAGCAGTCGTTGTTTTTTTTCGAAGTTTTGTGTTTATTCATTGAATATCTTTCGCTGAAATCTATCAGCCAGACATTTGTTTCTAGTCCGAAAAATACAAAATACATACATCCGTACAGCCAAAGCATCAAACCTATATACACTGAAAGGCTTCCGAACATTTTTAAAAATGAGGCTGAATATTTAAGATACAGCATCATGATATATGAATACCCCTGCCAGCATACAGCACAAACCGCTGCTCCAGGTACAAGCCGGAAAATGCTCACCTTTTTATCAGCAAATATCTCGCTGTTTTTCCAGTCAGGGATTATTTTGTATAAAATCGTAAACAGGATCATAAACATTGCTATCATGATCACTTTTCTGAACTGGACAAGGACCGCAAGTGCCGTTCCTGACAGGCTTATCCTTGACATCACGGCTTTTTCGATATTTTCTCCGAATACACCAAGAAACAGTGCCGCCATGATCATGGCAAGAAAGATCATGGCATCGAGACTTCCCCTGAATCTGAGTGCAAAGTAATTCCGGCATCTGTCTATATGCAAAACAGCTCTCATCCCGTTTTTCAAAGCCATAAATCCACGTCCTGCCCACCACAGTGCAAAAACAGCAGTTACTGAAATAAGAGCTGCCTGATTTCCGTAAACATCGTCGATTATCCCGATGATTATTTCATCAAGCCCTTTCGGAAGAAAAATACCAAAAGCCGTTTCCATAAACTCTCTCGACACATTTGTGATCTTAAGCAGTGCCATAAGAAGCATGATGATCGGAATAAACGAAAGGATAAAACAATATGCCGAATTCGCCGCAAAAGCCGTTATATCATCTCTTTTAAGCATATCAGACAACGTTTTTATTTCCTTAAACGCATTAATAATAAATTTTTTTATTTTTTTCATCTCTTCAACTCCGCAAATTCCTGATATCTGTATTTTAAAGCTTTCAACCAAATCACTTTTTCGCCTTAAAATTTTATTATACTATACAGACAAAAAAAAATAAACTCAAAGATGTAAATTTTATTTGATTTCTGTTCTTTTATATCGTATAATAGAATAAAGGTTTTCTTTACAGCGTAAAAAGGAGTTAAATATGAAAAAACGTCTCAAGCAGCACCGCTTATCATTTGATGCATTGACCTTGGCAAATCTTGTTATCGGAGCCATACTGACTATAAATCCGAAATTTTCAACAACAGTGATTTGCATAATTTTAAGCGTTGCGTGTCTTATATGGTCAGGAAAAAGTCTTTTCAGCTATTTTAAAAAAAAGAAAAACGGTTTTGTATCTCATTTTGATCTTTTATCTGCATGTGCGGGACTGGCAGCCGGTATATTCTTCCTTACAGGAATACAAATCGTTGTTTCTCTTCTTCCTCTGATAATAGGAATGACCGTATCAGTTCAAAGCGTTTCAAAGATCAGATTTGCATTATATCAGAAAAAAACAGGAACTCGCAAATGGCTTCTTCCTTTGATTTTAAATATTTTCGGTCTTTTACTTGGAATATTACTTGTATGCAATCCGTTTAAAACAATGATGAATATTTTAAGACTTTTAGGTATCGTTTTGTTTATCAACGGTATTTCGAGAATATTTACGGATTTTTTATTTGCAGGTGAGATGGAAAAATCACAAAAAGACGATATTATCGATGTATCTTTCAGTGAACTGAATAATTATATTGAAGAAAAATAAATAAAAAAAGGGGCTGTTAAAAAAGTCTCTCATATAAAGAAAGCAGCAAATCAAAGATACGTATTTACGTACTCTAATTTGCTGCTTTTTTCAGCTTTCAGGTAATTTCTTAACAGCCCCTGAATTTTTTGTTTAATATTTTTCCACACACTGTTGAAAACCTGTGTGAAAAACGGTTGAGAATCCGATTATTTAAGACCGTTTTTTACAAGTGCTGCTGTAAGCGTATTTTTCATCAGCATTGCTATTGTCATCGGACCTACTCCGCCCGGAACCGGAGTGATATAGCCTGCTTTTTCCTTTACAGCTTCAAAGTCAACATCTCCGCAGAGAGTCTTGTCCTCAAGTCTGTTAATGCCTACATCGATGACTACAGCACCCTCCTTGACCATATCAGCTGTTACAAATTTCGGTCTTCCTACAGCGGCAACGAGTATATCTGCCTCTCTGCAGATCTCTTTGAGATTTTTTGTTTTTGAATGGCATATCGTAACTGTTCCGCTTCTGTGAAGAAGAAGCATTGACATCGGCTTTCCGACAATGTTGCTTCTGCCGATAACAACACATGATTTTCCTGCAACTTCTACTCCTGTGCTGTCTATAAGCTCCATTATTCCTGCAGGAGTACACGGAAGGAATGAGTATTCTCCGATCATTATTTTTCCTACATTTGAAGGATGGAATGCATCAACGTCCTTGTCAGGAGAAATCGCATTTATTACAGCAGTTTCATTGATCTGCTTCGGAAGAGGAAGCTGAACAAGTATGCCGTTGACCTTTTCATCGTTATTCAGAACATTTACAAGGTCAAGAAGTTCTTTCTCTGTTGTGTTTTCAGGAAGAGCATATTCAAAGGAAGTAAATCCGACTTCTTCACATGCCTTCTTTTTGTTGTTTACATATACTCTCGAAGCAGGGTTATCTCCGACTATGACAACAGCAAGACCTATTGTTATTCCTTTTTCTTTGAGCTCAAGAGCTTTTTCCCTTACTTCACTTTTTACTTTCATTGAAACTTCTTTACCACTGATCAGATTTGCCATTTATAAAAACACATCCTTTAAATTTATTAATTGTTCGAACAAAGCGTCATATCACTCAGCTTTGCTTTCTTCTTTATTTTCATCCTCTGTGCTCTCGTTCTTCTGCTTACGGTCAGACTTCTTTTTCTTTTTGCTTTTTTCTTCGTTTTCTTCATCCTGTCTGATAAATTCCTTTGACTCTTCTGTGTCCTTGTAGAACACATAATCTGATCCCAGTCTTCTGACTTTTGATCCGGCTGCTATCAAAAGGATCAGTGCAGCTGATGCGGATACTATTCCGAGCATCTGAGAAACACGTATATTTCCGGCCATAAGGCTGTCTGTTCTTAATCCCTCAATAACCGCTCTTCCTGAACCATACCAAAAGATATAAAGCAGAAAAATCTGGCCGTCATATTTTCTGCGCTTTGAGATGAGATAAATAACAAGAAAACCTAAAAGGCACCAGATCGATTCATACAGGAAGCACGGATGTACCAGTTTGGCCGCATCAACATCTCCAAGTTTTCCAAGACTGTGCTGTGCATTTATCCATGCCTGTATTCTTCCGCCCGTCATGCCCCATGGAAGATCGGTATTGCATCCGAATGCTTCCTGATTACAGAAGTTTCCCCATCTGCCTATTCCCTGACCGATAAGGAAGCCCATTGAAACTATATCAAGAAGCGGAAGAAGCTTAACTTTTCTTATTTTACTGATAATACCTCCGACTAAAAGCGCCCCCAGAATTCCGCCGTATATCGCAAGACCGCCCTGCCTGATGTTCAGTATCTGCAAAGGTTTATTTTTATAATCGTCAATGTTCATCAGAACAAAATATAGTCTTGCACCGATAAGTCCTCCGATTATTCCTCCGAGTATGGCATCAAAAGCTCTGTCGGCAGAAATGCCGAACTTTTTCATCTGTTTCATTCCGAATATTATTGCTAACATCATTCCGAATACAATGATTATTCCATACCAGGCTATAGTAAAATCACCGATCCTGACTGCTGCGCTGTCAATTGTGATCTTATCTATGCCAAGATTCGGAAAAGCAATATCATTTTCAGACAAGTTCAAATTATTCATCTGTTTTCTTCTCCTCCGATTTTTCTGCAATTGATAATGCCGATTTATCCGGATCAAAACGTTTTTCAAAGCATCTCATTACGTCTTCTTTTTTCATTTCTTTTAGAATTTTCATGGTATCAAAACCTGATACTCCTGAATAAAAGCTGTCCAGAAGAAGCTGTGCCGTTGATTCAGTGTTATTGAGATCTCTGACGGCCTGTCCGTAGGTACATTTTCTCAGGTTTTCAAAAACCTTATCGTCTATGCCTTCTTTTCTGATTCGCGTGATCTCGTCTCTGATCCTTTCAGCAACCTTACGCGGATCCTTGGATTCACCTCCGAACAGCGTCAAAAAAAATCCGTTTCCGGCATATACGGTTGAACAAAATGTTGAATTGATAAGCTCATCATCCATAAGGTCATTGTAAAATTTTGATGATGAATCAGACAGCATGTGAGATGCGATATAGGTTTCCAGTTCTGATTTCAGACCATCATAGCCTGAAACCGGTTCCGACTTGTATCCGATATTAAAAACAGGAAGTCCGACTGACATTGTTTCTCTGATCTCTTTTGATCTGGCATTTTCAGGTTCATCCGGGAATGAAACCTCCAGACCCTTGTCTTCACATTCTTTAAGACATTCATCAGCAATTTTAAGAACGTCATCAGCTTTAACATTTCCTGCAACAACAAGAACCATATTGTTGAGATTGTAAAAAGTATCGTAGCATTTGTAAAGAAGATCTGCATCAATTTTAGCAATACTCTCAACGGTACCTGCGATATCGATCCTGACAGGATGAACATGATACAAACACTTCATCAGGTTAAAAAACACCTTGTTATCCGGTGAATCATTGCACATTTTTATCTCCTGTGCAATAATACCCTGTTCCTTCTCCACACTTTCCTTTGTAAAATAAGGAGACTGGACTGAGGTAAGAAGAATTTTTAAGGATTCTTCATAGTTATCTGTACAGCTGAAAAAATAACAGGTCTTATCAAACGATGTATATGCATTTGCTGAAGCTCCTGTTTCAGCATATTTTTCAAACACATCACAGTCCTCATTTTCAAAAAGCTTGTGTTCAAGAAAATGTGCGATACCTTCAGGTACCTCTGTAAACTCTTTATCAGCTCTAAGCTTAAATCTGGTATTTATCGAACCGTATCTCGTTCCGAAAATGGCATCTACCGTAGAGAAGCCTTCCATTTCCCAGATATAGATATCAAGTCCGCTTTTATGCTTTACATGAATATAGCTGTCGTTTGTAAGCTCACTTTTTACTATTTCCTTATTCATCTTCCGGATCACCTTCCTCTGCCGCTGAGTTTCCAGCTTTCATTACATAGATCGTATCCAGACTGAAGGAACGTGCTGCTGCTATTATCCTCTCCCTCGATACATTCATTATATTATCCATTCTTTCACTAAGCTCTTCCGGTTCACCAAATCTGTATGAATCAAAATACCACGCTACAAGAGAACCGGGCAGATCCGGAATTGATTTGAAGGCATTTATCAGATAACGCTTGGTATTTTCAATAAGCTCATCGGATATTTCACCGCGTTTTATCATTTCAAGCTGATCTGATACAGCTGATATCAGCTTTTCAACATTTTCACTTTCAACACCGCTCGAAACAAACAATACACCTTTGGTATAAACAAAGCTTCCGGAACAGTAATAGCAAAGGCTCATCTTTTCTCTGACGTTTGAAAACAGCAGTGAAAAAGGCGTGCCTCCGAAAATTCTGCTCATTACAAGACATGCGTTACTGTCATCAAGATCGGATTTATACGCTATAATTGTTTTTGTCTGCGACGCTTCAACTGTTTCTTCTTTTCTTGCCGGCTCAGGTTTTAAAGGACTGACACTTCTTACGTCCAGCTTTTTGAATTTTCTTTCGACTTTTGCAAACGCTTTTGCAAACCTTTCCTTTACCGAAGGATTTGAAACGGAAGAAACAAAGAACACTTCGATCTCCGATGTTTCAATAAGTCTTTGATAAGCTTCAGCCAGTTCCCTCGATGTTATACGTTCTGCATTTTCAGCAGTTCCGTAAAATGAGCTGGCAAATGGTTCACCCTTGTAAATAGTTTCTCCGGCTCTCTGCATTGCATACGAACGCTTGTTGTTGATCTCCGCAGCAATGGTTTCCTTCAGATCCCTTTTCTTAAGTTCGAATTCCTTTTTATCAAACTCACCATTTACTATATTTGGTGAAAAAATACAGTCTTCTGTTATATCAAGAAGCTTTCCGAGAATATCCTCACCGTCAAATGCATATGCATTGTTGATGCAGTTTGCAGAAAACGTAATTATCTGACAATCTCCCGACTTTGAAGTATCAGAATATATATCAGCACCATACAGTTCATTAAGCGCATCAGTCATCTTTGAGTATTCTTTCAGTTTACTGTTTGTTGAACTGATAAGCATGGAAACCATTGTATTCAGCGGTGCATCTTTTTCATTTAACTCTGTAATAAGCTTGATTCGGATAAGATCGGTTTTGAATTTTTTGTCGACTATCTCAGTAAATGCGACCCCATCTGCGATCATTTCACGATTTACTTTCGCTGTCATAATTACCCTCCCCTGAATTATTCTGTATCATTTTCAGACACTGTATTCATATTATAACATACAATATCATAAAAAACCAGTCATAATTCTTTGTTTTAATTTGAAAATACGAAACTAAATGAAATAAAAATGATCCGGCAAACATTTCATATCCGCCGGATCGTTTTTTAGTATTTTATTTTTTTCCTTCAGACAAATCATTTTCTGCAGAAGCATTTGATTCACACTCAGTTTCAATTGCAAGCTGTATATCCACAGGTGTATTATCATTGAACTGATCCTCTGAATAAATATCTTCTGATTCTACATTTTCAACATCAGTTTTTTTCGGAAATTCTATTTCTTTTCCAAAAGCTCTGACTTCAAAATCATTTATCATCAAAGGCTTTGCAAAACAGAATCCCTGAACTATACGGCATGAAGTGTTTTTCAGGATCTCTTTCTGCCAGTTATGCTCAACACCTTCAACTACAATATCCTTTCCTATATCCCTCAGGAATGAAATAACACCGGAAAGGAACTTCTGATTGTATTCATGATCAATATTGTCGATCAGACCTTTATCGATTTTGATTATATCAAACGGAAGATTCTGAAGTGCAATGAGTGAAGAATATCCTGACGCAAAATCATCCATAAGTATCGTAAATCCCCTGTTTTTCAATTCCTGCATTACAGGAAGAAGAATCTTGTCACTGTCCTCAAGAAGAGCACTCTCAGTAAGTTCAAGCTGAAGCATCTCCGGAGGAATATCATATTTTTTGACCAGATCACTGATAAAATCAACAAATTCATCACTGTAGATATGCATTCTGGATACGTTTACCGAAACAGGAACATTTTTGCATCCGCATTTTCTCCATTTACTTATTGTTCGGCATGCTTCCTCCCAGACATATCGGTCAAGCGTAATTACAAATCCGCTCTTTTCAAAAATCGGAATAAACGCACCGGGAGATATAATATCACCTGTTGCATGGTCACGCCACCTGACCAGTGCCTCTGCACCGATCGTTTCACCTGTTATGATATCACATTTCGGCTGAAGCATGATATAAAAATCTCTGTTTTCCAGTGCAGAAAGCTTCTGACTTTCTACAAATTTCTGCATTTTATGCTTTGCCTCATATTTTTCATCATAAACAGCATAACACTCAAGAACATTTCCTTTAATGCTTTTCAGCGCGATCCCTGCATAATCACAGAGGACTATGATATCAGAATCAGCTTTGACTCCCTTATAAACACCAAAATGTACAGAAAGCTGAACCCTGTCTTCACATTTTCTGATGTTTTCCGCTGTCTTGATTATTCTTCCAAGAAGTTCATCCTCTTCCTGATAAGGAACACACAGAACAAAAATATCATTTCCGAGATAACCGAAAATCGTATTTTCATCAAACAAACTTCTCAGTATATTAGCTTCTTTCTGAAGTATCTCATTTCCGACGCTCCAGTCAAAAATATCATTTATAAAGCTGAAATTATCTATATCAGATCTTATCAGAGCATATGATTTGTAAGGCTCATTGGTTATCTTCTCCCTGACCTTGTGTGCAAATGACTCAGAATTGTAAAAGTCTGTTTTCGGATCATGCTCTGCCTGATATTTCAGCGTGGAAATAACGTTATTGATCTCAGTGGTAAGGCTTCCGATCTCATCATTTGAATGAACATTAAGTCTTGCTGAATAATGTCTTTTTGCTATATTCTTCAGACCTTTTCTGATATCTTCAACTTCACTTCCGATCCTTTTTGAGAAAATAGAAATATATAAACCGATTATTAATGTACTTAAAACAGCGATCGTTACCAAAAGCGTGATCGTTACCGTATAACCCTCAAGGAACTCACTTTTGCTTATAAAATATGCAACATTCAGTTCCGGCAGGTTATCAACAGTACTTGAAACATAAAACAGACCCTGCTTATCTATAGCTTCAAACAATACGTTTTCATCTTTACAGTACTTTTCCAGAGAACTTGCTATTTTATTTGAACCATCATAATTGGATGAATAAATGATCGTTCCGTCTGAATTATACATTATCCAGAACTGCTTTTTAGCAGGAGACGCATTTGAAAGGATCATTTTCAACTGCTCGCCGCTTACTTCAACAACAAAACATCCGGCAAATTCTTCACTGTCATACATAACAGGATATGTATATTCTATGCGTGGAACAGCACTGTTCGTTTCCGGAACTCTATAAATAAAATATGGTTCTTTTTTTACAAACAGATCGGGATTGTCTGAAAAAAACGAATCATCTGCTTCTTTTATTTCAGAAGAAGTATACAGTCTTCTGTCATCATATCTTATAAAAGATGCACTGTTTATAAAAGTTGAACTCTTCCCGATCTCTGTCATTCTCTGCATTATGACCTTGTCTGCATTCGGATCGTCCGAACTGATAAGGTCACGTATTTCTTCAGACCGATGTGGGAAATCTACTATTTCATCATGCATTCTTTCAAACTCAACGGAACATGAAGCCGATCTTCCCTTAAGCTGGCCCTCCATTGATTTCGAATATGAAAAAGAAGACATTTTATATGTTATCAGTACACCAAACATGCTTAACATGCCAAGCATTATAGCAGTCGGAACAATACTGACCAATAAGAACTTTGACCGAAGAGTTCTGTACTTGCCTCTTTTTCCATTTGATTTCATAACATCACCCCTGTTGTTAACAACGAAATCCCCACAAACGAATATTTAAACAATATACTTAAGGGACCGCTGATTAAATCACATCTGACGACTTGACGTACATTCTGCCTGCGCATTCTGTACGCCAGACTTAATCAGTGTTTCCTTAAAAATGTAAATTTTCAAATTTTATTATTTTCTGTCAATATCATAAAAAAACACGCTTTTCCATACTTATATTATATCATTTTGCAACAAAACATTCAAGAGTATTTTGCATTTTCTATGTTTTTTCACATTTTTTTTGTACTTTTTAGTCAAAACAACAAACCTTACAGCACAGATAAAAATGTCATCAAAATAAAAAAATCATAATGAATTACATTAACCCATTATGATTTTTGTTATTAAAAATATTTCGCATATCGAAAATCTACATAATTTGAAAAAGGATCAAAGATCCAGTCTTCAGTTTCTTTTTCGCTCACAAAATATACTCTCTTATAAAAAAGAGGAATATAGTTTCCTGTCGCGATAAGACTGTTTTCTATTTCCTGATAGATTTGTTCTTTTCTTTCGGGATCTATGCATTCAAAAGCTTCATTCAAAAGATCAGAAGCATTGCTTTCATCATAAGGATCTATTTGATGAGCTGCATTTTCAAGAAAATAATAAACAGAAGCATCACTGCTTTGTATCTCTGTAAAAGCCATTGAAAAATCTTCCGACTCAAGACGGCTCAGATATTCATCCTCTTCTACATAATCAACTGTGAGATTGATCCCAAGCTTATCATACCAATATTCAACAAGTCTGCTGATACATCCTCCGTCAGATCCGATTTTCACCATTATTTTCTGCATATCCTCCGGAAGAGAGTTGAAATCCGATTTTTCATCATCTGAAAGTGAATAATCTTCAGTATAAAAAGGAAGCTCTGAATCTTTGAACTTCTCCCTGTATTTAGTACCATTGATCTTAAAATATCCGGGAATAAGTCCACAGCCTTTTTTATAGCATTCCACTGCGGAGCTGTCCAGCTGATTTCTGTTAATATTAAGCGACAGAGTCTTTTTTATTATAGATTCAATTTCTGAATCCGGGTTGAACAAAATACCGACAGAAGAATATTCATATTTTTTTGATGAATATGACCCTTTTGATTTTTTATAGCTTTTTTCTGAGATAATACAGTCCGTTTCTGAATTATCAAACTGTTTATATATCTCAGATGGATCTCTCTCGATAACAAATGTCAGCATTTTGGGGAAAACTCTGTCTGCTGAAGAATTTTTGTAATTTCTCTTCATATATATCAGATTGTCGTTCCCATACGGATCATATGACCACTGCGTCATATAAAAAGCACCATTTGAAATTACTGACTGATCATCAAGTCCATATCTTGCTTTTGTACTTTCAAAGAAGTCCATATTGCACGGCATGGTCGGAGACGTGGTAAGAAGATACAAAAATTCCGAACATGGTCTGTCAAGCTTAAATACCAGTTCTGAACTGCTTGGTGCATAAACTCCAAGCTTTGAGTGATCCATCTCCCCGCTGATGATCTGCTCTGCATTTTCAAGAAAACCAAATTTTTCCTTGTATGGCGAACGTGTAACAGGATCAAAAATTCTTTTAAATGCGAATACAAAATCATGAGATGTGACAGGAGAATCAGGATCGTCTCCGTTAAACCAGAAGCAGTCATCCCTTAGTTCAAATCTGTATATAAGACCATCATCGGAAATATTATAATTTTTCGCAATTTCGCAAACAATTTCTCCTTCGCTGTCCAGCTTCATCAGCCCTGAAAACATATTTTTTATTATCATTACAGATGAGCTGTCAGTTGCAAGCTGAGGATCAAGATTTTTCGGATTATTATAAAGTGTAAATACAAATGAATGATCCGAACCGTCATCCTCACTCTCATCTGAACATCCGGAAAAAGAATACATGCAGAAGCAAAGGAAAACAGAAAGCAAAAGTGCTTTTAATATTCTGAATTTAAATAGTTTTCTCATTTTTCCCTTTCATTAGTACAGATCGGTTCGTTCAATTACCATTCCGGATTCCAGACTTTTCCTGCAATCTATTATACGCTGATTGAGGCTGCCTCTGAACGCTGCCTCAAGACTTTTTTCAGCTTCAATAAATCTTCCGTCGATCAGAATATCAGTATACTCAAGAAGCTCCCTATACATATTATTCTCATCGGAATTCTCCATAAGCTGTTCAAAAGTAAAGCCTGTAAAGGTAACTATATCAAGTCCGGCTTTTTTCACCTGTTCTGCTATTTCACACAGTGCACTGCACTGACAGAAAGGCTCTCCGCCACTGAAAGTCACTCCGTCCAGAAGTGGGTTTTCCAGTATTTTATCTATGATAACAGCGGTATCAGTTATCATACCGCCGTTAAAATCATGTGTCTGAGGATTTTGACATCCAGGGCAGTGATGAGGACATCCCTGCGTAAAAATCGTAAATCTTATGCCCGGACCGTCAACGATGGAATCATTGACCATCCCCGCTATTCTAAGGTCCATAATTAACCCTTCTTGTCCACCGGTGAGATTACTATTCGTCTTATTCTGTCCTGCCCGGTCATATGCTCTTCTTCACGTCTTCCGCAGCGAGGACAAATATCATTGATAATTCCTGTGTATCCGCAAACCGGATCTCTGTCTACAGGATGATTTATTGATCCATATCCTATTCCTGATTCCTTCATGCATCTTACTATTTTTTCAAATGCGGAAATATTTTTCAGCGGATCGCCGTCAAGCTCAACATAGCTGATATGACCTGCATTTGTAAGCGCATGATATGGTGCTTCGATTTTTATTTTTTCAAATGCACTCAGGTTGAAATAAACAGGAACATGGAATGAGTTTGTATAGTATTCTCTGTCGGTTACACCCTCGATAAGACCATATTTTTTCCTGTCCATTTTTACAAATCTGCCTGAAAGTCCTTCGGCAGGAGTTGCCAGAAGTGAGAAGTTGAGTGTTCTTCTTCTGCTCTCTTCATCAAGTCTCTCACGCATTCTTGTTACTATTTCAAGACCGAGCTTTCTTGCATCCTCATCTTCTCCATGATGCTTTCCTGTCAGAGCAACAAGAGTTTCTGCCAGTCCGATAAATCCTACAGACAGTGTTCCGTGCTTGAGTACTTCACCGACCTGATCGTTTTCTCCAAGTCTGTCCGAATCGATCCATACACCCTGTCCCATAAGGAAAGGATAATTCTTCACGGTTTTCTGTGACTGTATCTTAAATCTGTGAAGAAGCTGATCAATACAAAGATCCATATATTCATCAAGCAGATCGAAAAATGTTCCGATATTTCTGTCTGCTTCAATCGCCAGTCTCGGAAGATTGATCGAAGTAAAGCTCAGGTTGCCTCTGCCTGTTACAATTTCTCTTGAAGGGTCAAATACATTTCCTATTACTCTTGTACGACAGCCCATATATGCAACTTCAGTATTGTAATCATCTTTACGGTAATAAGGCAGATTGAACGGTGCATCAATAAATGAGAAATTCGGGAAAAGTCTCTTGGCCGATACTCTGCATGCAAGCTTGAAAAGATCATAGTTCGGATCTTCAGGGTTGTAGTTTACGCCTTCCTTGATTTTAAAAATATGTATAGGGAAAATCGGTGTCTCACCGTTTCCAAGTCCTGCTTCATTTGCAAGAAGAATATTCTCTATGACCATTCTGCCTTCCGGAGATGTATCCGTTCCATAGTTTATTGAACTGAACGGAGTCTGTGCACCCGCACGGCTGTTCATTGTATTCAGATTGTGAATAAGAGCCTCCATAGCCTGATATGTTGCCCTGTTTGTTTCACTGAATGAATGAGCGGCTGTAAACTCCTGGATCTTTTTAATGGTTTCATCATCTGTATAATCTCTGAGCTTTTTATATTCCTCCTCCTGATATCCGTTGTCATTTGAGAGTACCGGACGGAGGCCTGTTTCATTTTCTATTTCTTCAACTATTTTTTTTGCAGTCTCACCTGCTTCTTCAATTCCTGCAAGAAGCTCAAGAGTCCTTCCGAGATTCTGGATATATCTGCTTACATATGTTTTTTTAACACCGCCTGACATCGCGTAATCAAAATTAGGTACGCTCTGTCCGCCGTGCTGATCATTCTGATTTGACTGGATAGCTATACATGCAAGAGCCGAATAGCTTGAAATATCATTAGGCTCCCTTAAAAAGCCGTGTCCTGTGGAAAAACCGTTTTTAAAAAGCTTTATAAGGTCTATCTGACAGCATGTCGTTGTAAGTGTCAGAAAGTCAAGATCATGAATGTGAATATATCCTTCTGCATGTGCCTTTGCATGCTTTCTGTCAAGAACATAAAGCTCATAAAATTCCTTTGCACTTACCGAACCATATTTGAGCATTGTTCCCATTGCTGTGTCGCCATCTATATTTGCGTTTTCACGCTTGATATCACTGTCCTTGGCTGACTTGAACGTCAGGTCACTGAACACCTTCATAAGATTTGTCTTCATCTCACGTGAACGTGTCCTTTCATAACGATACAAAATATAAGCCTTTGCTGTCTGGGCATGACCTTCGTTTATAAGTGTTTTTTCAACAACGTCCTGTATCTGTTCAACCGTAGGGAGCTTTCCGTCATACAGCTTTTCTGCTGTTTCACATGCCTTGGATGCAATATCCATTGCCTCTTCATAATCATTTCCACCAATCGACTGTGCTGCTCTGAAAATAGCATTTGCAATCTTTTCAGTATTGAACGGAACTTTTCTTCCATCTCTTTTTACGATTTGTGTAATCATTTTACGCACTCTCCCTTTATTAATATCAAAAAGCATACCAGAAACATATCAGTGTCCGGTATCTGTTTCAAATGCTCTGCCTTGTCAGGACAGAACAGCAGAATTTTTCTGCCTTAAACCTGCTAAAATCCCATTACGATGGTTCAGAAAAAACTCTTTCCTGCTTTTTTAAATCTGTCAAAAAAGCTTTTCCAAAGCCTTCTGAGCTTTTTCATCACTGCAAACAACAAGATAAACTATATTTCCGTTTACTTTAACCTCACTGTTGTCAAGCTTGTCGTATTCAGCAGGAGCATAGCTCTGCAAAGTGTTTTTTCTGCTTTCAACGTGAGCATCGAGCTTCTTTTCTATCTCTTTTGCATTATCCGATGATGAAGCCTTCACTACAACAACTTCATCCGCACACGCAGCATTTCCTGCTGCTTTTACAGAACATTCATCAAAGAGTTCTTTTTCAACTTCATAATATGTTGTAAAGTCTTCTTCACTGTATTCAACAAGTTCCTCAAACGGTGCACCGCTGTCAACAGCTGCATTAAGGAGATCTGAAGTTTTTACATCAGATGAACCGCCGCATGAGCAAAGCAAAATAAGAGCTGCTGATAAAACAGCTTCAAGTTTAATTATTTTTTTCATTTTTATCCTCCGAGAATTATTTATGCCACATGTGTAAGCAAATAATTTTTAATTACATTTTTGTATACTCCGACCGGCATATGAACACCGTCTGTAGAGTCGTTTGTAAGACATCCGGATGAATCTGCTACAGCAGAATGGATATCAAGAAAATGCCATCCGTTGTCTTTACACATCTGAGATACAAGTTCATTGTATTCGTTGATCATAGAATTAGGAATTCCGTTTTCAGAAACTGATTTACTGCTTTTTGCTGCTGTGACCGGCGGAATGGACATAACATAAATATCTGCACCGGGAACGGCATTCTGAAGAGAATTTATATAATTTGTATAATCTGAGATCATTGAAGAGTGAGACATCCATGAAACACCGTTTGTGCCCATCATTATATAAATATGCTCAGGTTTCAGTGCCGCTGCGTTTTCCACAGGAATTGTTTCGGCTATTCTTGATAAATTAAGACCGTTTTTGGCAAGCACTCTGTCAGCGGGAACTATATATTTTAATCCCTCAACATGTGAATCACCTATAAATGCACATGTTTGAAAATAGTCATCTCCGCGTGCTGCTGATTCAGGGACAGAGCCTCCCGGAGCAGGTGTACTTTTCTGCGATACCGGTGAACTTTGTTCCGGTTCCGTAAGCTTTTCCGATACTGATGTTTCCTTTTGAGCGGTTGTCTGTTTTGGTTCTGATGCAGTCTTCTGTGTATTTTCAGAAGTTTGTACGGTTTCTGATGTGGAAGAAACAACTGTAGTTCCTTCCGTAGTAACTGCCTTTTTTGTGCTTTCAGAAGATTCAGTCTGTTTTTTTGTTACAGTTGAAGCTGTATTTTCTATAATATCATTCGCAATACCTGTCTCAGCAATATCGATTGATCTGTCCGATGAACCGTTTCCGGATCCGTTTTTTGCTTCGGGTTCCAATATTGTCAGAGATGCAGATTCATTTTCGATCATTTCTTTTTTACAGGATGTTACTGCTTCTATTACTGCGCATGAAATATAACTGCCTGAAAAAATAGCCGACAATACCGCAGCTGTAATTTTCATTTTTAAACTGTCACTAATCATAATTATCCTCTCTTATTCTGCAGTATGACACAATAAGTAATCAAGAAACTTTTTATATGTAGATGAAACAAAATGCATTCCGTCTGATGTCTCGTCATCAGGTAATTTGCCATTCGGTCCCTTCAGTTCAGAGTTTACATCAACATAATATACTCCGGATCTGTCTGCCATTTCAAGCAGTTTTTCGTTAAAGCTGTCGATCTGAGTATTAAGCACTCTTCCTGAACTTTCATCTGCAATGTTTTCTTTCATTGTTCCTACAGGTGTAAGAGAAATAATATATATTTTTGAATCAGGAAGTTCATATTTGATCTTTCCGACAAATGTTTCATAGTTGGAGATCATTACTTCATTATCCATCCATGCAACTCCGTTGCTTCCAAGAAGAA
The DNA here is from genome assembly GCA_045643005.1 of Oscillospiraceae bacterium. Classification (GTDB taxonomy): domain Bacteria; phylum Bacillota; class Clostridia; order Oscillospirales; family Ruminococcaceae; genus HUN007. The sequence goes on along the minus strand of JAZUJY010000250.1, from coordinate 10,381 downwards.
TATATATGTTTTCAGGTTTAACTTCCTTAAGATGATCAAGAACATTTACTTCAATAACTTTTCCCATGGAAACAGTCTGAAGTTTTTCTGATTCTATATTGTCAGGTCTTACACCGATAGCTGACAATACCCTGTCTGCCGGCACTATTCTGTATGTTGAGAAACCATATGTGATCGAGTCACCGATAAACATACATGTGTCTATATATTCATCACCCTTTGGAGCGGACTGAGGAACCGGATTTGTTCCTTTTGAAGCCTCCTGATTTTCAGCGTTTTCTTCAGAATTACTGCTATCCGTATTTTCAGAGCTGCCTGTTTGTGTATTGTTTTTTGCTGCAGCATCTGCTATTTTTTCCTGTTGTTTTACAAATTCAGAATATGCAGGAGAAGGTTTTGATTCGATTTCATAATTTTTTAAATAAACTAAAAATCCGCCTATAAAGCAAGCAATTAGCATCACCAGAACAGCTGACATTTTAAATACACTTCTGCGGCGTTTCTTTTTTCTGGGAGCTTGTCTGACAGGTCTTGGTCTGGTTGAATAATCCACCAATGGAATATTTGCCTGTGTTTTTTTATCCTTGGAACGTGTTATCTCATCCGACATTTTTTTCTTCCTTCCTTTTTCAGCTCCGTATTCTTTCAAAACGGAATCACTAAAATTCAAAACTAATAATTATTATACTATAAAATGAATCTATTTTCAATATAAATATTTTTAATTTCAAAGGTTATTTTTTTAAGCATCTTTCTCAAAAATATGCTGTCTCCATTAAAAAAGGAAGCGTCAATAAATTGTAACGTTTCCTCTTTTTAATGTTAATATTTTCAGAACGAAAACTGTTCAAAGTTCTGTGTTGTTCAAAGCTCTGCTTTTAACAAGCAGAGGCGGGGGATATCCTCTGTGTTGTTATAAAATCACTGATTTTCGTATTCTTCTGTTTGTACAAATCTCGCAGCCTTCAGCATGATAGCACATTCTATTCGCTTTTTCTGCATCTGGCATGAAAGCTTATAAGCATTGTGAATATCACCTGCATACTGATAATTATTTGCATTACATCCGCCGCTGCAGTAAAACTTAGCCCAGCATTTTTTGCACTCAGGCTTCGTATATACATTTGCATGAGCAAATTCATCCTTCATTTTCAGATCAAATGTTCCGTCATCAAGGCTGCCCATTTTATAATCAGGATTTCCGACAAACTGATGACATGGATAAATATCACCGTCAGGTGTGATCGCAACGTATTCGTTACCGCATCCGCAGCCTCTGAGTCTCTTTATTGCACACGGGCCCTGATCAAGATCAAGCATAAAATGGAAAAAGTTGAATTTCTTCCCCTGCTTTTCAAGCTCAAGCATTTTAAGTGCAAGATTATCATACTCACTGAAAATCTTAGGAAGATCAGCTTCTGTGAGTGCATACGGTTTGGAAGGATCACTTACGACAGGTTCAACTGAGATCTGATCAAAACCTGCTTCATAAAGACTGAGAACATCGTTTGAAAAATCAAGATTGTATTTTGTAAATGTGCCTCTGACATAATAATCCTTATCACCGCGTCCGGCAACAAGCTGCTGAAATTTCGGCATTATGGTGTCATAGCATCCTGTACCGTCAACTCTTTTTCTTACTTTGTCATTTACACATTTTCTGCCGTCAACAGAAAGAACTGCATTTGACATCTCTTTGTTGATGAAATCTATATTAGAATCATTTAAAAGCATTCCGTTTGTTGTAACGGTAAATCTGAATGTTTTTCCGGTCTCTTTTTCTCTGGATCTTGCGTAGGCTACTATCTGCTTTACAACATCAAAATTCATAAGCGGCTCTCCGCCGAAGAAGTCAAGTTCAAGGAACTGTCTGTCTGCTGATTTTTCAATAAGAAAATCAATGGCCTTTTTTCCGGTTTCAAAGGTCATAAGCTTTCTTCCTACGCCAAAATCTCCTGTTGATGCAAAGCAGTACTCGCATCTGAGATTACAGTCATGAGCTATATGAAGACACATTGCCTTTACAGGCGAAGCTGTGGAATACTTTGCATATTTTTCATAATCATCATCACTGAAAAGTATTTTATCATTGTACAGCTCAACAACCTCATCATAACAACTCTCTATTTCATCCCTTGTATAAAATTTCAAAAGCTTGTCGATCACGTTCTGAGGACATTTTTCATCAAACGGCGGTTCAACGTTATCAAGCATATCATATGTCAGATCGTCAACTACATGAACGCCTCCGCTGTTTACATCAAGTACAATATTGTAACCTGCAAGTTTATATTTGTGTATCATATTTTCATCCTTCCATATTGTGTGAAGAGACTTTTTCTCTTTAAAATCAAAAAATCAAATGTGAAAATGACAAATAAAAAGGGACAACCGTACATTGTCCCTTTTTATTTCAAGCCATTACAGCTTTATTATTTTTCGTGTTCGCATTTCTGGTTAGCTACTGTGCAAGATGTTTTGCATGCAGACTGACATGAAGCCTGACATTTGCCGCAGCCGCCTTTTTTAGCAGATTCTTTTAAATTTGCCTTGTTTATTGTTTTGATATGTTTCATGATATTATATCCTCCGCAAAAATAATTAATAACTTAAATAGTATTATATCACATAAATGCTTCATTTTCAAGTTTTTTTTACCAAGAAAACACTTCAGTCTGAAGAAATGTCATTTCAACAGAATACACATTCATATGATTTCAAATTTAGTGCATTTTTACAAAAAATACATACTATTCATACTTAAGACATAACAGCATTTTACTTATCTTTATTTTTCTTCTTTTCCTTTTTTTCATCATTAACCAGACCTGCAGAAGCATATTTTTCTGATTTTGCTTTTGATACTTCTGCCTGTTTTCTTTCTGCTGCAGTGATATTTTCCTTGACAGCACTCTTTCTGATACGGATCTTGCTCTTGTCACCGCCTGTTTCTATAACAAAAGTATCACCTGAATCACGAAGAACTATGCCGATAATTCCTCCGATCGTAACGACCTCATCACCGATCGCTGTGTTATCAAGCATGCTTTTCTCCTCTTTTTCCTGTTTTTTCTGTGGTCTGATGATACACAAATAGAAAAACAGTACGAATACGACAAGAGGAACAGCGTACAATATCAGTGTACTGCTTGTGCTCTGTGAGTTTGCTGTCTGGGTCAATGTCAAAGCTGTTAATAAGTTCATTAAAGGACCTCCTAAAAAATGTTTAATTTATTCATTTCTTTTCAGAAATATATTTGTCAATGGAATCAGCGGCTTTTTTTCCGGCACCCATTGCAAGTATTACGGTTGCTGAGCCTGTTACGGCATCTCCTCCCGCATAAATCCCTTCTCTTGTGGTCATCATATCCTCATCAACCACAAGACATCCTTTTTTATTGGCATCGATTCCCTCTGTTGTTTTCCTTATAAGCGGATTTGGTGAAGTTCCGATCGACATAATTACTGTATCCACATCAAGTTCAAATTCAGATCCCGGAATTTCTTCCGGTTTTCTTCGTCCGCTTGCATCAGGTTCCCCGAGCTGCATTTTAATGCAGCTGATCGATCTGACTCTTCCGTTTTCATCGCTTAATATTTTGACCGGATTATTCAACAGTCTGAATTCAACGCCTTCCTCTTTTGCATGATGTACTTCTTCCTTTCTTGCAGGAAGCTCCTCCTCAGAACGTCTGTATACGATATAAACATGCTCCGCTCCCATTCTGAGAGCACTTCTTGCTGCATCCATCGCAACATTTCCGCCGCCGACAACTGCGACATTTTTTGATCTGATAACAGGAGTATCGTATTCATCAAGATATCCCTTCATAAGATTTATCCTTGTAAGATACTCATTTGCCGAGCATACACCTACAAGTGCCTCTCCCTCTATTCCCATGAAATTCGGGAGACCGGCTCCTGAACCGATAAAAATTGCTTCATATCCCATTTCTGCAATTTCATCAAGTGACAGAACTTTTCCTATGACCATATCGGTCATTATCTCAACGCCAAGCTCCTTAAGAGCATTTACTTCCTTCTGAACTATCGACTTTGGAAGTCGGAATTCAGGTATTCCGTACATCAAAACACCACCGGCAATATGAAATGCTTCAAAGATCGTTACCTTGTATCCTTTTTTTGCAAGCTCTCCGGCACATGTAAGTCCTGAAGGTCCGGCACCGACTACAGCGACTTTTCGACCATTGGCTTCAGGTTTTTCCTGCTTTGAAAAATTATGCTCCATGGCATAGTCTGCAACAAATCTTTCAAGTCTTCCTATTCCGACAGGTTCGCCCTTCAGACCTCTTGTACATTTGCCTTCACATTGATTTTCCTGAGGACACACACGACCGCAGACTGCAGGAAGTGCATTTGTTGATTTTATTATTTCATAAGCTGCTTCAAAATCCTTTGCAGCAACTTTTTCAATAAATTCAGGTATTCTTACTCCGACAGGGCATCCGGAAACACATGGTTTGTTTTTGCAGTTCAGACATCTCTGTGCCTCTGTAACAGCCATTTCTTCAGTATATCCAAGAGTTACTTCCTTAAAATTATGAGCTCTTTCCTTCGGATCCTGTTCCGGCATAACTACTTTTGTCTGTGACATATTTGCCATCTTCCGTCCCCCCCCTTATACACTTTCCTTAAGATTTTTCATCCGGCATTCGTGTTCCTGTTCTCTGTATGTCGAATTTCTTTTCATAAGTTCATCAAAATTAACAAGATGTCCATCAAAATCAGGTCCGTCAACACAGGCATACTTTGTTTCTCCGCCGACAGTAACACGGCATCCGCCGCACATTCCTGTTCCGTCTATCATGATAGGATTGAGTGAGACTGTTGTTTTGATGTTGTATTTGGCAGTCAGACTGCTTACAAATTTCATCATCGGGATAGGACCGATAGCTATGACCTCATCAAATTTTTCACCGTTTTCAATAAGCTCTTCAAGGGCTGTTGTAACAAAACCATTCTTTCCGTATGATCCGTCATCTGTTGTAATGACAAGTTCATTGCAGCAGGCTTTGAGTTCATCTTCAAGGATGACTATATCTTTGCTTCTGAAGCCGGCAATAACCGTAACTTCTTTGCCTTCATTAAATAATCCCTTTGCCTGCGGATATGCTATTGCACATCCGACACCTCCGCCTATTACACATACTTTTTTTACATCATCCCCTATATGTGTCGGCATTCCGAGCGGTCCGACAAAATCGGCAAGCTCATCTCCTTCATTCATTGAAGCAAGCTTCTCAGTAGATTTTCCAACTATCTGAAAAATAATAGTCACAGTTCCTTTACCTGCATCATAATCTGCTATTGTCAAAGGAACTCTCTCCCCGTATTCATCAGTTCTGAAAATAATAAACTGCCCCGGCTTTGCTTTTTTCGCAACAAAAGGAGCATCTATCTCCATGAGAACTACTGCTTCATTTAAGTTTCTCTTATGAACTATTTTAAACATTATATCCATCCCCCTTTTAATCATCTGTCTTAATTAAACTTTCAATAACGTTTCTGTTTCACTATAAGAAAAAATATATTCAAATCTTGATACCATTCTATCACACTTTGTTTAAACTTTCAATAGCTTTCATGAAAGTTTGAACAGCGCGGATCATCATTTTAAAGCGTCTTTTATTTCCTGTACCTTATCGGTTTTTTCCCAGGCAACTCCGAGATCTTCACGTCCCATATGTCCGTAAGCAGCAAGCTTTCTGTACTGCGGCTTTCTTAAATTGAGCTTTTCTATTATTGCCGCAGGACGAAGATCAAATACCTTGTCAACAGCTTCTGCTATTTTATCGTCTTCAAATTTTCCGGTTCCAAATGTATCAACAAGTATTGAAACCGGCTTGGCAACACCTATGGCGTAAGCGAGCTGGACCTCACACTTGTCAGCAATTCCTGCTGCAACTATATTTTTTGCTACATATCGAGCTGCATATGCTGCTGAACGGTCAACCTTTGTCGGGTCCTTTCCTGAAAAAGCTCCGCCGCCATGTCTTGAATATCCGCCGTATGTATCTACTATGATCTTTCTTCCGGTAAGACCACTGTCACCCTGAGGACCGCCGATAACAAATCTACCGGTAGGATTAATAAAGTATTTTGTATTTTCATCGAGAAGTTCAGCCGGAATAACTGCTTTGATAACGTATTCCATTACATCTTTTCTGACATCTTCAAGCATTACAGCCTGTGAATGCTGAGTTGAAACAACAACAGTATCAACACGAACCGGCTTGTCGTTATCATATTCAACTGTAACCTGTGTTTTTCCATCCGGTCTTAAATATACAAGAGTACCGTTTTTTCTTACCTCAGTAAGCTTCATGGCAAGCTTGTGAGCAAGAGATATCGGCATAGGCATCATTTCTTTTGTTTCATTGCAGGCAAATCCGAACATCATTCCCTGATCTCCTGCGCCTATAACATCAGATGTATTTGAACTTCCGTCTTTTGCTTCAAGAGCTTCATTTACACCCATTGCTATATCACCTGACTGTTCGTCGATCGAGGTGAGTACTGAACATGTATTTCCGTCAAATCCGAATTTTGCTCTGTCGTAGCCGATGTCATTTACTACGTCTCTTGCTATTTTCGGGATATCAACATAGGCATTTGTAGTTATTTCACCCATGCAGAATATCATTCCTGTGGTTGCAGTCGTTTCACAGGCAACTCTTGACATAGGATCTTTTTCAAGCAGCGCATCAAGAACTGCATCGGAGATCTGATCACAGATTTTGTCAGGATGTCCTTCAGTTACTGATTCAGATGTAAAAAATTTTTTCATAAAAAGCCTCCATATATGTATCTTATTTTTATAAAAAAAAGACGCTCGGTTTTTCCGAACGTCTGAATTCATTATGCTAATAAATTCCTCATCTTTCGGATCTTTTTCCGCAGGATTTAGCACCTTTTCTGACTTATTCAGCCAATCAGGTTGCCGGGTTTCTAAGGACCTGGTTCCTCCACCACTCTTGATAAGGGTATGATTATATAATATTAATAGTTTAGCACATAATCATCAATGTGTCAATAAATATTTCTTAATTTATAAGCAGTTTTTCCCGTTTTTTCAGTTTGCTGATTTCTTTATTGTTTCTGAATTTTTATTCCTTTTCTCTGAAGTTTCTTTATGTCCGACAGAAGAAGCTTCAGTTAGATCAGCAACAGTTTCAGAAGGAACTGTTGTCTGAACAGGAGCTGTACTGATAATATCAGTTATTACCGTTACATCAGATACAGTGGTTTCCTCAGGATAAAAATCCTTCGGAAGCTTCAGCTGTGAAACATCGATATCTTTCTGAGAAAATCCGGTGATCTTCATTTTACCTTCACTGTCAGGCTCCAGCAATACGGTAAATTCAAATGCATCATCCGAATACATATATGAGCCATCATCTTTAATGTCTCCGGGTACTGAGATCAGCACGTTCATTCTGCATGAATAAGACTTCCTGCCGTCAGCACCGGAAGTTACCAAAGGATGTATGTCTCCGAGATATTTAAGCTCTGCTCCTCTGAACGAATTGTAGCTCTGTACGTTTTCTCCGTATTTTTCATCAGAAATGAGATTTTTTATCCCTGAAGCATCTCCGTTAAATACTGCTGTAACGAATGATGTACTTCTGTCTACTATTTCATAATATACAGAATAAGTATTTCTGAGTGACAGCACATTTCCGGAGGGACGAGCCGTTATTTTGATATTTCTTCCGAGAAGTTCCCTGTTCATCTCAATATAATACATCCTGAAACTCTGATCATCATCAAATTTGATCCTGCAGTAATCCTTGTTCTTTTTCAGCTGAAGGAATCCGTCCGTAATCTTATTTTTGTTATCAAAACCTGTCTCGGTACAGGCATCCCACTCTTCTTCAATCAGAATATTTCCTTTGGTATCAAAAAGAACATTTCCGTGTTTTCCGTCATTTTTTTCAGTTATACCGACAATATACCTGTCATCATACGAAATAAATTTTTTATATATAAGCGGAACGATTATATTTTCATTGATATCTACTATTCCGTATTTTCCTGAATACGGATCAAGAACGATAAATCTGTCATCGTCGATACTTTTTATATCCTTCCACAGAGCATCAGTAAGCTTTTTTCCCTCTGCGTCTCTGACTCCAAACAGATTGTTTTCATTTTTGTAGCTGTAATAATCATTGCCGAGAAAGCCTGTCGCTTTCAGTCCTTCATCATCATTGATAATAAATGTTTTTTCGTCTGATGAATTATATCTTACGATAAGAACGGTGAAAAAAATAAATACCAGAAGCAGTACGAAAAAAATTATCCTTATATTTTTACTCAAGCTTTATTCTCCCGGTTTTTCAACCTCTGCTTTGCGTTTTAAATCTTCCTCTGTTTCTGCAGCTATATAAACAGGTCTTCCTTTGCACTCAAGATATGTCTTGGCAAGATACTGTCCGAGAATACCTCCCGTGATAAGCTGAAATCCGCCGACAAGAAGAATAAGACATGCTATGACCGGATGCCACGGCTGTGAAATTCCCCCTGCTATTCCGACAATTATTGAAACGATCGCAACTATCAGTGATGCGATGCATGAAAGTATTCCGAGAAAAACAGAGATAGCAAGAGGTGCCGTTGAAAATGCTACTATTCCTTCTATGGAATATCTGAAAAGTCCCCAGAACGACCATGCTGTTGTTCCTGCTGCTCTTTCCACGTTTTTATATTCGATATACTTTACTCTGAAGCCTACCCAGCTGAAAATTCCCTTTGAAAATCTGTTGTATTCCTTCATCGACAGGATGGCATCGACCATCTGTCTTGTCATAAATCTGAAATCCTGTGCTCCGTCAACTATTTCAGTCTGTGAGATCTTGTTCATGATCTTGTAAAATGTTCTTGCAAAAAAGCTTCTGATCTTTGACTCACCATCGCGGCTCACTCTTCTTGTAGTTGCACAGTCATATTCACCGCTTGAAACGTATTCATACATCTGAGGGATAAATTCCGGCGGATGCTGTAGATCTGCATCCATTACAACTATATAGTCACCCTTTGCAGCATTCAGTCCTGCATACATTCCTGCTTCTTTTCCGAAATTTCTCGAAAATGATATATAACGGATATGATCATCCATCAGCGCATATTTTCTGAAACCTTCGAGGGTTTTGTCCTTTGAACCGTCATTAATGAACACGATCTCATAGGTCAATTCACTGTGTTTGGATGTAAGATCTCCCATAACCTCTGTAATTTTATCATAAAACATCGGAAGCACTTCCTGCTCGTTATAGCAAGGAACTACTATTGATAATAATTTCATTATTAATGCTCCTATTCTGTAAAAACATTTTTCCTCAAATGGACATATATTTATATTTTACTATATATGTGTGAATATTTCAAGTGATATATTTTTATTACAAAATCTTTTTTATGATGAGAGGAGGACATTTTTTATGGATATGCGAATGACCTGTCTGCACCTTAGCACATAAAAACATGAATAAAAGGCGCGAAAAATACGAATGTAAATAAAGAAAATATTTGGTGGTTGAAATTTTATGAGAATTAAATTATAATGATTATATATATTATTATTTTTCAGAGGTCAGATATTATGAATTTTAAAGAACAGTTTTTGGATATTTACAGAACAAATATTGTCAGACCGGGAGCTAATAAGCTTCTGGAATATATGCTTTCGGATCAAAGCGATTTTTTCACTGCGCCTTCGAGCACCAGATTTCACGGTTCTTATGAAGGAGGACTCGTTGAACACAGTGTCAATGTTTACCGCTGTCTGAAGGATTACCTTGAGAGAAGCAGGGTGAAGGATCTTTATGGAATGAAGTATTCCGAAGAAACAATTGCCATTTCGTCGCTGCTGCATGATCTGTGTAAAATGAATTTTTATACTGTTGATTACAGAAATGCAAAAAATGATAAAGGTGTCTGGGAAAAAGTTCCTTACTACACTATAAATGATACTATTCCGTACGGACACGGTGAAAAATCCGTTTATATGATTTCAGGATTTATGAAACTCAGCAGAGAAGAAGCATTTGCGATCAGATATCATATGGGATTTTCCGGAGTTGAGGACAAGAACTGCATAGGAAAAGCATTTGAAATGTATCCTCTTGCTCTTGCACTTAGTATTGCAGATATGGAAGCCACATTTTATATGGAAAAGAATAAAATCGAGTAGGAGGCTAACCATTATTTGACCAGCCGGCCTCTCACACCACCGTGCGTACCGTTCGGTACACGGCGGTTCTTTAGTTTACATGAACTTTCATGAAATAGTCAACCATGGATACATATCCGAGGTTGGCTATTTCTTTTACTGTGAGTACTGAGTTTAACATTATTGCCG
>JAZUJY010000249.1:0-2039 GCA_045643005.1 Oscillospiraceae bacterium | reverse complement strand
AACTCATTTCCCTATATTATCCATTAAGGCTATTTTTGGATAGTCTGCTTTGCTATACCCAAATCTCCAAAAAGCATTTTTTAAAATTTTCTCAGAAATTTTTTCATTTTTCTATTGACAAAATTATAGTTGGCTCCTTTTCAGATTTAAAATATACCCTCATTGTTATTTGACCGTATCCGTAGATAAATATTACAAATAACAAGAAAACTTCTTTCAGTATTACAAATAAAATTATAGCACATTATCAGTATTTCAGCAAATACAAAACAGACGTTTTTTCTCTTAAAATATGTTCGTAATATTTTTTCCGTGATTTTATAAAAAAAATAATATAAGATAGTTATTATGAAAGCTGCTTTGCTCTGTGAGTGATTTCACAACGGTGCGCGAGGAGATTCCAAAGCGTATGCCTGCACTTTCATGACTGATACCGTAATGCATGAAAATGCACCGGTAAAAAACGAAAAAGATCAAGGACTTTTCCCCAAAAGATTTCTAATCATTCAACAATGTGAATAACATGCCTTTGGTGATCATTTCTCCTGAAAAGATCACCAAAAAGGTGTTCTGAAAAAACCTTGTCTTCAAACAGATACCGTATTTTTTTAAAGTCGGCCAGAAGCCCGCGCTTTCCGCCTGCTTTTAATAATACTTAAGTTTAAAGCCGTTTTCCCGGATCGTTATTCACATCGAAAAATTTTTTCCCCTAAAAGGAGGTTTTTATATATGAAAAAAGTGATCATCAATGAAAATCAGAGAGGATTTCTTTTTAAAGACGGAAAATTTGTGAAGTGTCTCTGCCCCGGAAAATATTATGAACATAACGGCCGAAGCATTGAAGTGGTTACCGCTGAAGGCGCAGTCAGTTCACAGCGCTGCAGTCTTGATGTCCTTATGGCATGTCCCGAAATAAAAACCTCAACTGTTTATATAGAAATACCTGAAGAAAAAGCTGCTCTTCGTTTTACTGACGGCAAATTTGCCGATTTCATGAGTGCAGGAAAATATGCTTTCTGGAATATAAGCAGCAAAACTGAATTTCAGGTTACGGATATTTCCAAACCCGAACTTGGTGATGACATACCTGATTATCTTCGCGGAAAGCTTGCCGACGAGCTTGTATGTATAAAATATGTAATAGCCGAATATCAGAAAGCCATCCTGATGATAAACGGAAAAATGGAAAAGCTGCTTGAACCGGGTGCTTACTATTACTGGCTCAATACAAATAATCACTCTGATATAAAACTGATCGACACACGTCTTAAACAGATGAATATCACAGGTCAGGAAATAATGACAGCTGATAAAGTATCACTTCGAATCAACTACGTCTGCAGCTACAAAATAACAGATTATATAAAAAGCTTCACTGAAGTTGACAACTTCGAAGAACAGATCCACGTTGCCGCTCAGCTTGCTCTTCGTGATTACGTTGGGAAATACAAGCTTGACGAAATCCTTAATTCAAAGGAAGAAATGTCAAAATACATCTTCTCTCGTCTTAAAGAAAAGGAGCACACATTTTATGCTGAGATCTTTGACGGAGGAGTTAAAGATATTATCCTTCCCGGCGAGATCCGAGATATCATGAATACTGTCATAGCTGCTGAAAAGCGTGCACAAGCAAATGTTATAACACGCCGTGAAGAAGTAGCATCCACAAGATCACTTCTCAACACAGCCAAGCTTATGGATGAAAACCAGACACTCTACAAGCTCAAGGAACTTGAGTATATTGAACGTATCTGCGAAAATGCCGGCAGCATAAACTTAAACGGCAGCAGCGACATTCTGACACAGCTGACTTCTCTGATAAACAGGTCCTGATAATTCTGACATTACACTTCAAAGCTCTGCTTTTAACAAGCAGAGGCGATTCGTAGAATCGGTTCCCGCTCAGTCGGAGATTGTACTCCGACTGTTTGGTCAGATAGAACCCGCCGCCTGCAGAGGCGGGGGATATCCTCTGTGTTATTATAACGATGAAGAGGATATCCCCGTTCTCTGTAGGCGGGCAGATATCCTCTTCGTCG
>JAZUJY010000248.1:0-3567 GCA_045643005.1 Oscillospiraceae bacterium | reverse complement strand
ACAAAAAGCATTGTCGGCTTGTATTCAAGAAGCAGCTTTTCAATCTGCATTCGTGAAAAAATATCAATGTAATTCAGCGGTTCGTCCCAGATATAAATATGTGCAGGCGTAAGAAGGCTTGCAGCAATAAGAACCTTTTTCTTTTGCCCATCAGAATATTCCTCCATATTTTTATCAAACTGAACACGTTCAAAATCAAGCTGTCTGAGAATAGTACAGAACATACTTCTGTCCAGATTGTTTTTGGTGCAATAATCGGTTATTTTTCCTTTCAGGTGAGAGGTATCCTGATTGATGTAAGAAATAACAAGTCCCGAAGCTGTTTCAAGTACACCGCTTTCGTTGAAATTTTTTTTTGCAGTTTCATATCCTGCACTTTTGATTACAGCATTTATAAGTGAAGATTTTCCGCAGCCGTTTCTGCCGTGAACAGCCACTCTTTCTCCTGAAACAACTGAAAATGTCAGATTATCTATTGTCGGAGTGTCAGAATCATTATACTTAAATGAATAATTTCTGAAATCAATAAGAGTTTTTTTGTGATGCGTAAGCTGCATAAGTTTCAGTTCAGGAGTTCTTTCAAGGTCGTTGAGAAGTCCTTCTTTTTCAGCAATTTCACATTCTATTCTGTTTTCAATCTGCTTTACACGGCTTTGCATTTTCTTGGTTTTAGCTCCGATAAAAGCTCTTGTGCTGATACATCTGTCATGTTCTTTTATCGGGTCGAAGCCGATTTTTGTACTTTCATTTTTATCAGCCCAGTCAGCAGTTCGTTTAGCAGCAGTTTTGAGTTTCTTTATTTCTTTTTTATGTTTTTCATTTTCTGCAACTGCAAACCTGTCCTTGCGTTCTTTATTTTCCCACCAGCTTGAAAAATTACCATTTTGCACTTCAATGCTTTTTCTGTTAAGAACAAGTACATGGTCAACGCAGGCATCAAGTATATCTCTGTCATGCGAAACAAGGATAAATCCGCTTTTTTGAGAAAGGTAATTTTTTACACATTCTCTTGCTTCAAAATCAAGATGATTTGTAGGTTCATCAATAAGTAAAAATTCGTTTTCTCCCGAAAAAAGTACCGCAAGCAGAACTTTTGTGCGTTCTCCAAGGCTTAATGTTCCGAACTCTCTGTAAAGAAGCTCAGCATTTTCACCGAGCTGTGAAAGCTCACATATTACACGCCATTCTTCACAGTCAGGCTTTATATCTGGTAGAAATTCGGAAGTGGTTATAGTAAGCTGATATTCTGAAATACAGTAAGGAAAATATTCAAATTTAACGGCAGAACTTATAGAACCGCTGTATCTGTGTTTTCCGAGAAGAAGATTCAGCAGAGTGGTTTTGCCCTTTCCATTTCTTCCTATAAAGCCGAGTTTCCAGTTTGTATCAATCGAAAAGGAAACGTTTTCAAAAATATTATCAACGCTTCCATCATATCCGAAAGTGAGATTATTTATACTTATTTGTGACATATACATTCCTCCAATATAGTAAGATAAAAAAATCGGACCATTTGCTGCCAAACAGTCCGATTATATACCTATAACCTCAAAAGCTCATAATGAGCCACGGATAATATACAAATACAAAAAGAGGTTATGAGAACATAATCCACTTTTGGCAACATGATAAAACAGTATGCAAAAATGCAGACTGCCGATTAAATATTCATGTAATCAAAAGTAAATTATCTTCTCATCTTTTCACCTCTTTCTTTTTTTCATTATATCATATCAATTTTTTATTGTCAAGCAGTTTATAAATTTTTTGATTTCATAAGAAGAAGGGGATAATTACTGTCTTTAAATATTGACTTGGTGGATATATAGTGATATAATTACATATAATAAAATTTTTATAAAAGGGGAAATATGTCAGAAAAGAGTAAAATAAATGCTGAGATAATCCGCAGTAAACGTAAATCTCTTGCATTACAGATTTCAGATGACGGACATCTGATTGTGAGGGTACCTTTGCGGTGTACGAATAAGGATATAATCAATTTTATTGAAAGAAATGCGGAATGGATTGATATTCATACAGAAAAGGTTAAAAAACGCAATCGAGAACTTGAACAATTATCACCTTTTTCAAAACAGGATATAGATAATATGGCTCAGAAAGCTATGGAGATTATTCCACAGCGAGTAAAATATTATGCTCAGCTTCTTGGTGTAACGTATGGCAGAATTACTATACGGAATCAAAAGACAAAGTGGGGGAGTTGTTCTGCAAGCGGTAATCTCAATTTTAACTGTCTTCTAATGTCAGCACCGCAGGAGGTTCTTGATTCTGTTATTGTACATGAGCTTTGTCATCGCCTGTATATGAATCACTCAAAAGATTTCTATGCGGCTGTATATCGTATTTTTCCTGATTATGGCAAGTGGAATAAATGGCTCAAGGATAATGGAAATTTGCTTATTCAGCGTATGATAATCGGTTCTAAAAATTCAGAAAATTGAACGTAAGAGCAAAATAAACTTCGCTTCATAATCAAAATCAGCCCCACGCAGTACAATCTGTGTGGGGCTGATGCCTTATGAATATTATTTCGCAGGCTTAGTATTTGCAATTACTGCTGTGTCGGAAGTTCATCTTCACTGGTTGTGATGATGTCATTCGTCTGAAATATGGTAATAGTCAATTCAGGTTTCAAGTATGCTTCCATATTGATTCTCCTTATGAATTCAGTTTATCGTAGTATTTTGCTGCTTCCACGCCATAGTAATAGAGTGCGGCGCAGATATTCTTGAGGTCAGCAGTTGATTTGCTGTTGGTCAAAACCTTGTAGATATAGTCGTTGACACAATAGTTTTCCTTGTCAGCATAGAGATGTGCAGGAATGGATTTCTGCTCATAGGACAAATCCGACTTTTCATTGGTGAAGTAGTGACGCAGAATGGTACTGGATCTCAGCAAAAGGGAAGAACCATAGTAATTATCTCCCAGTGCAGCAGTCTTATCGCTGAGTGTTGACGATTTTGTTGCGAGTTTGATTTCCTCCCAGGAAGAAGAAAAATCTGCGACAGTTGCTTTATCATCGAAATATGCTGATGCCGCTTTGCAATATGCTTCCAAAGCTTTTGCAAGGTTACTTATAGAGCTTATTTCTTTGTACTTTTTAAGAATATCTGCAACTTTGAAAGTCACAACAGTTCTGCCATTCTTTGCAAGCACAATATCCTTCATGAAATCTTTTGCAGCAACCTCATATGTTGCAATCTTGTTTGTTGTGGTGAATTTTTTATCATTGAGCGTCCAGCCGTCTATGATATCGTTCGAAAAGAGGATACGCACTTTCAGCGAGCCGTCCAATGCAAGTGACACATGCACTTCATTATACTCGAACACGATTTTGCAGCCCAGCAAACTTTCGTTGTAATTGCCAATATTAATCTGCTTCCATTGTTCTTCTGTGCCTGTGTAATAAATAGTATTCAATTTCGGAGTGCCTGAAAATGCACTATTGCCAATACTGGTGACAGAGTCCGGTATAACAATATTTGTCAGGGATATACATTTCTGAAACGCTAAATCTTCGATTGTTTTGACCGAACTTGGTAG
>JAZUJY010000247.1:0-3000 GCA_045643005.1 Oscillospiraceae bacterium | reverse complement strand
TTTAAAAGCGAGAATGAACGCAGCCAGATGATTTCGGCAGTATCAGCTACGGGCGGAGAGCTGTTTGTAATCGAACCCAATGCAGATGCAGCTTCGGTTACTGATACAATCAGCCGGGTTATCGCATCCGGAATGGAACGTTCGGACGGTCTTGACAGCGACGGTGACGGAATCTTTGACTGTGTCGAGCTAGGCGGAATGCTTCTTCCAACAGGCAGAATGATATATACCGATCCCCATAAAAAGGATGCTGATGATGACGGACTGACAGATGGAGAGGAAATGCGCATTAGCTCGGGATATGGAACCGTCTATGTCAGAAAGAATTCGGTAAATGAGATCAGGGCGGTAGTTTATAAAGCAAAGAGTGGTAGATATGCATTGGATGACAATAACGGAATTTAGAGTTGATAATTTGACAGGTCAAAGATGGATGAAGGTTCAGACATGGGGAAAATACCGGTTTATTAATTTCGATGAATGGATAGAAAATCAACAGGACACATCATGGGATTTAGTGATGAAGATAGTAAAAAATTATTAAAAGTAATTTGCATATGTTACATAAAGTTAGTTATCGAATAGGTGTAGTTTATTGGAGGATTATTTTGATAATTTCAAAATCTGCAGATTGGTGCTGATAAGTACACCAATCTGCTCCATGAGTTACTTGTACTATTCATAGCATTAGGAGAATTTATGACAAAAAAAAAGTTGATATGCTGTGTGCTTTGTTTATTTCTTTGTCTAATTGTTTCTTTATTGATTAAGGAATTTTATATGAAATCAGATGCTGAAAAGGCTATAATCTATTCGGTTAAAGATAGCAAATTTGACTATGATTTCTATCTTGATGAGAATAATAAGGCTTTGACATATTATATTACCGGCAATGATGATTTTAATATAGTTTTTTCAAAATATAATGGGTATTTATCTGAGAATCCTGATTCGGTTTTACATGATTATAGTATCAGTTTGAAATTTGCGGATAAAAGTAATCTTGATACATATTTGATTTTTTCAAATTTCATAACTAATGAGAAAACTAAGCATGACTTTATAGATACAGTTATTGTTAAGGAACTTTATTATTGGCATTTTGACCGGGTTGATGAAATGGAGATTTTGGATATTGATTATTGTATAGGAATGAAAAAAAATAATATGTATATTTTGGATAAATTCCCTAATCTTTCTGAAATCTATTGTGACTACGCCGATGGAAGTGACGAGTATAATGAAATGAGGGAGCAGATAGCTTTATGGAAACCTGAAGTCAAGGTATTTCCAAAGCTTCAGGGAAATCAGTAACAGGGAAAATATCCTGATGACAGGAAATAGGGTGTTGTTTCTGGCAGACGGCATTCTTGAAATTGGGGTGGTAAACAAATGAAAAATAAAAAAACACGCCGAATAATACTTCTGATATTTGCACTCCTTCTTGTACTGTTTATCGGATATAAAGCAATAAAGCAATAAAGCAGTATGAAAAAGAAAAAGCATATGAAGAATGGTCTGAATCAGACATAGGGTCAGCTATTTTATATGCCATTGGGGGTTCGGCATATAGAACTGCAGGTGGTGATATTGCACCTGCTTCCGGTTTATTGTGGTATGACCTTGAAGGAAGAGGAAACTGCATAGAAGTAATAAATCGAATGAATGAGTACATGAGATTACATCCTGAGGCGGAAGTATTTGATAATCGAAAAATAAAAATCAGTTTTTTTCAGACTTGGAGCCATATTACAAGTATTTTGAGTTTAAGAACTATCTTGATGACTACGATGATGCGCATAAAGGAATTGATGTTGCTCGGACCGTACGTCATACATCATTAAGTGGACTGACAATTATGAAAAAGGCAGAATAATCTATGATGAATTCAATACACAAGATTTCTAAAAAGTTAATAGGTAGTCTCACTATTGTATTTATTATTGTGTTTGGTATATTGATAATTAGTTTTTTTGTTCCAGAAGGGTACAAAGCTATAGATTATGCCTGTGAAATTAATGAAAAATTCACGCTTGATGAGGCTGTTGAGTATGATAATAAAAGCATAGTGTACCGATTAAAGTATAAAGGAGGAGGGTCAAGGATACCTGACTGTATTCTGTTAGCAAGAGCTTTTGAAGAATATTTATTGAACAATCCGGATTATTATTTAAATGATGATTGGATTGTTACTTTTTCATTGATTGATTTACAAACAGGATGCGCTTCCTTTACATTATCGAATGCTTGCCCTTTGGATAATACTATTCATGATAAATTTGATGTACTGAATATAATGGGAGATGTTGGGGTAGTTTTTTGTGAAGCGGATTACTCTGTTTTGTCAGATATAAAATTTTTGACTTTACAAAATGATTCATTTGAATTCCTTCTGAGAAAAATCGATAGTTATTTTTCTGAATTAAAATATCTGAAATGTAAATGTTCCGATGAAATGAAAAAGCATCTTGAACAATTGTATCCGAGAATATTAATAGAACAGTATTTATAATGAAAATGAATGATATGGAATGGCAGGAATACGTATGAAGTTGTATATAAAAGAGCTTAGAGAAGCAAAAGGATTAACACAAAAAGAATTAGCTGACTTAATGCAAGTTTCATTTCAGACTATTAGTAAGTGGGAGAATGGAGTAAATTTTCCGGATATAACACATATACCACGAATGGCAGATATTTTTGGCGTCAGCGCAGATATTATTCTTGGGTTAGAACCATTACATAAAGAAGAAATCAAAAGGTATGATGAGGTAGATTATTGGAATGATAATCGTGAGGTCATTAAGGTCTGGAAAGAATTATACTGGAATGATGATTACTTTAATTTTTTTGTTAGGTATGTTTTGAAGTTTTCAAAGCCGATTGATATGATTGATTTTGGCTGTGGTTATGGATATTTAGGTATGAAATTTATGCCATTGCTTGCGGAAGGAAGTAGCTACACAGGAATTGAATTAGATCAAGGTCAAATAAAGGAAG
>JAZUJY010000246.1:0-50880 GCA_045643005.1 Oscillospiraceae bacterium | reverse complement strand
AACAACACAGAGGATATCTCCCGCCTCTGTAGGCGGCGGGTTCTATTCTCTCGTTCAGTAGGAGTTCAATCTCCTACTGAACGAAAGCAATTCTTCGAATTGCCTCTGCTTGTTAAAAGCAGAGCTTTGAACAACACAGAGGATATCCCCCGCCTCTGTAGGCGGCGGGTTCTATCTTCACGTTCAGTCGGAGTACAATCTCCGACTGAGCGGGAACCGATTCTGCGAATCGCCTCTGCTTGTTAAAAGCAGAGCTTTGAATATTAATGCGGGAATAATACTATTATTTTTGCCCGGGACAAAAATTAATTGTTAATGAAGTTTGCTTTTTTATTTCGACAATTTTACGTTTATTTTTCCTGTGTTTGCTTTAGCGACAGCAGAATTGTCAATAATATTGTAGATTTCCGGATTTAAATCATATTTAGCACATTCTGCTTTGATCATATCATAATCTGTATCATCAATAAGTTCAGACATTTCAAACCCGAATTTTTCTTTGACTATTTTATTATAATTGGTTGCTCTCGGGTTGATCGGAGGTTCATCATCATTCACACCTACAGTTTCAGTTATGACTATTCTTTTACCGGTTATAGGATCAATAAATGTTATTTCATAAACTATATACAATTTGCCGTCTTTGGAAATAATAATTTTTTTGATCCTTCTTTGCATAATTACACGGCCTGAGCTTACCATTCCTACGCCTGAATGTGACATTCTTTCGCCTGGGCTTACCATTCCTACGCCTGAGCTTACCATTCCTACGCCTGAGCTTACCATTCCTACGCCTGAGCTTACCATTCCTACGCCTGAGCTTACCATTCCTACGCCTGAATGTGACATTATTTCGCCTGAGCTTATCATTCCTTCTGATGATTTTACCGGTGTAAGTTTAATTTCTTCATTGGCTATAAATGTGTTTACTTCAGGTTCTTTCGCCATCTGTGCAGGAACTCTGTACAAATTTGCAGATGAAGATAATTCTGCTGCATTTGCAGAAATCATTCCGGTCATTGAAAGTGAACAAAGTGCTGTAGCTGCTATTGCAGCGAAAAATTTTTTGCTATTTTTTCTCATATTGATTACTTCCTTTCAAAAAAATAATTTAAAAAGTTTTATCGGATATCCGTTGATTGTATTATAGCACTAAAAAAAGCATGTTTTCTGAAAATTACAAATTTGTAAATGATGACTCTAAAATATTTTAAAATGAAAATATTGTCAGTTTTTATCCTTGACAGCAGAAATAATAGTTTATAAAATAAAAAGTGAAAGATAATTATTTATGGGCAGGTGAGATTTTTTATGGACAATAACAATATGATGTTTTTCGAAGAATATACTAAAACTGAAAAAATATGTTCTGAGATCTTTAACGAAAAAAACGGTGTGACAAGTTATATTGAAGAAATGGGAAAAGTCAGCTCGTCTGTTTCCGGAAAAATTTCTTTATGGGATGATGACCTTAAAAGACTGAAGGATTACAGACATCTCAGAAATATGCTTGCTCATGGGGAAATCTCATTTGACAGTTCGTTTTGTGATGAGGAAGATGTAAAGTGGATAAAGGATTTTCGTGAAAGCATAATGAACTGCACCGATCCGCTTGCAAAGGTCAGAAAGATAAATGAACACAGTGAAGGAAAGGTAAGAAATACTGAACCGCAGCATCCGACTTCATATGATAAGAATAATATTTATACAAATACTTATTCAAAAGCTCAAAATGATGTTGCTCAAAATAATAATTATCAAAGCCTGAAAAATCAGCCGAAAAAGCAGAAAGTCAACTATGCGGAACTGTATAAGCTTTATATTTCCTTCCTGTTGCTGAGCGTAGGTGTGGTTGCACTTATCATTTTGATCATTAATATTTTCAGATGAGAGTTATGTTGATGCTGACAGAATAATTTTTTTCCGGATGATGTCATATATTCAGCATTTATATTGAAAAGTTGATTTTCCTGCCGATAAATATTATAGCAACACAGAGAATATCCCCCGCATCTGCAGGCGGCGGGGTCTATCTACGTAAACACAGGGAAGTGTATATTTTTTGAAATAACGGTTGTTGGATTATATATATTTTTGAAAGGCGCCTGTGCATATTTTTATGCCGGGCGTCTTTCGTTCTTGAATATGTGTCAAAAGTGTGTTATAATATTTCTGTAAGTGCTTTTTTAAACAGCTAAAAGGGAGACCGTCATGACAAATATCAGTATAAAAAAAGCCAATGACAAGTTATATAAAACCAATATGTTTGAATGTATGAGGTCTGAGTTTGTCAAAGATTTTGTACCGGTTGAAAAAAATGAGATCTCAGATTTTTCAGTCAGTGAAAATACAGTAAAGCTTACGACGACAGGTTGTATTATACAAAATGCCGGAAAGAAAATGATCGCACTTAATTTTGCAAATGCGATAGTTGCCGGAGGAGCATATATCATAGGCGGAAGTGCCCAGGAGGAATCGCTTTGCAGGGCATCAGGACTTTACTATACAATAAAGCAGCAGAAGTCGTTTTACAGACAAAACAGACTTCATATTTTTGCTGACTACACTGACGGTATGATCTTTTCAGAGAACGTAAAGGTAATAAGAGATGATGCCGGAAATATTCTTGAAAATCCGGTTATGTGCGATTTTATCACATGTCCTGCCGTAAACAGATACGAGGCATTTTTCCTCGGTTCAAAAAAGCTTGATATGGTGATGAAGAGAAGAATAGAAAAAATACTGTCATTTGCTGAAAGTAAACATCCTGAAATATTGATACTCGGAGCGTTCGGATGCGGGGCATTCGGTAATAAACGCGAAACAGTCTTCCCGCTTTTTGAAGAAGCGATAAAAAAATATTCGGGTAGAAAAACAAAAATAGTATTTGCAGTTCCGTGAGAAAATAAGAGGTGACCAATGAACAAAAAGCTGAAAGAAATAATAGAATATGGTATGGTTATTATAGGTGCTTTGCTTGCAAGTTTTTCCGTTGCATGTATTCTGATTCCAAATGATGCGATAGACTACGGAACAGCCGGCATAGGTATTCTGATAAGCAAGGTTACCGGATTTGACCTTTCGGTCTGTGTTATAGCGGTTTTCATTCCGTTTCTGGTCGCCGGTTTTATTTTCCTTGGACGGCAGCTTATGATAAAGGCTGTGGTCGGATCTGTGGTATATACTGTGGGACTTGATTTCTTTGAAAATATACCGTTTGAACTTAACACAGAGCATTTTCTTGCGGTTGCCTTCGGCGGTGCAATACTCGGCATCGGACTGTCACTTATTCTTCGGTGCGGAGGCTGCATAGACGGTTCTGAGATACTTGCAAATATCATTATAAAAAAGCTTTGTGACAAAACAGGAAAGAACTACAGCATGAGCCCTATTCTGATAGGATTCAATATTTGTGTTTACGCAGTTGTCTTTTTCTTGATAGACAGAAACTCAGCTCTTCTGAGTTTGCTTGTTTATGTAGTTGCAACTTCGCTTATAGACCATTTCACAGACCACTTTGAAGCTATCAAGCAGGTAACGATCATCACAAAGGATCCTGATGAGATAGTAAACGAAATAAAGGATAAGATGAACAAAACCTGTACCATTATGGAGTCAAAGGGCGCCATTTCAGGTGAAAATACCACACTTATCTGTTACATCAGCTTCTTTGAGCTGCAGACCCTGAGAGAAATAATAAGAAAAAACAAAGGTACATTCAGTACCGTATCGACGATCGACGAGATCTTAAGATAAGTTTTTCGGTGTGACCGCAAAAAAATATTTACTTGAAAAACTATCGGGAGGAAATATTCTATGATTTTGGATGAGATCATGACTCAGAAGGATGTTAAAAAAATAGATATAAAAAAGATCATAATTGACGGAATGGTTTACGGAAGCATTTCTTCAAAGGATATTTTTGAATCTGCTGAAATTTCAGGCGAGAAAAGTGCTTCGGCTGTACTTGAATCCATCGAAGAGGTATCAAATAAGAAATTTATTCCTCTCGGAGTGGAATATTTTGATTTTGCAAAAAAATATGTTGAAAGTCCGGACAGTGATTGCAAAAGGGAAGCATCAAGAATAGTTGGAAATATGGCGTCATCATTTCCTGATGAACTTGATGATATCATTCCGGTCCTTCTGAAAAATTCAAACGACCCGGGAACGGCAGTCCGCTGGGGAAGTGCATATGCACTGTCAAGGATAATCCTCCTTGAAAAATACCGTGACAGCGTTCTTTTGGATAAAGTTAAAGAGATATGCGATGCAGAAGAAGAAACCGAAGTAAAAAATCAGTATATTTCAGGACTGGAAAAGACAGGTAAATATAAATAAATCAGTGATCACTAAAAAAATAAACGTTCTCTTTGAGTATGATGATCGGTTATACTCAAAGAGGCTTTTTTATTCGGAGGTGAAAAAATGATTCCTTTTGGAATTCTTCAGGGAGAATTACGCTTCAAAAATATGAAAAATCTTGAAATCAGTGTCCATGAGCTGTCAGACCGACATATTTTGATCAGACTTCCTGCAGGATATATGGAAGCGTCAGGACATCCTGAATCCATGGTCCTGTATTTTTACAGCCGCAAACTGAAAAAATATGAAAAGACAGTTTTAAACAAAGACAGCTTTTACATCTCAAAAACAGCAGGAGACAAGTACTCTGAATCTTTCAGAATAAGTATAAAGGATCAGCACTTTACAGCTGTGTGCCGTGAGTTTTCAAAGGAATATCTGGAATATATTGATCTTAAACTCTATGAAGAAGACCGGATAATGAGTCATGTTATGACAGAAGGCAGATATCCTGAAGACTGGGAGGACGTTTACGAAAAAAAGCTCAGTGTCTGTGAAGCCGAATGGTCAAATGACCTGATCAAAGAAACGGAGCTTTTCCTTAAAGGCAAGAAGCTGTATTTTTCACTGGAAACTCCGCAAAGGAGCAAGGATTTTCTTATGAAAGGAACAGAAGGATTTCCTTATGAATTAGGAAATAAGCTGTCGTTTGACGGAGTGGTTATCGGAAATTCTTTTTGTCCCAACCTTTTTCCTGATAAGGAGCTGTTTGTTTCTCTTATCAAAAAAGCATCTGAGTATGACTTTAATGTAATTATCTCGGTACCTCCTGTGCCTGAAAGCAAAACAGATAATTTTATCTCTGATCTTTCAGAATTGACAAGCTTTTTAAAAGAATTTAATAAAATCGTTGTTTTTCAGTTCGGAGATCATGGAACGCTTTCATATTTTAAAGATAATTTCAAAAACGAAAAATATCTCCAATTCGAAAAAGGAATTTTACTTCACAGGATCAAACGAGATCCGAGAAAAAAATACCTTAAAGAATGCTTTGAAATTTCAGACGGGTCAGACAAGAACATCATGATCTCAGATGATGCGATATTCGGTCCGTATTATCAGACCAACACAGGAACTTTTTGTCCTCTGCATGCACTTATGACGACCGGTACCAGAAGCAAACAGTCCCGTGTTTTTAACTGTGAAAGATATTGCGAAAAATACTATCTTCGCTATCCTGATCATCTGATGATGAAGGGCGAAGGAAACAGCTTGTTCGGATTTTCCGGTGCTTTTCTTACTGATAAGGCGTTTTATAGTTCTGATGAATGGGTAAACTGTAAAAAGGTCGTTATAAATGTGTGATCAAAAGGAAAGGTGATTCATATATGATGAAAATAGCAGCCGGGATCGGTGCTGTGGATGACTATGAGAAATATGTAAAAGCCGGAGCGGATGAGATCTATTTCGGATATGTTCCCGGTGAATATTATCGGAAAAATTTAAATACCGGTCCTATGAACAGACGCGAGGTCATGTACTGTAACGTACAGGCAGGAGCAGAAAGCGAACTGCTTATTTTAAAAAATATGATGGCAGATCTGAAAGCTCCTGTATCGGTCACTTTGAATTCCCCCGGCTATAAAAAGGAGCAGTATCCGTATATAGAAAAATATGTTAATAAGCTTATTGACATGGGTTTTAATTCGTTTATTGCAGCAGACCACGATCTGTTTTTTAATTTGCTGAAAATTTATGGTACAGAGCTTTCTCTGAGCGGAGAATACGGAGAGATGAATCATCTTGAAACCGAACATCTGAAAAAAGCAGCGAATGGTAATAAAGGAAAATTCAAAAGACTCATCTTTCCCAGACAGACGATGATAACGGAGATGAAAAAGATAAGAGAACATTCTTATCCGTATCCTGAGGAATATGAGGCGTTCGTTTTAAATGAAAAGTGCCATTTTACCGGAGCATACTGCAGTTCTCTTCACTGCGATGAATTGTGTCACATATGTCATCTGCCGTACAGGATCGAAAAAAAGGCAGATATGGATGCTGATGAAGATCCGGAATTGATCAAAGCTGCAGGCATGAAAGAAGAGGAAAATGAATGTACAGGCAGTTCAGGCTGTGCTCTGTGTTCTCTGTGGAAATTGAGAGATGCAGGGATAACACACCTGAAGGTCGTAAGCAGAGGAAATGATACAGAGTCTGTCATAAATGATATAAAAACGCTCAGACAGGCGCTTAACATCCTTGAAGATAGTAAAACGGAGGATATTTTTATAGAAACCATGAAAAAAGAGCTGTTTCCATATGGCTGCAGCAATAACTGTTATTATTTTTGAAAATGTGGGACCGTGTCACAGAAAAACAACCTATATTTTGATAAAATATATCTGAAAGGAGTGGTCAAAAGATGAAGATTACTTTAAATCCTGATAAAAATATCGTAAGTATCGTAAAGGAAGGTCTTGAAAAAAACGGAGGATACTGTCCGTGCAGGATCGGGAAAACCGAAGACAACAGATGCATGTGCAGGGAGTTCAGACAGCAGATCGCGGATCCGGAGTTTGAAGGATTCTGTCACTGTATGCTGTATTTTAAATCAAAATAGAGAAAGGAAGGAACGATATGACTAAGCTTTTTTCATAATAAATACTTCACGTTTAATTGCCTTAAAACTTCTGAAAAAATAATACACAAAAATAAAAATTTCCTTTGTGGGTTTGTCCGAAAATGTTAAAATAGGGTTGTTTAACATAGGCAAAATAGTGTATAATATTTATATATATGATATAAATTTATGATATTTTCATAAAGGAGTTTTTGGGCAAAGGGGTTGTTTGACATGAAAAATCCTGAAACTGATTCTGTAAAGGAATTTAAGGATAATAAAATATTCAGAGACGATTTCAGTGATTTTTGCAATGCTGCAAAGGAGTATTTACAGGTCTGTGCAGACGAGTGTGCACTGATTTGTTTAAATATCAACAATATAAATTTCATAGAGAATGTTTTCGGTGCCACAACTGCTGAAAATATCGTAGAATATACAAAGATGCTTCTGTGCGATGTTCTTTCTTCTTCGGTTTCGGACAGCGGGATAACAGTCAGGTTTTCCACGGATAAGTTCATGATATTTACAAAATATGCTTCCAAAGAAGAAATAATCGAGCTTGTTGACAAGATCATCCTTATTTCAAAGGAGTCAAAGGAAGCACAAAAGTATGGATTCGGAATACAGTATGTGTTCGGTATTTACATTATCAAGGATGATGAAAGCGACTCAGATATTACCATCAGAGGAGCTGCTGACAAGCTTTCTGTTGCGATAAATCATTCGGACCTTTCAGCCGGATATTTCTTTTATGATCTGAAGCTGCATGAACGAATAACAAAGGAAATTGAACTTGTTCAGTCTGTTGACGCAGCTATTGCAAACGGAGAATTCAAGATATTTCTCCAGCCTCAGCATTACCTTCAGTTTGAGGACAGGGTAAAGAGTGCGGAGGCTCTTGTAAGGTGGATAAAGCCTGACGGTACAATGATATATCCCGGTGAATTTATTCCGGTCCTTGAAAAGAACGGCTTTATCACCAAGCTTGACTGTCATGTCATGGAACTTACATGCCGTTTCATAAGCAAGCATCTGAAGGAAAAATGGTTCGAGGGAATAGTCATTTCCGTAAATGTATCAAAAGTAGATCTGAAGCTTAAGGAATTTATCGAATTCTATACAGACATGCGAAAGCGATACAATATCCCTGACGGACGAATAGAGGTTGAATTTACGGAAAGTGCTGTGTTTGATGATTTCAGCACTTTCAAGGATATAATGTTTGAGCTCAGAAAGAGCGGATTTTACTGTTCCATTGATGACTTCGGAACCGGAAGCTCGTCACTTAACATGCTGAAATCAATGCCTGTTGACGTACTTAAAATGGACAGGATGTTTTTCGTCTGTGACAACGAAAGTGATATAGAACGAAACAACTCGGTTATTGCGAGCGTAGTTGCGATGGCCAGAGGTCTCGGAATGAAGATAGTAGCCGAGGGTATAGAAACACCGGAAAATATTGATTTTCTCAGAAAAATAGGCTGTGACGTAATTCAGGGCTATGTTTTTTCAAAACCGCTTTCAGAGGATGACTTTGTGGAGTATGTAAAAAATTATACTCCAAAATATCTTCCTGTTTCTGAAAAGCTTACACCTGCAGAACCTGTCGAAAACGATCTGAGCGATTCAAAAACGCTGTATCACAAATACATGCAGGTTTTGCCTTATGTTAACGCAATTATTATAGAGCTCGATATTGAGTCAGATACATACAGAATATTGTCTTTCGGTCAGGAAAAGGTATTGTATATCGAATCGACCGGGCAGTATTCCACGCTGTTTAACAGCGTTATATTAAAAAATCTCCACGAGGATTATCGTGATGAGGCGATTTCAAAGATCTCTCTCAAGGGTATTTTGTCTTTCTTCTACAGAGGAGACACTGAGTACGAATTTGAGACGCGCATGAAGCTGTTTGATATTTGTGATGAGGAGATGCAGGAGGACTATGAATGGTGCAGATTTAAGGTATTTTATCAGACATTCAGCAAAAAGACGAAGCCGGTAGCAACTATATTTATCACTGATATTCAGAGAGAGAAAAATCAGGAGCAGTCGGTAATTTCAGCACAGAGAAGGTTAAATCGTATCATAAAGAGCATGAATGCAAAAATATATGATATTGATACCGAAAAATTTGAAGCGCTTCTTTTAAATACCGGAAACGTTCAGCAGCAGGAAACCGTTGATATTTCTGCGTATATAAAAAGGATCTATCCAAAGGACAGAACAAAGTTTCAGAAGATCATCAAAATGGCTCAGAATGAAGAAACTTTAATTTTAGATGAAAACAATGAGTCTGACAGTGATTATTATACAGAATATCGTATCGATGAAAACAATGAAAAGCACTGGAAGAGTCTTCATTTAATGCCTGACAGGGATACTGCCGGAAAAGCAAGTGCACTTCTTCAGGATATAACAGAATATAAAACGATAGAAGAAAAGGCGATAAGCAGCCAGCAGACTCTTTACAAGCTTGTTTCTTCATTATGTGAACTTGTTTTTGAGATAAATTTTACAAATGATAAAGTTGCAATAATACAGGGAAATGATATTTATTTCGAAAGATTTTCGGATATTCAGACTGTAAATGACTATAATTCATATATCAGGGGCATGTGCGCAAAATCATTTGTACATCCGAAAGATTCGGAAGAATTTGAAGATTCTGTCATTTCCTACAGAATGAAGAGAATTCTTGAGAAGAAAGGCGTATTTTTCCTTGAGTGCCGCGTTAAGGTGGATGGTATTTTCAAATGGTTCGAACTCAGATGCATCCAGTCGGGAGAATCAGCGATGTGCTTTGTTACCGACATAGATGACAGAAAGATCAGTTCCTTAAAGAAGGAAAGAGACATGAGAAAAGACAAGTCCATCGGGGTATACAATATCAGGGACTTTTATGATATTGTCGAAGAGTTTTCAGAACGTGACGGAAGGATCGGTTCACATGTTCTTCTTATTGTGTCGATATCTGATTTTGAATATATCATGGCAAGAAAAGGCGTCTCATTCAGCAGAAGTCTCGAAAGCAGATTTGTCATGCTGATGAAGAGAAATATAAGAAAAGATGATATAATCGGAAGATATGATGACGGAAAGTTTATAATATTCCTCAAAGACATCGAAAAGAGATTTATTGATATCTTTGTCAGAAAAACAAAGTCGTTTTTTGAAAATGAGATGTATGAGGATGTTAGTCTCAAACATTTCTGTATGGGTATGACGACGCTTGAACAGAACAATAAAACCGTCAACACTCTTGCCGGAGAAGCAGACAAGGCTCTTTGTGAAGCTGAGGATGCAGGGATAGATGAAGTTGTAATAAGTGAGTAAACATGAAAAAGCACCTCATTTCAAGGTGCTTTTTTTGTGATTTTTCTTTTGACTGTTCTGTTTTTTGTTGATGAGTATTTTGTCAGAACTGATGAAAAGAATGTCATTTTCCTTAGTACAGATATTATCGGCAGGCAGTATGGAGAGTCCGTCTCTGTAGATTATCAGTACTTTTATTCCGTAGATATCATTCAGTTCTTTTATGGAAAGTCCGAGAAGCTCACTTTCTTCTTTTATCTGTATTTCTCCGAACTTTTCTATATCGTCGAGAACAGGTTCGCTGTGCTCATTTTTCGAGTACAGCTCAACGAATCCGGCACTTATGATACCGGTAGGTATAGCAACTGCACCGACGCCTAAAAAAGCAGTCATTATAGCCATGATCCTTCCGGAAACCGTTACCGGATAAATATCACCGTATCCGACCGTCAGAAGTGTCGACATGCTCCACCATATTCCTGAAAAAGCGTTTTTGAAGACATCGGGCTGGACTTTGTGTTCAGCGTTGTATATACCGAGTGAAGATGCAAACATAAGGATCAGTACTATAAACAGAGAAGAGAGTATCTGATTTTTCTTTTCACGAATTACCGTTGTTATCACGTTAAATGAATCATATTTTGAATTCAGTCTGAACAGATGAAGTATTCTGACAACACGCAGCATTCGAAATACGATAAATCCTGAAAAGAAAAAGAATGGCAGGATGGTAAAAAAATCAACTATTCCGTCATATGAATGCAGAAAATGTATCCTTGCCCGGAGCTTGCTTTTTTTCGGATACAGAAGATCGGCTGTCCAGATCCTCAGAATATATTCGATACAGAAGATAAGTACCGTGATATTTTCGCATGCTTTATAATAAAACAGTCCCGGAGACAATTCTTCAAATGTTTCAAGAAACATTGACAAAATATTTATAATAATTACACCTGAAATAAAATAATCAAATATCCTGCTCGGAACATCTTCTTTATTTCCGATCTGAATTATATCAAAAATACGCTTTTTTATTCTCATTTTTACACCCCTTTTGTAAAAATATTCAAACATATTTATATTATCATATAAAGTTATAAAACGTCAAGTTTAAATTGTAGTATGTAACAATTGACTAATTATGACGAATGTGATATAATATAAATAGGGATATTATACAAATTTGCTTTTGCAATTGTAATAATGGGGGGATGCTTTATGGCATGGTTTGACGAAGCAGTATTTTATCATATTTATCCGCTGGGAATGTGCGGAGCTCCTAAAGAGAACAAATACGGACAACCTGTTCATCGGCTTCTGACTTTAAAGCCATGGATCGATTTGATAAAAAAGAATGGATTTAACGCAGTATACATAGGTCCGCTTTTTGAATCAGTGGGACATGGTTATGAGACAACTGATTATAAAAAACTTGATTCACGTCTTGGCACAAATGAAGACCTGAAGGAATTTGTGGCTTACTGTCACAGGACCGGGGTAAAGGTTATTTTTGACGGAGTTTTCAATCACACAGGCCGTGATTTCTTTGCTTTCAAGGATATTCAGAAGAACAGAGAGGGTTCTGCGTTCAGGGAGTGGTACTGCAACGTTAATTTTAACGGAAACAATGAATATAACGATGGTTTTACATATGATAACTGGGGTGGTTATAACCTTCTTGTAAAGCTGAATCAGAAAAATCCTGCAGTTATTAATTATATCACAGATGTGATCAGATTCTGGGTAAGAGAATTTGATGCAGACGGAATAAGACTTGACGCTGCTGATGTTCTGGATTTTGATTTTATGAAAGCTCTGAGAAAAACTGCAAATGAAGTAAAGCCGGACTTCTGGCTTATGGGTGAGGTGATCCATGGAGATTATTCACGCTGGGCAAACTCTGACACACTTCATTCAGTTACTAACTATCAGCTCCACAAGGCTTTGTATTCAGGACATAACGATCACAATTATTTTGAGATCGCTCACACTGTAAAGAGACTTTACGACATGGGAAAAAGCTTTCCGGACGGCATGAAGCTGTACAATTTTACGGACAATCATGACGTGGAGCGTATTTATACAAAGCTAAACAACAAATCACATTACGTTCCTGTGCATATTTTGCTGTATACTCTTCCGGGTGTTCCGTCGGTATATTATGGATCTGAATTTGGGATCGAGGGCAGGAAGGAAAAATTTTCAGATGATTCTCTCAGACCGGAGCTGAATATTGAAAATTATAAAAACGCCTTTAAGGATAATCCGTGTACACGACTTATCGCAGCACTTGGCAAAATGAGACAGAATACGCCTGAGCTTGCATACGGAGATTATGCAGAGCAGCTTCTGACAAACAGACAGTATGCGTTTTCAAGAACGTATAACGGCAGAACTGTTCTTGTAACTGTAAACAATGATGACGGAGCATATAATTTCAATATTCCGGCCTTTGCACACGCTGAATATACAGGAGTGATAAGCGGAAGAAAGGTCACTGCATCAAACGGCAGAATAAACGTTTCAATCGAAGGCTGCAGCGGAGATATATGGATACCGTCAGAAACATCAGAAAAGTCATGTGCAAAAGAGCCTGTAAACGTAAAAATAGAAAATGAACCCAAGACAGATTCAAAGGTACCTGTAAAGGCTTCAAGACAGTCACCTGTACCTGCTTCAGAAATAAAGAACAAAATGCCCGATCCTCATGACGAGCATGTTGTTGAGATACCTGCAGGGAAGACCTATGAAGAGATGACAGTTGAGGAACTTCAGGCTGTTATTCTTCAGAAGCTTGCAAACAACGGTGTGGTTACCGACCGAATGAAAAAAGATGTTTATGAAAATGTTTATCATAACTCGCTTGTGATATGGGCTAAGAGCTTCAGATAAAATACAGCGCAGATATTTGAACAGGACGTTTCAGGAAAATAATCCGGGACGTTCTGTTTTTTATTGGATATCCTCTGTATTGCTGTAACGACGAAGAAGATATCTCCGCTTGTTTGGTTATCGATTCTTTGAGTCCTTCTGTTTGTTAAATAAAAGCAGAGTATTGAATGCGATTGATACAACTCGCATTTACCTCTGCAAGACCGCCACGGAACAGCGTAAGATTGAAGAGAATGCATGAGAGATAATATAAATTTTTGAAGCACTTTGTTACTATATTTAACAAAAAATACAAAAAATTATAATAATAATTGTGTTTTTTTGAATTGATTAAAAATATGTTATATGATATAATATTGTCATAAGATATCTTTTGAGTGTATTGAAGTTGGTGATTAATTCAATACATTATATATAATCACACAAAAAATAAAGGAGAATTAAATATGAACAAGAAATGTAATTTTAAGAAAATGGTTGCAGTATTAGCAACAGGTGTTATGCTTTCTATGACTTGTCTTTCAGCAAGTGCAGCTTGTGCAGGACAGGTTGATTTTTATAATACAAAAGATGATAGTTCTAAAACAGTAAGACAAACAGATGGTGGTGATATAATAGCAGAAAAAGGCTGGACTTTTAGTTCAAGTAAAAAAACTAGATGTAAGGTTAAAACCAATCTGAATAATTTTAAAGAAGCTGGAATAAAACATTATAATGATAAAAAGGCTAAATGGTCCAATGGATACGATTTAAGTGTTCATTCACCTTCAGAAGATGTAGGTTATAATACTTTTTATTATATAATTAAATTATAATTTTTTTAGATAAAGATAACCTGAATTTCATAATTCAAGAAGTTCAGGTTATCTTTTTATAATTTAAATAAAAGGAGCCGGATATAAAATGAATAAAGTAAAAAAATTAGTAAAAAGGATTATTTTTATTGTTTTTTTGATTTCTGTTTTTTTTATTACAGTGTATAGTATTCTTTGGTTTGTAAATTATAGTAAAGTTGAGAAAGTTGCACAGACATTTGGATTGGTTCAGGATATAGAGAATAAATCTGAGTATGAAGCAAAAAAAGATGACATGAATTATAAAATTTATCTGCCTAAGTATCCATATTTTTCATATTGTTGTGATTGTTGGCAAGGCAATGTAAATGAAGACATAAATATTATTGAATTAACTGTTGAGAACAAAAATACTCTGACTGGTAAAAAAGAAAAATCCTATAGGCTCACTATTGCACCAGAAAAAGCTGTTTTATCAGAACGTAGTAATGATATGGTATATACAGCTTACAATTATTTGCTTGACTCCGGCTTTAACGTTACATCAGTAACAAGTATCGATTATACTGATGAAAATGCAATTAAATTTTATAATGACAGTCATAGTGATGTTGAAAAAGTGATAAATAAGGCAGTTCAGTTTTTTGGGGAGGATCTAATCAAGTGATTGATATTGAAAAAATTACAAAAAAATTTAATGAAAAAACTATATTTGATTCTTTTGATCTTAAAGTAAAAGACGGAGAATTTGTTATTCTTTCCGGGGAAAGCGGTTGTGGAAAAACGACGCTTATTAATATTATAGGAGGAATAGAAGCAATAGAAAGCGGCAAAATAACAGTAGATAATTATGAACTGAGTGGAAAATACAATAAAACAGAATTTTTCAGAAATACAATAGGTTTTCTCTTTCAAAATTTCGGACTGATAGATAATAAAACAGTAAAGCAGAATATTGAAATAGTAAAGAAAAATACACGAAGTGGACTATCACTGCAGGAAGTTTTAAAAATGGTAGGAATGGAGAATTCTGAAAATCGTATGGTTTACTCTCTTTCCGGAGGTGAACAGCAGAGAATAGCAATTGCAAGACTGTTATATAAAAAATGCAGCGTTATACTTGCTGATGAACCGACTGGATCACTGGACAAAAAAAACGCCGCTGTAGTAATTGAACTGTTAAAAAAATTAAACAAGGAACAGAATAAAACAATAATAATGGCGACACATGACGAAACTATTAAACAGGAAGCAGACAAGGTAGTATATTTGAAAAAATGAGGAATAAGATGAAAAAAACACTATGTATTATACTAATGATGGTTTTATCTGTGTTTTTTTGTTCATGCAAAAAAAAGAATACAGATATTGGAAAAACATATTCTGCGAAAAACGATGCAACTCATCAGGAGTGTATTGCTGAAAATGTATATTATAAGGGAAACATATTTGGCGGAACAGCAATGGCTTTAGTCGGTGAAGAGCTTTACTGTGGCACTTCTGAAATATTTGGCATTTCAGAAGTATATATTTCTGAAAATAATAATGATGCGACTTTATATGAAATAAAAAAAGAAGACAGTTCTGTTATTTGTTGTAGACCGGATATTGATGGATGTTATATTGTATCAATAAACAATATGAATAAATATGAGCTGTCTTTTGCTGATTACAATGGAAATATTATAAATTCATCAGAATGTGAGTATGCAAATGATATCCAGATATCAAAAGATAATGTTTTCCTTATCAGTTATGATGATGATATAATAATATATGATTATGATAAAAATTTAAAATATAATAAGAAATTAAATTTTTCTGAAGAATTTTGCCGTGAAAATGAAGAAATATTAGAGGTTGCTGTTGATAGCGACAATAACTTCTATATGATGACAGCATATAATTTCGAAGTGAAAAAAGCTGAAACAGAAGATTATGATTTAAAGATAATGTTTGTAAATCTAAAAACTCCTGAAAAGGTTTCAGAAGTTGTAAAGCTGGATACTGCAGATTATATAAATCTCAGAGTGAATGAAAACACAATAAAAGTTGATTATTATACAGATACAGAATTTTCAACTCTTTGTTTTAACAAAGCAGATGGTAAACAGACCGGAGAAACAGATTTGAAAATTTGTTCAGATAGTTTTGAAAATGAATATATTGTTAATAATTGTGTATATGCATCAGATGACAAATGTGTTTTTAAAGCTAAAAACGGCACAATTATTGTTTCTGTTTCAGATTATATGGATAAGGTTGCTGTTATATGTAATACTCCGCAGATCAGACTACAGGTAGATAAAACAGATGTCAATGGAAATCTTCTGGAAAATCATGAAATTCTTCTTCCTTTTTCGGCTCTTCGTATATCTGAAGTGATGGATGTGCACAATAATACAGCAGTATTACATGCCTTTGATGAAAATGATAACATGAAGGATTATCTAATAATATATGACCTTTCATCAGAAGAGATAACCGTAAGGCCGATTGACTATAAAATAAGAGATTTGGTATTGGCTGATGATAATACAGTTCTGTTTGTTGCTGATTTTGAAAATGAAAAAATTAAAGAGAATTTGTTTACATATAATCTTTTGTCCGGAAATATAGAAGAAATTGACAGTAAAACTGATTATATAAGTCATTCTCTTTGTCATGGCAGCAATAATGATATCTTGGTTATTGGAACTTATAAAGAAGAATACAGTATCATAAAATATAATAGTAATACTGTATCAGAACCTGAAAAAATAAATGGTTTGTCAGGTCCTGATACAGAAAACGATATTTGTATAAGTACTGGAAATGGCAGTGCAGATTATTACATAATAACAAATGAAAATGTGTACAAAGCAGTCAAAAACAAACTTGAGGTTTTAGTAAGGATGAGTGTGCTGAATGGTATATGTCAGGCAGAAAAAGTGTATCCGCTGTCAGATGGTACATATTGTGTACTTGGAATGAATTATTATAACTATAATACAGGTATGTACAGAATAGTTCAGAAAGAGAATAGTAACAGAAAAATCTTAAAAATATCAGCAGATGAATCCATTAAACCGGAAATACTAAATATTGTATCAAAGTTCAATAAAGAAAATCAAATAACTGTCACATTTACAAAAATAAATGAATTAAGTAAAGAATATCCGGACATATATTTTTATGGACCTGATTCTGATATTATGAAATATAAAAATAATGAATTGCTTTTAGATCTGAGTAAAATTGAATTGTTTTCAAATATAGAATTTATTGATTTTGCAGAAAAAGCTGATGTTTCACTTCCGTGTTATTCACTGATACCTTCATATTCACTGATTTCGGAACAGCCTAATACTGATAATAAACCTGTATCCGAAGAAGAAATGGTTAATAATGTAATAATAAACAGTATCCCCGAATTTACAGATATGAATAATTACAGAGCAGATTTTTGTAAGGATGAGTTTTATGAAAAACTATCTCATATTAAAAATGAAAATGGAAAAAATATTTTTACCACATATTCTTCAGTACTTGAATTACTATCTGATATCGATAACGTTTCAAAATATAATAACAAGCTTGTTCCAAAGTATTCATTGTCTGTTTTTAAATCTTCAGATGTAAATGTTGTGTCAAAATTTCTGTCATATTTTGTAAAATCATTTGATTCATCATCTGACGAAAATGAAATAATAACACATCAGATGGGTGGAATACCGAACAGTATTTTGTATTATGACAAACTTCTGGAAAATAATACGATAGACAATAAAGAATATGAAAAACTGATAAACATTTTAAAAAATACGACAATAGCAGTCGGAATAAGTGATGATATCAGAAAAATAGTTTATGAGGAAACCGAAAAATATCTTTCAGACAATGCTGATGAGTATGAAACTGCAAAAAAAATAAATAATCGTCTGGATTTGTATTTTAGAGAAAGAAAGTGATATTTTGAATATAAAAAACAGAATAGTAAAATATCTTACTGCTTTGATATTGATGATTGCGGCTGTATTGTTAACAGGTGAGCTGTCTTTTCAGTCCTTCCTTTCAAAAATTGATGACAGCGCATTTATACAATGTAAATTTGATGATTCAAAGGATTGGCCGAAGCAGTTAAAAGAGTTGTCAAAAAAGTATGAAATTGATATATATATATCCGATCGTGATTATGATAACGGATTTTTGAATTATAACAGGGAAATATATTATTTTTCTGATAATCCGGAAAATCTTAAAAATAAACTGAACATTAGATTTAAGACATATAAAAGTATTATTTATGGAAATATAGAATTCGATTTTTCTGCTGATTATTCAAA
This sequence comes from Oscillospiraceae bacterium, assembly GCA_045643005.1. Lineage (GTDB taxonomy): Bacteria > Bacillota > Clostridia > Oscillospirales > Ruminococcaceae > HUN007. Next base: position 32,620 of record JAZUJY010000246.1, on the reverse strand, counting down.
AATAGATGTTGGTGATGCAACATGTTTTCATATGATTGGTTTAGAAAATAATATTTTGGCATTTGCCGAAGAACTGAATAGTATTTACAAGCTCAGCTATTTTCCGCCATTGTATCAGAAAGATTATAATCCGATTATATATATATCATGGGCATTTGCTGCTGTTTTTTTGATGATATTGACTTTATATGATGTTATGTGCAGCCGAAAAGAGGTATATATCCGAATATCATTTGGTGAGAAAAAGGCTGTTGTATTTTTTCAAAATATAATTGCAGATCTTATAGTATACATCCTTGAATATTTTTTCATTTATATTATATCAAGAAAGCTTACATCTTCAGGACAGTATGCTTTAAAAACTACAGTTCTGTTTGCTGTGTCATTACTTTTTACATTGCTTCCGTATCTGATGTATTTAAAATTTAATCAGAAAGCATTGAAAGCCGGAAAATATTCAAAAGAAATGCTGAACTTTAATAAAGCGTTTGTAATTATTACGACTATTATAAGCGTGAGTGTGATTATGATAACAATTAAGATTGGTTCTGTAAACAAAACGTATTTGAAATACAGTGATTATATAGATATTTATGGTGATTACAGCATGTGTGATATTCAGTATTCCAAGAACCAAAATTATGATACTGCAGAAGCAATTATTCAAATGAGGAATGCAGATGCTATGCTGAATGAAAAAATTTACAGAGAGTATTATAAAACAATGAATCCTGTAGTTTTTATTGAATCAGGTAGTAGAAGTAATATAATATATGCAAATTCAAATTCATATACATATATTAACAGGATACTACCGGAGATAAAAGCAAAAGATCTTGATGCAGATGTCTGTATTCTTGTTCATGGTGAACTAACAGAATCAGAAAAACAAAAATGTTATGAAACCGTAAAAAAAGAAATAAGATGTTATGAAGGAAAGAGTTTTCAATACACTACAAAAATAGTAAATTATCAAAAAAATGCAGAATTTGTAACAGCATGCGATCCGGAATCATTTGAATATGATTTTCTTAAAATACACAGAAACCCTGTAATAATATTAAATACTATCTCAGCGGATACTTTGTCATATCCACTTGAGGAAGCTAACAGAATAGGATACGAAAATATTATTTTATATAATATTGATAAAAATGCAGTTGGTAAAATAACTGATGAGTATGATTTGGAAAAGGAAGTATTTTCTGTTACAAATCTTCAGAACACATATAACTACTATTATTCACTTATCAGACGCACGACAGCAATATTAAGAATAATATCTGTATCAATTGCGATAATAGCTGTGGCAGTCAATATTGCAGTCATAAAAATCAACTATAATCTTAATGCTGTTGAAATTGCACTGAAAAAAGTAATGGGATATACAGCAACTGAAAAAAATGCAGGTTCTGTGATATGGATTCTCTTAGCCTCAGCTTTGTCATGTATTATTAATTGGTTTATCTTCAGGGAAATGACAGTAGTAATAATATGTGCAGCTATGATGATTGTTATGCTTGGCTTTACCATTTCATTCATATTTATATCTGAGAAAAACAATGTAAATGAAGTAATCAAAAGCAGAAAATAACAGTACAGATGATGTATGTTGTTAATATAAAGTTGAAAAGAGGATATCCTCCGCTTCTACAGGCGCAGGATATCCTCTTTTTCTTTATATAAAATTAATTAAGTTCAAGTGTTTTAAGATATTCTGTAATTTCTGAAAGATTCATCGAATGAGAGCCTTTGATAAGAACAGTGTCATCTTTTTTCAGAATACCGGAAAGCTTTTCCACGGCATCCTTGTTTGTTTCAAAATAAAAAGCTTCAAAGTGCGGCTTTGCTTTTTTTGCACCTTCCATGATGTATTTTGCCTCATCACCGATACAGATAAGTACGTCGCAGCAGGAAGCTGCAAGAAAACCGGTTTTTTCGTGAAGCTCATGTGAATTTTCTCCGAGCTCTCTCATGTCAGCAAGAACAGCGGCTCTTCTGCCCTTAAGGTTTGAAACGACTCTTAGTGAAGCACCTGTTGAATCAGGGTTGGCGTTGTAGCAGTCGTTTATAAGGGTGAGCGATCCTGTTTTGATAACGTTGAAGCGACCGTCTATTGTTTTGTAGTTGTTGATGCCTTTGATCATTTCTGATACAGGCATGTTCAGATATTTTCCTATTGTAAAAGCACAGAGAGAATTCATGACCATATGGTTTCCGAGCGCAGGAACAAAGGCTTTTATTGAGTTGCCGCCGCAGATTATGTCAAATTCAGTTCCTTCGATACCTCTCTGCTTTATTTTGTCAGCACGGCAGAAGCACTGTGAATTGAGTCCGAAGAACATAGTTTTTACTGTATTTACTGTTGACAGCTTGTCGTCGTCACCATTTAACACTGCAACACTGTTTTTGTTGAGAAACGGGAGCATTTCTGTTTTGGCTTTAAGTATACCGTCTCTTGATCCGAGAAACTCGAGATGAGCTGTACCGATATTGGTGATCACGGCGATGTCAGGTCGGACCATTTTTGCAAGTCTGGTCATTTCACCGAAGTGATTTATCCCCATTTCGACAACTGCGATGTCGTGTTCCTCTTCGATCCTGAACAGGGTCTGCGGAACACCGATCTCATTGTTGAGATTACCTTCAGTTTTCAGAACGTTGAAGTGCTCTGAAAGAACAGAACAGATCATTTCCTTTGTTGAGGTTTTTCCTGAGCTTCCTGAAACTCCGATAACTGTCAGGTTCTTAAACAGGCTTCTGTAATATTCTGCGATGTCTCTGATGGCCTGTCTTGTTGAATCTACAAGGATGACAGGACAGTTTTCAGGAGCATCATGCTCCTCTTTTTCGGATAATGAGCATACCGCTCCTTTTTCAAAAGCTGATCTGATGAAGTCATGACCGTCAAAACGTTCACCCTTTATCGGGATATACAGGTATCCGCCGCCTGTTTTTCTGCTGTCGATCGTAATATTTCCGATAAACAGTTCACCGGCACTTTCGTCACAGTTTATCAGTTTACCGCCGCATGCAGCTGCAGCTTCTCTTAAAGTAAATGGTTTCATTTATGATCCTCCAAAAAATCAGAATCTTTCATAGGATTTTTTTACAATGAAATCACAGAGATCTTCATGGTTCATGCCCATTACAGCAGCTTCCTGAGGAAGAAGTGATGCCTGTGTCATGCCCGGAAGTGTATTTGCTTCGAGGCAGTATGGTTCATTGTCTTCTTTATTTAAGATAAAGTCAAATCTTGTATATACAGCAAGTCCGAGTGACCTGAAGGCTTTTTCTGCACATGCTCTGAGCTTTGCTTCTGTATCTTCGTCAACCTCAGCAGGGCAGACTTCAAGAGTTTTTCCTGAATATTTGTTTTTGTAATCATAGAAGCCGTCTGCTATGATCTCGATGGACGGAAGAGCTTTGCCGTCAAGCACGCCGACTGCAAATTCGCGGCCTGAGATAAACTGTTCAACAACGACTTCGTCTTCAAGTCTGAAGGCATCTGAAAGAGCAGCTTCAAATTCTCGTTTGTCATTTGCTCTTGAAACGCCAATGCTTGATCCGCCGCTGCATGGTTTTACAATACACGGAAATGTATTCCAGTCATCTGTTGCACCGCTCTGGAAGTCCTTGTTTGTAAATGTACGTCCTGAAGCCATCTTTACTCCGTCAGAGATAAGAAGTCTTCTTGTGATTCCTTTGTTCATGCAGTTTGCACTTGAAAGGTAATCAGCGCCTGTATATTTTATGCCGAGAAGGTCAAATGCAGCCTGTATTTTGCCGTCTTCACCGTTTGCACCATGAAGTGCGATAAATACGATATCTGAACGTTTGCAGATCTCAAGAACGTTTTTTCCGAAAAATCCGTCAGGACTCTTTCCTCTCTGCTGTTTTACTATGTTGAGGTCAGGTTCTGAGTCAGCTATTACTGCACTCTGTTTATCAAAATCAAAATCTTCTGTAAACGCTTTGTCAGGGAGTGTGTCTGTTCCCATGAAAACATCGAGGAGAAATACTTTATGTCCTTTTTTCTTTAATGATCTTGCGCACATAAGTCCTGTTGTAAGGCTTACGTCTCTTTCGCTGCTGAGGCCTCCGGCCAGTACTGTTATATTCATATTGTTCCTCCGTAAATATAGAGTTATCGTTAAAATGCATTAACCTTATTATTATACTATTGTTGAAGTAAAAATGCAATAGGTTTGTTTTATCTAATTATTCGCTTACGGTTACCGGATGAAAGGCTGCTCCTGTGAGTTCACAGATCGTTCCGGGTGAGGTCTCGATCTGTGTTCCGATTTTTCCACCGCTGACGTAAATTGTTTCCTGTGTCTCTGCAGATGAATCAATGACTGTTGTAAACAGTTTTTTCATCCCTATCGGTGAACATCCTCCTCTGATGTAGCCGGTTGTTTTCAGAAGATCCTTTACAGCAAGCATTTCAACGGATTTTGCGTTCACACATTTTGCAGCAGCTTTGAGGTCGAGTTCCTTGTCTACAGGGATGCAGAAAACGTAATAGTCGGTTTTGCCGTTAGATTCCTTGTGAAAAGTTACGAGTGTTTTGAAACATTTTTCAAACGGGATGCCGAGTGTTTCAGCTACATGAACACCGTCTACCTGTCCGTCAGATTCATAGAAATGGGGAGTATATGCGGCTTTGACTTTATCAAGTGTACGCATTGCGTTTGTTTTATTATCTTTCATATATTTATCAGTCCTATTTAATTTTTTTATAGTGATACTTCGACACTTTAACTATTATATACCAATATGGGGTCGTTTTCAATAAAAACCGGAAATTATATATGAAAAATCCGGTATGACGGATATTTTGAAAAAAGATAAACTGACTCATGAGGAAATAAGCGGAATTATCAAAATAGCATGTGCACTTCTTGATGAAGGCCCTGTAAGCGGAATTTCAAATATAGAAAATGCTGAAGAAATGCTCCTTTCCATAATAAGAAATGCTTCCGAGATGCTGCCTCTGGATATTTGCCTTGTTATGTAAAGATTAACGTAACAAGGCAAAAATGGAGAAAATCGTGGACTGTCATATCAAGCCGTTAATGAGATGACATTAATACCTGCAGAAAAAAGCAGCTGCTTACCGGCAACAAAAAAACTAAGATTTTAAAAAACAAAATATTATGAAAACAGAGATCTGTAAAAATAGCAGATCTCTGTTTTATATTACTGCGGCAGCCATCTCACGCAATTATTCGATTTATTTAACGTTAATATATTTCATATTTGTTTTTTCAGGGTAAATTTTAAGAGTAAGCATATCATCTGTTTCATTTAATTCATCATAATAATAAATCTCAACGGTATAGTTGTCCATATCTACTGATTCGACATTGAATATCAGCTCATCATATTCTTCAAAATCTTTTCCGAAAATATCAGAGAACTGGATCATCTCACCGGTTTCAGTATCAAAATAATATTCGATAGAACTCATATATCCTGAACCCTGATAAGTAACAGTATATACGTTCAGAGTACTTTTATCACGATATTTGACCGGATCAGTAACATACGTTTTCATTGGCATAAATTCATCATCACGATAATAATTCAGTTCCTTGCCCTGCTCGAAAACTTTGTCCAGTATTTTTTGTTCCTGTTCTTTTTCTTCTTCTGAATAAAATGGTGACCATTCAAGAATACGACGAGCCTCTCCGTCATCATCAGCTGATATTTTTTCATCCCAGCGATTCTTGTATTCATCAGAAGCATCAGAACAATAACGTTCATCAAGTATCTGAGTATTATCAAAATATTTACTGCAGACCATACTGTCAGCCAGACGTACAGACGATAAGTACAGTCTGACTATTCCGTCAGCTGTAAAATAAGGATTATCCTCATTCAGATATATGTAATCAAGACTGAAATTATCGACAGATCCGGTAAGTCCTATAAAATCAGTCTTTACAGAATCAGGATCCATATTAATTATCAGGTCTGAGATCGTATTATTTAATACAGCAACAAAATTTTCATCCTTATAGAACAAATCTGAATATTTTTCGATCCTTGTTTCATTTTTCAGATTGTAATTGAATGTCTTAACATTTTTATGGATATATGATTCTACTGAAAAATCATATTCTGCTTTATCTTTGATCACTATATTCATGTATCCGTTTTTAATGTTTGCAAAACTTTCTGTATTGTTAATATCAAATGATCTCAGTGCATTTCCGATATCTTCATTTACTGTCTTCTGGAAATCCTTATCTTTAAGGAAATCAATATATAAACCATTTGTATTTTTTAGATCAACATCAGCCTGAAAGACTGAATTGAACTCATCAGGTTTATAGTTTTCAGCTCTCTTTTCTCCGGTACCCTTTGGTGAATAAGCCCTGAATCTGTCAGGATACTCCATTTCCATTACCGGAACATAGCCGTTTTCAAGAGCACACAGCTGTCCTTCTTCAGACACAGCCCATTCAACGAAATCAAGTGTATTCTGTGAGGCGGAATCCGTATAAATAATATACGAATCGCTCAAAAGGGGATATGTGCTGTCAGCCATTGTTTCCCTTGAAGGTTTTACACCGTCGACTGCAATAAACTTTACATCGTCTGAATTTTCATACATCTGAGCTGCATAGGAGTATACTGAATATCCTATCGCACCGCTTGCGTTGTCATATACAGCAACAGCGTCCATAAGATCTCCCATAGATCCGAGAATATCTTCCTTCAGAGGATCGATAAGATCGCTGTCCTTCATAAACTCTGTCATATAATTCTGACTTCCGGAATCATTATTTCTCTGATACGGGATTATCTTCTCGTCGTTTCCGCCGAGTTCCTTCCAGTTTGTGATCTTTCCTGAATATATGTCCTTTATCTGCTGCTGTGTCAGAGTATCGACCGGATTGTCCTTGTTTACTACAAAAACAAAGCCTTCCTTTGCAACAGGTGCAAAATTAAGATGAACACCTGCCTCATCAGCTTCCTTCTGCTGTGATTCAGAGATAGGGACTGTAAATATAAGGTCGTTTTCTCCTGAAAGCAGCATCTTGAAGGATTCATGAGTTTTATGATGACTTACAAGTTTTCCGGCATCCTTGTAGCTGATCCCAAGCATCTTTGCTTTAAAACCGGTTTCAAGAGGAATTTCAGACGTTGAACCATCCATGACAGGCATATTGTTCATGTTCCATAAAATAATATTTTTGGTAAGAGCACTTTTGAGAATTGTAAAATCAACAATATTGATTTTTCCATCTCCGTTAATATCTGTTTCATATTTGACTTTAGGTTCGTACCCGTTTCCGAGAAGATACTGACTGAGTCTCATCAGGTCCATAACTGAAATCGTCCCGTCACCATTGTAGTCTCCTCTGACTCCAAGTTTAAGTTCTTCATCATCAGCAGCATAGCAGTTTAACGGAAGAACTGAACTGCAGACTGCGATAACTGCAGCGACCGATAAAACAACCTTTTTAAACTTCTTCATTTTTTTCTCCTTTTCCAAACAATTATTTAATCACTTTTTAGTTCTAAATGTCTTCTTAAAATATTTTATTCCGAAGAATTTGTACATGTATAACTATATGTATAAACATTAGAACATTAAAATTATAACACAATAACAAAATATTGTCAATATTGTAATAAAATAATAATATAATTTTAAATTTGATTCTTTAGCCGCATATTTCTGTCAAAATATTCTGATATCATACTTTGAACGTGATACTAAGCTGATAAAAACGGGAAAACGTATGGAAGAAAAAGATGCATATTCCGTTATATGTTTCAAATCGGTTATACGGCGATTTTTATTGACTTGAATCTTGCAATTATGTTAATATAACAACACAGAGGATATTCCCCGCCTCTGCAGGCGGCGGGTTCTATCTTCCCGCTCAGTCGGAGTACAATCTCCGACTGAGCGGGAACCGATTCTACGAATCGCCTCTGCTTGTTAAAAGCAGAGCTTTGAACAACACAGAGCTTTGAACAACACAGAGCTTTGAAAATAGACAAAAACTTCAAAGCATTTATTCGTACATATGTTTTTATTATGCACGATTATCGTTATGCAGATCATAATGACGAGGAAGCTGTTGAAAGAGCAGCTGGTATTATTGAAGCGGTTCCTGATCAGGTTTACAATACTTTGAGATATCGTCTTTCGTTTGATTATGAGTTTGTTAATGAAAATATTTGAGTTAAAAACAACAGGAGAATAATCGTATGAAAATAGTAACCCTTGTAGAAAACACTCAGGGCCATGAAAACTGTATTGCTGAGCATGGTCTGTCCGTCTATATCGAAACAGAAAAACACAAACTGCTTCTTGATACCGGACAGACAGATGCTGTTATACATAACGCTGATGCTCTCGGAATTGATCTTTCAGCTGTTGACACCATAGTACTCAGCCATGGTCATTATGATCATTCGGGCGGGATCATTCCTGTCAGCAGGATAAACAGTAAAGCAAAGATCATTATGCAGAAAAATGCCGCAGAACCTCATTTCAACGACGACCGATATATCGGTATAGACCGTTCTGTACTCGATCTGCCGAATGTTGTTCTTCTTGAAGGAGATCATAAAATAGATGACGAACTGTATTTATTCAGCGGAATAACAGGAAGAAGATGCTATCCGCAGGGAAACCTTAAACTTTCGTCAGAAAAATCAGGTTCAAGGATCCGGGATGATTTTTCTCATGAACAGTGTCTTGTTATAACGCAGAATAGAAAAACGTGGCTTCTTTCCGGATGTGCACACAACGGAATACTGAACATACTTGACCGTTACAGAGAAATATTCAAAGCAGCACCTGATTATGTTATAAGCGGTTTTCATATGATGAAGCGTGATGGTGAACATACAGATGATGAGATCAGAGTGATAGAGGATACGGCGAGAGAACTGTCGGAAATGGATACAGTATTCTGGTCCGGACACTGCACGGGTGTGCCTGCATTTGATATAATGAAGAAGATCATGGGCAGTAAGCTTAATCAGCTTCATAGTGGGGAAGAACTGTGAAACATGCAGGACAACCTGATATATGTCATCTGAAAGAGGAAGAGTGCCGCCGATGAAGCGGCGGGGGATATCCTCCGTGTTGTTATAAATAATTTTTTATTTTTTTCAATCATTTTAAAAACCCTTCAATATATATGAAGGCAATTTTAAGACTTTCAAAATAGAGATGGTATAACCTCTGATGTCTGAATTAAAGTGCATAGGGAAATAAAAATGAACACTGCACAGCTATGCTCAAAAAATATTATATCTTCTTCAATTGTTTTTAATATTTCTATTGAAAAAAAAATGTCATTATTGTATAATAATAATGTTAATGTGTTCATTACAAAATGTTAATTTTTACCATAAAATAAATCAAATGATATGAGGTGGTTACGATGGCAGATGGAAAATTTACCGTTACATTAAAACAGATCATCGATGAATTTAAGCTTGAAGAGCTGTATATTCCGAAAAATCCGGAGGAGCTTCTGATCGGAGAAAATGAAGTAAACCGTCCGGGACTTCAGCTTTCAAATTTTTATGAATATTTTAATCCTGAGAGAATTCAGATAGTTGGAAAAACCGAATATGCTTACCTGTCAGCGCTAAATGAGACAGTCAGAAAAGAAACAATTGAAAATCTTTTCTCCCATAAGATCCCTGCTCTTGTCATTTCAAGAGAACTTGAATGCTTTCCTGAGGCAATAGAGCTTGCTGAAAAGTATGAGATACCTGTGCTAAGATCAAAGGACAGCACTTCGAACTTTGTAGCAGCTCTTATAGCGTTTTTAAATCTTAACCTCGCTCCGAGGATCACACGTCATGGTGTTCTGATCGAAATATATGGTGAAGGTGTTCTTATTCTTGGTGAAAGCGGCGTCGGAAAGAGCGAAACTGCAATAGAACTTGTAAAGCGCGGTCACAGACTGGTTGCTGACGATGCTGTTGAAATCAGAAAGGTTTCCAATATCAGTCTTGTCGGAACATCTCCTGACAACATTCGTCATTTTCTTGAGCTCAGAGGCATAGGCATCATAAACGCAAGAAGACTGTTCGGTGTTGGTGCAGTCAAGGTCAGTGAAAAGATCGACCTGGTAGTTGAGCTTGAGCTCTGGAACGCTGAAAAGCTTTATGACAGAATGGGCATAGACAACGAATATGTTTCCATACTCGGTGTAAATGTTCCTGCAGTTACGATCCCTGTAAAGCCCGGACGTAACCTTGCTGTTATCCTTGAGGTCGCAGCCATGAACAACAGACAGAAGAAAATGGGATACAACGCAGCCCATGAACTTCTCGGAAGACTCGGCATGGAAATGCAGAGCAAGGATATCATCAAAGATCTATAATTTTTTTGGGAGGCATTTTTTTGTTTATTGAAGCAGATACACATTTTCATTCAATAGCATCAACACACGCATATTCAACTGTCAAGGAGATAGCTCAGAGTGCTGCCGGAAAAGGACTTAAGGGCTTTGCACTTACAGATCACGGTCCGGCATCCCCGGATTCTCCTCATATATGGCATTTCAGAAATATAAGGGTCATCCCTGATTTTATCGAAGGCGTCAGAGTTATAAAGGGCGTTGAGGCAAATATTACGGATACTGAGGGCCATATTGACATGGATGACTTCGAGCTTGAGTTTGTTGACTGGGTTATTGCATCTTATCACAGTGCAGTCGTAAGACCGGAAGAAGGAGTCGATTACTCAGATTCATATATAAAGCTGGCAAAAAATAATCCGTCAGTTGATGTTATAGGTCATCCCGGTTCAAAGGGCTTCAGATTTGACATAGAGAAAACAGTTAAGGCTTTTAAGGAATATGACAAGCTGGTCGAAATAAACGAATCTGCTATTGTATACAAGTCCGGAGCACGAGAAGTAACCGAAGAAATTATAAAGGCATGCAAAAAATTTGAAGTGCCGGTAGTCGTAAATTCGGATGGTCATTACTGTGACCTTGTCGGTAGTGTTCCAAACGCCGAGGAAATGCTGAAAAGCTGTTCCTTCCCTGAAAAGCTTATCGTAAACAGATCGATCGACATGATATGCGAAAGGATAAAAGCAAAACATCCGAATTTTAAATGAGGTGAAAAAATGCCGTTTACTGAAGATTTGATACAGTTATGTGAAAAACATCACTGTGAATATAAAACAGATGAATCTCTCAAGCTTCATACCACTTTCAAAATAGGCGGAAACTGTAAAATTGCAGTGTTTGTAAACAGTGAGGATTCTATCAGAGAAATGATAACATATTGCAGGACCAATAACGTCAAATTTGCCGTTATTGGAAACGGAAGCAATATCATAGCAGAGGATAACCCTTTTGACGGTGCTGTTTTCATTTTAAGCAGCGCATTTTCAAAAATATTAAATGTCAAGGACGGAGTTGTGGAATGTGAGTCCGGTCTGATGCTCAGCTCTCTTTGCGTATTTATGTTAAATGAAGGACTGACGGGACTTGAATTTGCATACGGGATCCCGGGAACTGTCGGAGGTGCGTTATATATGAACGCAGGTGCCTACGGCGGTGAAATGTCTGATGTTGTTTTGTCAGCGGATTACCTTGATACTGACGGAACAGTGAAGACAATAATGAAAGAAAATATGGACCTTTCATACAGACATAGTGCTTTTATGCATTCGGGAAGGATAATCCTGCGTGTCAGAGTCAAGCTTGAAAAAGGCAGTGCTGCTGAGATAAAGCAGAAAATGGACACTCTGATGGATAAAAGACGTGAAAAACAGCCTCTTAATTTCCCAAGTGCAGGAAGTACCTTCAAAAGACCTGAAGGGGCATTTGCAGCAGCACTTATTGAGCAGTGCGGTCTTAAGGGATTTTCAGTAGGTGACGCACAGGTCAGTGAAAAGCACAGCGGTTTTGTTATAAACAAAGGAAATGCTACTTTTGATGATTTGATGGAGCTCGTTGATACCGTAAAAGAAAAGGTCAAAACTGATACGGGTTATGTTCTTGAGCTTGAGCCGGAAATATTAAGATAACAGACAGGTTGAAAAAATAGCTTAAAAAGTTGGAGTGATATACTTTGCAGTTTATTATAGTAACAGGACTTTCCGGTTCAGGAAAGTCCAGTGCAATGAACATTTTGGAAGATATAGGATTTTATTGTATTGATAACATGCCTCCTCAGCTTATCTCAAAATTCATAGAGATATGTATAGACGGAAGTATGCAGAAAATTGCTATAGCTGTGGATATTCGCTCAGGTGAAATGTTTCCGGGTGAGATGCTTACAACCTTCGAACAGCTCAGAAAGGATAACTTTGACTTTAAACTTCTTTACCTCGACGCAAGAGATGATGTTCTTATCAAGCGGTATAAGGAAACAAGAAGAAAACATCCTCTTGACGAGGAGTTTGGAGGAAGTCTTGCAAAGGCTATTTCATATGAACGGGAAAAGCTTGACTGCTTAAGGGAAAGAGCAGATTATTTTATAGACACATCATATTTGAAGTATGCTCAGTTAAGGGAATCGATTTCAAATCTTTTTCTCGAAAATACTCTTGACGGAATTTCGGTTAAGGTAATGTCATTCGGCTTCAAATACGGTTCTTCATCGGAAGCTGATCTTGTGTTTGATGTACGCTGTCTTCCAAATCCGTTTTATGTGTCTGAACTTAAGTTCCTTACCGGTCTTGACAGGGAAGTAAGAGATTATGTCATGAAGTTTGACCAGTCGAGACAGCTTCTTGAAAAGCTGAAGGATCTCATAGGCTTTCTTCTTCCGCAGTATATGCATGAGGGAAAAAGTCAGCTTATCATCGCATTTGGCTGTACCGGAGGAAAGCACAGATCGGTGACATTTGCCGAGCTTGTTTCAGATTATGTAGCAAGCCTCGGATATTCTGTACACAGATCACACAGAGACATTACAAAAGTATAATTGTTTGAAGAGGTGCGGCATGTCATTTTCAAATGAAGTAAAATCTGAAATTATTTCAGCGATCACAGACAAGGACAAAAAATTTGCCTGCTTGTACGGAATGATCATTTTCTGTAAAAAAGCAAATGAAAAAGAGATTTGCTTTCAGTGTGAAAGTGCTGATGCGGCTAAGGCTTTTGCTGATTACACATCTGAGATATTTAAGAAAAATGTAGCTGTTTCGAAGGAAGTATTCGAACGAAAAAACGGAACATCACTGTATTCTTTTTCTGTTAAGGACGAAGCTTCAAGGAGAAAAATCAGTGAGGTATTCAGAATAGATTTTCAAAACAGGGAAATAGATCTTCAGAATATCGACAACAACAACCTTTCAAGTTTTGTTGCCGGTGTTTTTTTAAGCTGCGGCAGTGTTACAAATCCTAAAAATGAGTATCATCTGGAATTTGTGGTACCCACAAAGCAGCTGTATGATGATATGGCTGCTGTTTTTTCATCGATAGGTCTTCAGTGCAAGCTTGTGATGCGTAAAAATTCATATATTCTGTATTTTAAGGAAAGTGAAAACATAGAAGATATTCTGACTTTTATGGGTGCACAGAATTCAACTCTTGAGCTTATGGACGTCAAGATAGTCAAGGATATCAGAAACAGGGTAAACAGAGTCAACAACTGTGAAATTGCCAACTGCAGCAAGACGATAGATGCAGCTGTCAAACAGAAACAGGATATAGAGCTGATCGACAAAAAATTAGGTTTGTCCACACTTCCGAAGGCTTTGCAGGAAATGGCATATGTTCGTATAAACAATCCTGAAATGAGTTTAAAGGAACTGGGTGAAGTCTTTGATCCGCCTATAGGAAGGTCGGCTGTAAATCACAGACTTAAGAGAATAGCTGCCATTGCAGAAAATCTCAGGGAGAATAAATAAATATGAGTGGATTTGTTCATCTTCACCTGCACAGCGAATACAGTCTTCTTGACGGTGCATGCAGGATAAGTGATATAGTAAGTGCAGCAAAGGAGCTTGGTCAGAGCGCATGTGCAATAACCGATCACGGCGTTATGTACGGTGCGGCTGCTTTTTACAGTGAAGCAGTGAAAAACGGAATTAAGCCGATTATCGGGTGTGAGGTTTATACAGCGCGAAGAACAAGACATGACAGAGTAAAAACTCTCGATTCATCTCCCTATCATCTTATTTTACTGTGTGAAAATGATAAGGGATATCATAATCTTATGAAGCTGGTTTCAGAGTCTTTTATAAGCGGATTTTACGGCAGACCTCGTGTTGACAGGGAACTTCTGGTCAGATATCACGAAGGTCTTATTTGTCTGTCCGGATGTATTTTCGGGGAGATTGCAGATAAGCTTTTAAACGAAAGCTATGAGTCCGCACTTAAAACAGTAAAGGAGTATTCTGAAATCTTCGGAGAAAACAATTATTTTCTTGAGATCCAGGATCATGGCCTTGAAAACCAGAGAAGGATAATGCCGCTTCTGATGCGCCTTTCAAAGGAGACAGGAATAAGGCTTGCCGCAACGAACGATGTTCATTATATAAAAAAGTCCGACAGTACAGTGCAGAAGGTTTTGCTTGGAATACAGACAAAAACCTCTGTAGATGATGAAAATGCATTTTCTTTTCCTTCAAATGAGTTTTATATGAAAAGCGAAGATGAAATGCTTAATATCTTCAGGATGATACCTGAAGCCGTTGCTGTTACATCAGAAATTGCTGACAGATGCAATGTTAAAATAGAAAAAGAAAAAACCAGACTTCCCGTTTACGAAAAAGAAGGAATATCTGACAACGCCGGATATTTGAAAAAGCTTTGTGAGGAAGGTTTGCTCAGAAGATACGGAAGCTCTCCTGATGAGAAGATCAGAGAGAGACTCGAATATGAATTCGACGTAATTTCTCAGATGGGATATGTCGATTATTATCTTATAGTCTGGGATTTTATAAATTATGCAAAGAGCAGAAAAATACCCGTGGGACCGGGAAGAGGTTCCGGAGCCGGAAGTCTGTGTGCGTACTGTATCGGGATAACAGATATCGATCCGGTGAGATACAATCTTATTTTTGAGAGATTTTTAAATCCCGAGCGTGTAAGTATGCCAGATTTTGATATAGATTTCTGTGTGGAAAGACGTTTTGAGGTCATTGATTATGTAATAAAAAAATACGGAGCTGACAGGGTAGCTCAGATAATAACGTTTGATACGATGGCAGCGAAAAGTGCTGTCCGTGATGCGGGAAGAGCGATGGGAATGCCGTTCGAGCTCGTGGACAGGGCAGCAAAGCTGATACCTGATGACCTTAACATGACTATTTCAAAGGCTCTGGAGAAAAAAGAACTCAGAGAGCTTTATGACAGTGACAGTGATGTCCACAGGCTTATGGATACTGCGTCTAAGCTCGAGGGAATGCCGAGAAATGCATCAGTACATGCTGCAGGAGTAGTCATTTCGGATGCTCCTGTCAGTGACTATGTTCCTCTGAGACTCAGCAAGGATGATATGATCACAACTCAGTATCCGATGTCTGTACTTGAAAGTCTCGGACTCTTAAAGGTAGACTTTCTCGGGCTCAGAAACCTTACCATCATAGACAGATGTCTTGAGATCCTTGGAAAAAAGGGGATAAAACCTGATATGAGCACTCTTCCGACTGATGACAGAGAGGTCTATTCGATGCTTTGTACAGGTGATTCGACAGGTGTGTTCCAGTTTGAAAGCAAGGGAATGAGGTCGCTCATAACAAGGCTTAAGCCCTCATGCATCGATGACCTGACTGCAGCACTTGCTCTTTACAGACCGGGTCCGATGGATTCAATACCGCAGTATATAAAAAACAAGAACGAACCGTCAAAGATCGTTTACAAACACCCTATGTTAAAAAATATCCTCGATGTGACATATGGATGCATAGTTTATCAGGAGCAGGTAATGGAGATATGCAGAACTCTTGCAGGTTATTCGTATGGCAGAGCCGATCTTGTCAGAAGGGCAATGGCTAAGAAAAAGCATGAGGAGATGGAGAAGGAACGACACAATTTTATTTACGGCATTCAGGACGAAGACAAGGGAAAATCCTGTGTCGGTGCTCTTGCAAACGGAATAGATCTGAAAACGGCAGAGAGCATTTTTGATGAAATGACCGGATTTGCATCATATGCCTTCAATAAATCCCATGCTGCTGCATATGCTTATCTTTCCTATCAGACTGCCTATCTCAAATGCAAGTACTTTAAAGAATATTTTGCAGCACTGATGACCAGTTCAATGAACAATCCGGGAAAGCTTGCTCTTTACATGGATGAGTGTACCTCAAAAGGTGTAAAAATGCTTAAACCGTCCGTAAATACAAGTGAGGTTAGCTTTACTGCAGAGAATGACGGGATACGCTTCGGTCTTTCAGCGATCAAAAATATTGGTTCAGGCATCGTTGAAGATATTATTCGTGAACGCAAAAACGGCAGATACACTTCATTGTTTGATTTCTGCAAAAGAAACAAAGGAAAGATGATAACGAGGAAAATGACTGAAAGTCTGATAAAAGCAGGAGCCTTTGATGATCTTGGATACAACAGACGCATGATGCTCGAAAATCTTGAAACCTTTATGGAGTCAGGAAATATGAACGGGATCATCGAAGGTCAGCTTGATATGTTCGGAGGCTGTGCAGGAACAGATGAACCTGATATCCCTTATGCTGAAGAATATTCGTTCAAAGAGCTTCTGAATATGGAAAAGGAATCAGCAGGCATGTATCTCTCCGGTCATCCGCTTTCCGAATATTCAGATATGTGTAAGCTTCTCAGGACTGACAATATCATGGATATTATTGATAATAATGAAAATGAATATCCTGACGGAAAGAGGATCTCTTTTGTATGTATAGTTGAAAACATAAGGAAGCATGTTACAAAAAAAGGAGATAAAATGTGCTTTGCATCTGTTTCGGACATGAGTGGTATGATAGAATGTGCAGTATTTCCGAGAGTATATAATTCAAATGAAAGAACACTTGTCCCCGGAAATGCAGTTTACTTGTCCGGAACAGTGAAGGAATCTTCCGTAAAGAGAACTGCGTCTGCGGATCTGATAATCGGAAGCGATGATTTTCCGAGATTTGTAAGTGCAAAGAAAATATGCATAAAAACCACCTTGTCAGGATTGAATTCTGCGATATCTCTTGTTTCGACCCTTGCAGATGATAAAGGAACAAATGATGTCTGCTTTTTTATTTCAGAAACAAGAAAAATAATATCGCCGAAATCAGTTTTAAAGATAGAACTAAAACACGATAATGTACAAAAATTATACAAAATGTTTTCACATGATGAAATAGCTCTTATATGATTTTGTTAGGTTCAATATAATTATTAACAGTTTAACTACAAATGGAAAAAAACTCTTGACAAACAATAGAAATGTAGTAAAATATATAGTGGACGTTTTTTAAGGTGATATGTCACAAATGTAAAACAGGACTTGGATATGGTAAAAATTCCTGACTACAGAACCATATAATAAAATAGCCTGTAAGGCGGATTGGAGTATTTAATATGATAAAAACTATCGGAGTATTAACAAGCGGCGGAGATGCCCCGGGAATGAATGCTGCTGTAAGAGCTGTTACAAGAACGGCACTCAGTAAAGGAATGAAGGTGCTTGGAATTCAGAGAGGCTATGTTGGTCTTTTAAATGAAGAATTTGTAGAACTTACAGAAAATTCTGTTTCTGATGTTATTTATAAAGGTGGTACATTTTTATATACTGCAAGATGTCAGGAGTTCAAAGAACCTGAAGTAGTTAAAAAAGCAGTTGAGATCTGCAAAAAACACGGACTTGACGGTATAGTTGTAATCGGCGGAGACGGTTCCTTCAGAGGCGGTGCTGATCTTTCAAAGTTTGGTATCCCATGTGTAGGTGTACCGGGAACCATCGACAATGATATATCATGTACAGAATATACTGTTGGCTATGATACATCAGTAAATACAGCAATTGATATGATAGACAGACTGAGAGATACTTCAACATCTCATCAGAGAATCACAGTAGTTGAAGTAATGGGAAGACATGCAGGTTATATTGCAATAAATGCAGGCATAGCATGCGGTGCAACTGCGATCATCACAAACGAACAACCGTATGATATCGACAAGATAGCTGAGAAAATCAAAAAATCCTTCGCAAACGGCAAAAAATCATTTGTTGTTATTGTAGCAGAAGGTGTTGGTCATACAGAAGAATTTGCAAAGACCCTTGAAGAGAAAACAGGAATCGAATCAAGAGCAACTATTCTCGGACATGTTCAGAGAGGCGGTTCTCCTACAGGAAAAGACAGAGTAATTGCTTCACAGATGGGATTCTATGCTGTATGTCTTCTTGAAAAAGGTATAGGAAACAGAGTTGTTGCTATGCAGAACAACAAAGTAGTTGATTATGATATTCAGGAAGCACTTTCAATGAAGAAGGAATTTCCTATGGATCTTTTTGAAGTAGCAGAAGCTGTTTCAATTTGATAGCATTTTATAGAATTATTAATTAAAAAAGTGGATGAGGTGTTGGAATGGAAGAAAATAAGAGACCGGATATCAGAAAAATTGAAAACCCTGATTTGATTAAAGCGATAGAAGAGCTGAAAAAAGATCCTCAGAACAAGGATAATGAGATCGCATTCGTTGCTCAGCTCAGAAAAGCAGTTTTGATCTCTCCTGCGATCATAGAAGTTAAGGATGAAAACGGAAAATTCCAAAGACTTGAAGCAGATAAAGCTGATCCGGAGAATACAAGGGTCAATTTTATGATGCTGTCACAGAAAGACGGGAAAACTTTTCTTCCTGCGTTCACCAGTTTTGAAGAACTTATCAAATTCAGAGAAGATGAAAAGCTTCAGACAATAGTTACAAATTTTGATCAGTATCTGTCTATAATCTGTTCTGACGAAAATGGTCCTGCCGGATTTGTTATAGATCCTTTCGGCTCAAACCTGATCATGCCGAGAGAACTTCTTAAAGCTTTATTCGATGCAGGAAAAAACATTCCGAACAATAACCAGTATATGCTCGGAGACGCTAAAGAATATCCACAGGATCTGCTTGATTCATTAAAGGACTTTTTTGATGAAAACGGTACAGTTGAAAATGCCTATATCAGAATGATGAGAAGAGGCAATGATATTTCTTTCCTGATTATTGTTGACTATGACAATTGTGAGGAAAAGGATGAAGATGTCAAAAAAGATCTGTTTGATCAGATAGCAGAGCATGCAAAGCCATACAGAAAAAATCTTGGAATTTCAGTTGCATCAGTTGCAGACGATTTTGGAAAACAGGCAATTGAAAATAAATTTCCTTTCTATACAAGATAATTATAGTACTTTAAAATACTTTTATTGTTAATGTGCAGTTAAATGATTACAATGATATATATGTTTTTTGTTCAAAATAACAAAATTACATATTGAATTGTTTAAATTATTTATGAAGTATTGACACATCTGCACATGTATGCTATAATATATATATGATAAGACAAGCGAGCAGAGCCTGTTCTTTATCATTATTAATTTTTGAAATTATCCTATAAATAGTGTTTTTCTCATATCTCCTTTAGGGCGCCTTGTTCTTTGAACAAGGCGTTCTCCCTTTATATTGGAAATGTTGTGTTTAATAAATTAAATTTTTCTTAATAATCATACTTTTGTGTTGACCTTCTTTTGAAAATAAGGTATTATATAAAATGTATGATTATTTTTTTGGAGGCCTGCATTTTGAATTATTACATATCAGCATCTGTGCTTAGTGCAGACATGTTTAATTTGTCATCCGAATGTAAAAGAATGGAACAGAGTGGAGTTGATATGCTTCATTTTGATGTTATGGATGGCTGTTTCGTAGATAATATTTCGTTTGGGATCCCGGTTCTGCAGTCGCTTGATAAAGGTACTGACCTGTTTATGGATGTACATCTTATGATCAGAGATCCTTTGAAATATATCGGGCAGTTTGTTAAAGCCGGAAGCGATTGCATTACATTTCATTTTGAAAGTGAAAGTGATCCTCTTGAAACGATAAAGAAAATAAAAAGCTGCGGAATTAAAGCAGGGATCTCAATTAAACCGGGAACTCCTGTAAGTTCTGTTTATGAATTTATTCCGCTTGTAGATATGGTTCTCGTTATGACTGTTGAACCCGGATTTGGAGGACAGGGATTTATAAGGGAAACTCTTGATAAGATCAAAGAAGTGAGGAGCTTTATTGATGAACATGGTCTTGATACTGATATAGAGGTTGATGGTGGAATAAATGATAAAACGATCGACGATGTAAAAAAAGCAGGAGCAAATGTTTTTGTTTCCGGAAGCTACCTTTTTAATGCATCGTCCATGAAAGCAGCAGTTGAAAGTTTAAAATGAGTTTATTAAGGAGAAGTGTTTATGAAAAAAAACAAAGGAATGAAAATTTATAAACAGAGAAAGAAAAAAAGAAAGAACTCAAATCAGGTCGTTTCAGTTATCGGAACATGTTCTGTATTATTCATCCTTAGTATGTTCGGCTATTATGCTGTAGGAAAACCTTTTTACAAATTAATGGAATCACTGAAAAAAGACAATAATTCAGTTACTCTTGAAGATCAGTCATCTTCTGATTATTCAAAAATTGATATAGACAATATTTCAAATGAAAAAGTAACGGCTGTTACAGAAGTTTCCAAAGAAGTTACAACTCCTGCACAGACATCTGCCGTGACTAAAAAGACAGAAAAGCCTGTTACCAAAGTCACTACTAAGGCAGTGACAACAACAGCAACGACCATTCCGGATTTTGAAGGAAAAGGCGGCTGTTATTATCTGCAGGTCTCTGAGTTTTCGGATCCTTCAGTTCTTGAAGAAAGACTGAAAACAGTTGACGGTTTCAGCTGCATCGTTCTTCCTTTAAAAGTTACAGGCGGTACTCTTTACTATAACTCAAACGTTGAGTCAGCAAGAAATTCCGGTGTTATTGCTTCGGGTGCGTCTATTGCCGATCTCGTTTCAGTGATCAACAGTGCAGGATTTGTACCTGTTGCAGAGATAAGTACCATTGCTGATAATATTTATCCGCGTACTTATAAAAAATCTGCTTATCAGTTTGATGACGGAGTAACAGGTGAGTGGCTGGACAACAAGTATGAAAGCGGCGGAAAACCATGGACTTCACCGTTTTCTGATCTTACAATTGATTATCTTTCAAATATAGTTGATGAGATCACCTCAGCCGGTGTAAAAGCTGTTATCTGCACAGATACCTATTTCCCGCCTTTCAGAGAAAAGGATCTTGGTTATATTGGTGCCGTTGTTCAGGGACCTGACCGTTACAAAGGTCTTTCAAATCTTATCAACACACTTGATTCTAAAGCAAAGAACAACCATGCACAGACACTTCTTTCAGTTTCCTACAATGATCTGGTAAATAAAACTGCTGAAGTGATGACAGATCCGTCTGAATTTGGAAAAATGTCACTGATGGTTTCTGTAAATGCAGGGGATATCGCAACTGCAGGTGCCGCTGAGCTTTATTCAAACATGAAAGCAAATGCCGGAAACATGAAGCCTGTACCGTGTATTCTTTCAGAAGGTATGTCTGCTGAAAATATTACTGCTGCAGTCAGAGATTTTGAAAGTGCCGGATGTGATTTTTACGTTGTAAAATAAGGATATGAGAAAATGGAAATAAAGCAAATGCAGGAAACCTTTTCAGAATTTCTGAGAGGTATTTCCGAGCAGATAGTTACATATAAAGGAATAGCCTGTTCAGTTGCTCTTCTTCTTGTAAATATTTGTCTTCTGCTTATTATATTCAAGTGTTTTCGCGAAAAAAAATACAGCGATTATAAGTGGAGACGAAAATTCGGAGATGTTGCAATTGTTTATGGAGATGTAGTGATTCCGATAGAGAACAGTGAGGTTCTTCTCGGAAGACATCGTTCTGCAGATATCAGATTTACCGATCTTTCAGTTTCGAGATATCATGCTGTATTAACTTTTTCAGACGGGTTGTTTCTGCTTGATGATCTTGATTCAAAGTCAGGAACATTTCTGAACGGAAAAAAAATAAAATCAGCTGTAGTAAAAGCAGGCGATGAGATAAAGCTTGGAGCTATGAGTTTTGTATTAAAAAAAGTAAAGGATCCGGAATATGAGCAGAGAAAGTAAAAGACCGGGATACTTTGTGTTAAAAATGCTGGTCTTATTAACTCATATAGTATTTCTCGGAACAGTATTGTTAAATGGCAAAGATGTTAAAGCATTGGAAATATTAAAGCTTTCAGTAGCAGTAATTGCATCAGATCTGATTTATTTTGTTATTTTTGATGCTCTGGATCAGGATAATCATGCTATAGATATATTGCTGGTCCTTATATTGAATATCAGTCTTATTTTTCAGTCCTGCTTTGCAGGAATAAGTCTTGACCTGAAACATTTTGTTACTATAGTCGCAGGTGTTTTCTGTTATATAATCGGTTTTCTGACTACAAGGAACAGCTTCAAGTCTGAGCAGTACAAAATATTTTACTATATTGCATCTGTTGTGATCATGATCGTTATAGTTGTCTTTGCCGGTTCACGAAGCATGTGGATCAATATAGGCGGTATATCATTGCAGCCTTCTGAGTTTTTAAAGCCGCTTCTTATTCTTATATGTGCCACATCATTAAAAAAACAGCAGGACAAAAAGCAGATCTGGATCTTCAGGATCGCACCGAACAATATTGCAATGGTTCTGTTCGGTATTCTTATAATGGGTTTTCAGTGGTGGTGCCGTGACCTCGGAAGTATTCCTATGTTTGCAGGTATTTTAGGATGTGCTGTAATTAACAGAATGTGTTATCCAAAGGCTAAGTTTTCTAAAAAGAGAATAATAGCATTAGGCGCAGTTGTTGCAGCTGCCGGTCTGATTGCCATAAAGTTTGCTCCGGGATATGTAAAGGACAGATTATACGTTGATATCTGGGCTGACAGATATGGTGATGGTTATCAGCAGTGTGAAGCACTTATCGCCATAGC
This sequence comes from Oscillospiraceae bacterium, assembly GCA_045643005.1. GTDB lineage: Bacteria > Bacillota > Clostridia > Oscillospirales > Ruminococcaceae > HUN007. The sequence continues at coordinate 9,624 of JAZUJY010000246.1, read as the reverse complement.
AGAAGGCGGATGGTTTGGAAAGGGACCCGGACACGGTACACTTTATACTGTTGACTCGTTTGCATTCAATACAGATACCGTATTTTCTTCTGTTTCTGAAGAATGGGGACTTCTTGCTTCTCTTCTGTTTGTTGCTCTCCTTATCGTTCTTCTCGCTACAACAATTATTAATGTTCCGAGATGCTATTATCACGGAACTGTAGCAGTAGGTGTTACTGCAGTATTTATTATTCAGATGTCTTTAAATATATTTGGTTCATGCAACCTTATTCCTTTTACAGGTGTTACACTTCCGTTCCTTTCAAACGGCGGTACTTCAATGGTAACCAGCGGATTTCTGATTGGCATGCTCAGGGCAACACAGTCTCCTGATTTTGTCAGAAACATAGTTGAAAAGACTCCGAAAAAGGTAAATCCAAGGAAAGGAGCAAGGTAATTTTGAAAAGCATAAACAGAAATCTCAGGATAATAAGCCTGATCATTGCTTTCTTTTGCTTAGGCGTGGGTATTCTTGTATTTAAGCTCTACAGAGAATCTTCATTTTACATAATAAATTCCAATGAAGCTATTCTTGGATATGTTTATGACAGGAGAGGAAATATTTTATTTGATCAGGAAGCGACTCCTGAGAAATACGGAAGCGATTATTTTGATGATATAGCCAATATAATAGGCACTGATACAAATCAGATGACAAATACTCTTGTCTCAGAAAATCTTCAGTATCTGAACAATTATACTTTTTCCCTCGGCTCCAAGGGCAGCGAAGGAAAATGCGCCATTTACTCCACTCTTGATCATGAAGCAAACAGAGCTGTTTATAACGCATTTCAAGGTAAGAACGGAGCTGCAATGGCGTATAACTACAAAACAGGTGATGTCTATATCTGTGTCAGCAGACCCGGTTTAAATCCTTTTAACGGTTTTGAAAATCTTGAAGATGGAAGTCTTCTTAATAAAAACTTCTTTAAATTTCCTCCCGGATCAACGCAAAAAATTGCAACACTTATAGCAGCAAGGGAGACTATGAGCGAGGAGCTTTTAAATTCAAAAAGCTATAACTGTTCCGGCTCATATAGAAATGCCTATGATCAGGATATTATTTGTCATACTCCTTCAGGTCACGGGATGCAGAATATAGCCGAAGGCTTCAGAAACAGCTGTAATCCGTTTTTTGCTCAGCTTGTTGCAGATCCGGATTTCAGCCTCGATGATACCATCAGATCACTCAGAAATATTGGTTATTCAGTAAATGAATCTACACCAATGAAGCTTGAAATAAATAATATGTCTGTTCAGACTGCGTCGACTGTTCTGAAGGACAAAAACGAATTTTCAACTCAGTGGGGATATATAGGTCAGGGCGAGACAATGGTCAGTCCGTGCATGCTGATGATGCTTCAGAGTGCAATAGCAAATGAAACAGGAATTGCCACAAAGCCTCATATGATAAATCATACGACCCGTATAGACGGTACAGTTGACAATCAGGCTGAAACTGAATATACTGAAAAGCTTTTTGACTCCGAGACCGCGAAGTATGTCAGGGATATTATGGTCTCGAACGGTACACGTTATACAAATATCGCAGGATATTCCCTCGGTTTGAAAAGCGGAACAGCACAGATGAAGGATGGAAAGGAAGAAAACTCACTTCTTACCGGCTTTGACACAAATCCTGAGCATCCTATTGCATTTTGTGTTCTTATTGAAGACAGACATTCGGGCGAAGTCATGACAGACGATATTGTATATAAAATTATGACTTCACTCTGATATTTCAGTAGTTTGAAAAATATAAAAAGATAAATAAAATAAATGTCTTTTTCTGAATAAGAAGGAGACATTTTTTTGTTGTTAAAATACAAAAATGTTAAACTATTTTTACAAAAATTAAACGCAGAATGTTGACGAATCAACATTAATTTAGTATAATTAAAATAGAGTATATATTAGCTTTTATTCTGCCGGTGAGGTGATAATAATGACGGATTATTTTGTGGAAAGAGAATATATAAGACAGTTTATTGAATCTTTCGATGATTCATTCAACTGGTATTTGCCTGATGAAGAGGAATGCGAACTTGCGAAAGCGGAGCTCCTTGCAGAAACAGGCGGTAATCCTCGTCTGCATATTCATAAGTATTCGTCATCTGCGGATGTACTTGCAAAGAGAAAAGATAAAAGTGATTATCTGTTTTTGCTTCCGAGCGGTGAGTGCGCTGTTGTTCATTTGACTTTCGGAGACAAGACTAATGGAAATGAACTTCACTTTTTGTTTTTTAATGATTCACATGCAGCTGTTGTGTATCTTGACAAATTGTACAGAACAGATTACCTTGGAGAAAAAAGCTTTAAATTTTCTGTGAAAGACAAAGTTGAAATTTTTATTTTTATCATACAGATAGTACTGTTTTTTGTAGTTCCAAGTAATTATAAAAGTATAGCAACCATCATTACAGGTGTAATTTTATATTTTACAATATTATATGACTGGAAAAAGAATGGGTTTAACCTGTTCAGGGACAAGAGCAAATATCTTGTAAACGTGATTCCGCTGCTTAGGTATCAGATCGCATATATAAGTGTTATTTCCGTATTTATGGTTGTGGGAATTGTATTGTCGCTTCTTTCCGGAATTATTACAGGATAGCGTTGGAGGAAAAATGGAAACCAATATTCAGAAGTTATTAGATTCAGATCAGGATGTGGTTATTCTCCCGCCGGGAGAATACAAGGGAGCTTTTTCAGTCAGCAGACCTTGTACGATTGAAGGATCAAACACAACTTTATGGAATGATAATGATACAGTACTGACAATTAATTCAGAAAATGTTGTTTTAAAAAATATTCATGTTGAGCTTGTTGCTTCACATGAAAATTGTTTTTCTGTGTCAACAGAACACAAAGATACTGTATACGAAAATATTGAAATTTACGGACCGGTTCATGGATTTGGTTATGAAGATTCAGTTCCGGAAATCAGCAGGCAGATCAAACTTGGTAATTTTTGTGCTGATTTTGAAAATTCTTTTATTTTGGATCTGTACATTCCCAAGGTATCGCCTACGATATCTGTTAGTGTCAAAGATATTCAAATCGAAAATACTTCTTATTCATTTGGAATAAATAAAATAAAGCTCAGAACAGGAGAAATGCCTCCAAAGACATTTATTTACGGAGATCTTGTTCTGAACACCGGATTCATAAGAAAATACTATTTTTCAGGGCTTGCTGAGAACAATGGCGAAAAATGTTGTGATAAAATTATCAGCGAGATAGATCCTTCATCTGTAAACCATGATTTAGTCGATCTTTCGTCTCAGATCCCTGCTGTTCCTCATGTTGAAAATGCTCCGGTTAAGGAATTAAAAATGCTTGATCCTGATCCTTTTTCAGATTATGACAACAATCGTTATACAAATTCAGGAAACAATGCAGCGAAAATTGCTGAAGCCAACAATAACCGAATAAATAACCGTTATAACAGTCCTCAGCAAAATGCAGCAAACAACAGGCAGAATATTAATTATGGGCAGGGGAATATTGCTCCGCAGCAGATGCCGAATGTTGCGTATAATCAGTACAGAAATGCGCCTCCGATGATTTCAAAGGCTCCTGTTCAAAGAGCTCCGTCTCCGTACATTTTAAAAAGAGGAGAACGAATTTTTATTGATAATATTGCTGATAAAATGTTTTCAGTCATAATGGGATGCCGTGGCCTTTATAAACAGATGGATATTGATCCTTATGTTTTTCTTTTAAATAAAAATGAAACCACGACACGTGATGAGGATTTTGTTTATTTTGGAAATCGTTTTTCAAGAAACAATGCTGTAAGAATGAATAACGATGCTTCATTCAGTATTGAACTGAATTCGGTTCCTGATGATATAGAGAAGATCGTGTTTGTGTTTTCAATTTATAAGCCTAAAGAAAACGATAATTTTTCGAAAGTGTCCGAGCCGTTTATTTCTGTTTGTCTTAACCAGAGAGAGATCTATCGGTATTCAGCTTTTGATCTGTTTGCCGAAACAACTATTATTTTTATGACTTTATACAGATATAATTCAAGATGGAAGATGAATACTGTCGGACAGGGATACAGAAACAGAATAGAAGCTTTGTGTTCCCAGTATGGTTTAAATGTTCAGTAGTGTTTTTCATTTTAAAGGAGTTCAGATGTATGGAAGACAAAAAACAAACATTTTTTAAAAAACTTATCAAGCCTTTGATAGGAGTAGTTTCAGTTATTGGTTTTCTTATTATAAAAAAGAATACTTCAAAAAAGAAATAAAAAAGTACCCGTTAATTTTTTATAATTAACGGGTATAATTATATCTGTATAAAAATATCTGTAAAAAAAACTGATGAATAAAATTCATCAGTTCTAAAAATGAGGTATTGGGGATTCGAACCCCAGACCCTTTGATTAAAAGTCAAATGCTCTGCCAACTGAGCTAATACCTCATCCGCGTTGTGGGTCTTTCTCACAAGCGACTATTATATTATACCAGCAGGAAAGTGCTTTGTCAAGAGTTTTTTTTAAAAAAAAAGCAGGGTATAATAAATGTGTGAATTGATTACCAAATAAGTATACATTTATAATTATTTTTGTCATATTTGTCCACGCGTAATAAAAAAACGGTGTTCCCATTGATCATGCGAAACACCGTTTTTATTAATGATCATTTGTTTTCTGATTTGTCTGATACTTCTGTGTCTTCAGTTTTCTCCTGATCGTTTTCTTTTGTTTTGTCAATACTATCTGAACTTGATTTTTTCTTTTCTTTTTTTATTGCTGATTTTTTCTTTAATGCTTTGAGTATCTTCTTCAGGATAATGAACAGTATTCCGAAAATCAGAATATATGGCAGTATTTCTATAAGGAAGAAAAGAAGATCTTCAAGGAAGTTAAGGAATCCGTAGATAGTATCTGTTACAGTGTTTTTCAGCCTGTCAACAAATGTTTTTGTCTTTGGAGGTTCAACGTGTTCCGTATATTCTTTTACTTCTGATATTCTGACATCTATATATGAATACGCAACATCATCCTTAATAGATTTCATTCTTGTTTTGATTTTTGCGATCTCTGTCTGAATAGATGTAAGTTCACGTTCAACTTCTATGGCATACTGATCTTCTTTGATGGTGCTCAGTAAGTCTATATATCTTTTTTCCTTTGCTTCATATACCTTAAGTGTTGTATTGAGATCTGAATACTCCTGACTGAGATTGTCAACAGAAGCAGTTTTGTTTCTGAGATCACCTATCTTCTCAAGATCACTGCAGAAATTATTATAATCCTTGCTTGGAATTCTGACTGTTGCATTATATGTTGAGAATTTTTCAGTGTTTTCATATATCCATTTTGAACTTGAACCACCGTCACTGAAATTTTCGCATTCTATAAATCCGTTGTATTTTTCTGTCAGCTTTTTATATTCTTCGATACTCTTTTGATATTCAAGAACGTCAATGCTCATGCTGCATTTATAAACAAGCATTTCCTTTGAAATTGATTCATCACCTGTATTATTGTAGTCAGGCAGTTCAGAGCTGTTGTCTTCTGCTGCTTCAACTTCATTGGTAAGATCGCTGTTGTAATAATATTCTTCTTCGTCATAATAATTTGCAGCTTCATCTGAATAGTTTGCAGTATTGCTTGATTTTACGGCATCAATTGACTGTGAGCCTTTGTAAACAGCAGCTGTGTCATTTGACTTTTGTATTCCGCAGGATGAAAGAATCAGTGAACTTAAAATAAGAGTTGCAGCAATTGTTTTTTTAGTTGTTGGTTTATTCATTTTTTTATCCTCCGTTTTTATTAATAATTTTGTTTTACGTACTGTTCAAGCGCTTTGATAATATAGTGGGATCGAAGTACTGTAATGTTGCATATGAATTTAAGTTTGTTGAAAGTTACAGTATACATACATCTGATTTGTACAATAAATACATTTTTATTAGTAAATTACTAAGCTTATTGAGATAAAACTACACTTTTTATTTAAATTTAGTCTACAGTTATATCATTTTTGACCATAATTATATGAGATTATAGCTATATGAATTCGTTTACAAAAGATTGAATTATCCATATAATTTGTGTATAATGAAAATAGTGATGTGATAAGTGAAGTGTATTTTTTTTTTTTTTTTTGAATTATTTTTGAAAGGTTGTGCGAAATGAAAAAGAGAAAATTATGGCAGCGAGTTTTTGCAGCTGCAGCAGGTGCTGTACTGTTTTCAAATACGGCAGCTGTAAATTTTGTTTTTGCTGATGCAGGTGAAAAACCACCGGAAATATATGAGGATGAAATTGTTTATCCGGATCCTGATTCATTCAGCTACGATGACGTTGAAGTAAATTTTGCAAAAGCACTTCAGTATGTTCTTTATTTTTATGATGCAAACAAGTGCGGATATGACAAAGATCCTGTAACGGGAGAAAAATTAAAACGTCTTGAATGGAGAGGAGACTGCCATACAGAGGACTATAACATTCCTCTTAAGCCGGTTACAGAAGAAGGCGCAGATGCAAAGTTCGGCACTAACTTATCCCAGGAATTCATTGATGAGTACAAAGATATTCTTGATCCTGATGGTGACGGATTTATAGACTGCGGCGGCGGTATGCATGATGCAGGCGACCATGTTAAGTTTGGTCTTCCGGGAACATATGCCGCATCTACTCTCGGATGGGGCTATTATGAATTCCGCGATGCATATAAAGATACAGGAACTCAGGAACACATGGAAGATATTCTTCACTGGTTCAACGACTTCTATATGAAGGGAACATACCTTGATGAGGATGGCAAGCTTATTGCATTCTGCTATCAGGTAGGTGAAGGAAACAATGACCATAACTACTGGTGTCCTCCTGAACTTCAGGATACAAAGATGCTTCTGAACTTTGCAAGACCTGCATATTTTGCAACTGTTGACACACCTGCTTCTGATATGTGTGCCGGTGCTGCCGCATCACTTGCTATCAATTATCTTAACTTTAAGGATACAGAGCCTGAATACGCTGAGGAGAGCCTTAAGAAGGCTATAGCTCTTTATGATTTTGCAAGAGAAACACATAAAGAAGCTGATGACAGCAATGAAGTATTAAGTCTCGGATACGATGGCGGTTTCTACACTTCAAGCTATGACTATGACGAACTTTCATGGGCTGCTGTATGGCTCAACATAATAACAGGCGATCAGGAGTATATTGATCATATTATCGCTGTTGATACCTCTGAACTTACAGAAACAGGCGGATATGTATACACAGGCTACCTGAAGCGTATAATGGAAACAACAGGAAGTACATGGCAGAACATCTGGGTTCATTGCTGGGATACAGTATGGGGCGGTGTTTTTGCTAAACTTGCACCGGTCACAGATAATGAACGTGACTGGTTCATATTCAGATGGAACCTTGAGTTCTGGTCCGGTGAGCCTCATCTTAAGGCAGGCGGACTTGCTGATGAAATCTGGAACATGGATTATCAGCATATCAAGGAAGTTGATCCTAATGATCATACATATATCAACATGTCTCCTGAAAAGTTTTCAGTAGTAAACGAATATGGTTCATGCCGTTACAATACAGCAGCAGGTCTCTGTGCGATGGTATACAGAAAGGAAACTGCAGCTGATGGCGAAGAATATACAGGATTTACTGACTGGGCTGAAAGACAGATGGAATACATCATGGGTAAAAACCCGATGAACCGTTCATATATTGTAGGTTATTCCGAAAACAGTGCAAGCCATCCACATCACCGTGCATCACATGGCTCTGCAACTTTCTCAATGGATGATCCTATAGATCAGACACATGTTCTCTGGGGTGCTCTTGTCGGCGGACCTGACTCGAAGGACTGGCACAGAGATATTACAAAGGACTACGTATACAACGAAGTTGCTGTTGACTACAATGCAGGTATCGTAGGAGATCTTGCAGGTCTCTATTATTACTACGGAACTCCTGACATGAAGCCTGATGAAGACTTCCCGCCTAAGGAAGATCCGGGTCAGCCTTTCTGGATCGAAGGAAACATTGTTCAGGAAAACATCGAAAGAACTCAGTTCTGTGTAAGAGTTCACAATGATACAAAAACACCGCCTAAATATCTTTATACTGAAAGCCTGAAGGCACGTTACTATTTTGATATCACAGAGCTTATTGCGAGAGGTCAGACTATTGATGATGTCAAGTCTGAGGTTTATTATGATGAAGTTCAGTCAACAACTGATATGAAGGAATCTGCAAAGGTTTCACAGCCTATTCATCTTAAAGACAATGTTTATTACATTGAAATGGACTGGACAGGAACGCTGTGGCACGGAAAGAGAGATCTTCAGGTAGGTCTTATTGTAGGACAGGATGCTGAATATACAAGCAACTGGGATCCTACAAATGACTACAGCCGTGAGGGACTTATTCTTACAGAGGATTTCGGACCGACAGACAGAATACCTCTTTACTTTGAAGGAGAACTTGTTTACGGTACTCCTTATGACGGCGATGATACTACTATTTCCATAGGAGGCAGCAGTTCAGGAGTATCTTCAGATACAGAATTCATGTACGGAGATCTTAATGACGATAAATCTGCAGATCTTACCGACCTCACTATTCTCAGCATCGGACTTATGAATGGAAACAAGACATTTACAAAGAAGCAGCTCCTTGCAGCTGATGTCGATGCAAATAATGAAGTTGATATTGCCGATCTCGCTAAATTCAAGCAGTATGTCTGCAAGGAAAAAGGTGTAGTACTCGGACCTAAGAAATAAAAGGATCATAATTTTATTAAATAAAAAACAGTTCGTATTGATTTGCGAACTGTTTTTTTATAGTTGAAATTATTTAATAATTATGATAAAATTATAAATAGGAATTTGAACAACAGTCAGAACTAAGAATGGAGGAAAATATGGAAATTTCAGCAGGAAAAAATAATGGCATTCCATCATACACAAAAGGTGAGGAAATATTCAACATGGTATCTCATATAGTCGGAGGTGCTCTTGGTATTACGGCTACTACACTTTGCGTTATTTTTGCAGCTGTTCACAGCAACGCTTATGCGGTTGTCAGCAGTGCAATTTTTGGCGGAATGATGATTATCTTGTATTGCATGTCGAGTATATATCATGGACTGAGACCGCATTTAAAAGCCAAGAGGGTGTTCAGAGTACTTGATCACTGTTCGATTTTTCTGCTTATCGGAGGAACGTATACACCTTTTACACTTGTTTCTCTTCGCGAAAAAAACCCTGCACTCGGATGGACTTATTTCGGTATCGTCTGGGGACTGTCAGTATTAGGAATAGTTTTGAATGCAGTCGATATGAAAAAGTTCATGAAAGTATCCATGGCTTTGTATATAATTCTGGGCTGGTGTATCATTTTTGCATCAAAGCAGATAATGCCTTCTCTTAAAGCAGGAGGTACTGCGTTTTTGATCATAGGAGGACTGTGCTATACACTCGGAGCTGTATTGTATGGACTCGGAAAGAAATATATATATATGCATTCTGTATTTCATATGTTTGTCCTTGCAGGAAGTCTTATGCATTTTTTCTGTATTTTATTTTATGTTGTCTGAAAAATCTTTT
>JAZUJY010000245.1:0-8001 GCA_045643005.1 Oscillospiraceae bacterium | reverse complement strand
TTATATTCTCTGAATAAAAACAGGTCGGATAAGCTTATACAAACATAACCGACCTTTACTTTTTATTCAATTTTTCTGAATTTATTTATGGTTATATACACCTAAAATGGTGAGTTACAATAAATTGATGCGTTTATCCTAATTTATGATATGCAGCTGTTTTCAATAGTAATCGGAGACTCGTCAGAGTCAACGATTACTATTGAAAATGAAAAACAGTGAGCAAATTTAGTTTTGCTCACTGGCTATCTCATGAATAATAACATTTATAAAAAAATAATAATCAGTTTTTTCGATTGATGTTCAATATTAAGCAAATTTAGCTTCTCTTCGACAATCAAGCCGCTTTATCCAAAAAAATCTGAGCACTTTTTTTAGCATCATCTATATCATTTGTGTTAATCGTACCGATTTCGCCTTCTTTTTTTGCCTGGTTTACAAACTGAACTTTACACATCTTATAGAGAAGCTGAACTAATAAAACCGTATTTTCAACTGTATATTTCTCTTGATTATTGTAACGTTTCCAGTCTGTTTTACGCTTTGTGTTTACTATATATTCCATAGTGCCAAGGTTTTTTAAATACTTTTGCTGAAGATTTTTTAATAATGAAGTATATTCTTCGGCAATTTCTGCTAACTTATTTAAATGATCACAAATTTTATTTACATTTTCTTCAGCTCTTTTTGCCTGGCTCCACGCTTCATCAGCTTTATCTGATAATTTTGATCCCGTGATATTAAAAATAACACCACCAACAAGCAGACCAACACCTAATGTTGCCCCGCCCAGGACAATTGTTCCAAGAGCCATACCACCTCCGCCTGCTGCCAGCGAACCACCGCCCAGAGCTGCAAGAACCGCATTAGTTGCCGCAGCACCGCTCAAAGTAGAAATTGCAGTACCGGTTGAAGCAGTGCCAATAGCCATTACAGCAGCGGTTGTTGCTCCTGCAGCTGCAAAACCTCCGGCGGTACCCGCAACAGCTCCGCCAAGTCCGCCCAATAATACTCCTGCACCAATTGAAACTTCTTTAAGTTTGCTTAAGGAAATTTCAGGCAAAGAATTATCATTGTTATTTTTTTTGAACTCAGGTCTGTTATGAATTTTTTCCATCAGATTTGAAAAATCCTCAAAAGACTTCATAATTGACAGCTCGGTTTTTCCAAGTTCATCCATTATTATATTTGTTTTATTGCTTGTTGTTTTAAATTTCTCCTGACTGTCTTCCATTTTTCGTTTTGCAGACTTCATCGTATCATTTGCATCTTTCATTTTTACAGCTCCGCCTATTCCGGAGCCAAGACCGGCTACTCCTGCAATTCCTGCTGCAATTCCAATAATAAGCGGTAAAGGCATAATTAAGTCCTCCTTTTATTTTGTAAATAATCACATACCCTATAGTTTTCTTCATAATACTGTTCTTTGGTCATTTTATCTTTAAAAAATAACTCATAACATTCGTCAACCCTACAAAATAACGGCCTGGAATAATATATACTGCATCTGTTGCCGGATAAATACTTACATTTTCCTGTACCGTCATCAAGTTCTGAATATAATTCTGATAGTTTTAAATTTCTACAGCATTCGCCGCATTCGTTACATTTAAACATAATTATTCGAACACCAGTCTTGAATTATTATCGCTCATGAAACTGTCAAAGCTGTCATGAGTGGCTTCCCAACTCACGGATATCCCCAAAGATTGAAATTTATTTTTCAATACAGTATTTAGTTCTTTTGGATTATCGGTATTTGCAATACACTCAACCACATCAGAATAAACAGATATTTCATTTCTTAAAGTCTTTAAATCTATTTTCATCAATTCAGCTGCATACTTTTCAAATAACTCAGCTTTTTTTCGGAAGTAATCTGTTTCTATATCAATCCCGTGAAGATTATTCAGTTTATCTACTATTGAATTTATAATCTTACTCCTGTCAAGATAATATAAAAATGAACAACTCAAAATCCCGGTACATAATGTGCCGCAAAAAGTTGTTACTATTTCACCGATAAAGGGAATAGTAACTACAGGTGTCTTACTTATTGCTTCACTTACCACTCCTCCAAGAACAACACTTGCTCCGGTTGCGATTACTTTTGAAGCAGCTCTTAATCGATCACCAAAAGGATAATTATCCGGATTGATAAGCAGTATTTTCCCTGCCTCTACTATTGATGCAAAAGATTGTCTTATTATTTTTACAACATTCTTTGCTGTCGTAAAAAATATATTACAAATTGTAGTTGTCAAACTAGCCAATGTTCCGGCCTCAGCTCCGGAAGCAAACTTTTCAAACAGTTCTTTATATTTATTTTTAGCATTTGCAAAACCTCTTTTTACTCCATCACCAACAGCTTTGAAAAATACACTCAAATCCATTTCAATGTTGAAGTGAAGGTCATATTTTATGAATTCATCTTTTACAGCAAACCATATTTCTGCAAAAACAAAACCTAAAAGCTGACGCAATCCCATTTTTGCGCCCACTTTTCCGGCAGATTTTGCCACATCAGCTGCAAATGCCGGGCTGGTATAATATGCTTTATTTAGTTTTTGCTCATATATTTTCCTTGATTCTTTATCTTTTTCAAGCATTCTGTTTTTTTCAGCTTCAGTATATTCTTCGCCATTTTTATTCAGGAACTCTTCCATACTGTCAGCTTTCTTGGTTCGATTGGTGTGAGGATTTGTTACCTGAAGATTCTCATCACTATTTGCCAAATCAACGCCATTCAAACCTGAAAGTACTCTTCCGCGGTCTTCATGAATCTCTTTAGCTGAAATCACGTGATCCAAATCAGTTTTACCGTTTATCGGTATTTTATTTCCTGTATACGCATCAACTAAGTTTCCTTCTTTTTTTTGATTATTTACAGCTTTATTTTTTTCTATGTAACCGGGAGCACTATGATACAAATGAGAATCATACTCGCCTCTATCAGCATAAGCATTTGCATTTTTGCTGTTTTTATAAGTCATCTTCTCATCTTTTCCAATTTTTCGAACGTTAAAAATAGTATCAACATCACCGCCGTGATTATCCTTTACCAGAAAATCCAATCCAAATGAGGTAATAATACTTTGCACGATCACAAGCTCATATTGCTTAAAAATACTTTGAACAACGTTTTCATTTGGATCAGGATAATAATTGTTGACAGACTTTATTAAACAAGTATCCATTTAAAATTCCTTCTCTCCAAAAGAAAATATTTTAGTATGCTAATATAAAAGTATATTATTTAAGGAAATTCGGATGTTGGGGAAATGGGGGCTTCGCCCCTTACCCCATTCACTGATTTATAAATAAATCAGTGCTTCCTTAAACTTTATCGAAATAACAGCCCCAAAGCAGTACTCATATTTTTCCTACTCCGGGGCATCGTTTTTTAACAATATTATTTTACCATTCATAAAAACACTGTACTTTACACATAAAAGTATTTACCGGGCATGATGTTTATAACCATCATTTAACTGATAATACTGAGTCTGCATCCGGGCATCGTTTTATCGTAACATCTCATTAACTTTATTCTGCACCGCTTCATAGTCGTAACCTTCAGCTGTAAGTCTAGCCTTTCTCTCAGCACCATTCCCCCACATTCCCTGAATTACTTCCTTCGCGATAGCTGTATAATCCTTCTGCTTTGTAAACTTCGCAGTTCCGTTTGCATCGAAAACTGAATAGCCTTCAGCACAGGATCTGACAGCATTATCATATACTGCATACGCACCTGTCTGAGACTTAACATCAGGCCAGCTCTTTCTGACACGATAGATCTGCTTTACGTCAGGTGACGGCGCTGGGTTCAAAGCTCTGCTTTTAACAAGCAGAGGCGATTCGCAGAATCGCTGACCAAACAGTCGGAGCTTGTACTCCGACTGAGCGGAAAGATAGAACCCGCCGCCTGCAGAGGCGGGGGATATCCTCTGTGTTGTTATATTCACGGTATCATTTGCTTCTGTCATTTAACTAATTTTTCAAAAAGTTCAGTCATAGCTTTTTCACCACCCCAGGCTCTTCTGTAGTCAGCGGGATCTAAGATCCTGCAGTGTTTGGTTATAGAATTCTGCTGTATTCTCCATCCGTTAACATTTACCAGATCTCTCCACCAGACATAACCTCCCATCGTAGGAAAAACGATGTTTGGAAAATCTGCCTCATCCAGTAAGCTGGTATTTTGTGATATGAGAGTGAGTGCTATTTTTGCAAGTTCCATATTCATGTGCGATTTCTCCTTTATTATTTACAGATATTTTTTTACTTGTGTTTCTTAAAATACGCGGGTGTGCCTATGATGTATCCTGCCTTTCTGACATATTTGATCATCCTCCGTAAAAAATCGTGTAGTAACATAATCATAAATGTTCATTCTTTGCTGACGAATATATATATCAGGTGACCTGGCAGGAAAATACCGGTTTAATATTCAGTGACTGCTTTTAAGCAAGATATTCTTCATATTCAGCCTGAACTCTTTTCTGTATTATGACATCTGAATACAAAAGCAGTGAATGGTCTGTTTTAAATGTTCCGTATTTTCCGCTTTTTTTGGCACTTCCGTTATATTTTTTGCATATATCATGTAAATCAACAGACGATGAATATACCCAGTAGTTAAAAGCGCCGCTATTTGTCTTGTGATATGCTATCAGTATATCGTATTCATCCATAAACTCATCAAATAACTCAGGATATCGGTTGATACGCAGCTTTACCATAAGACAGTTATAGCCTTCAAAAGTTACGGCAAATGCCTTGTGTGACAGGCAGTAGCTGTTTATGATTCCCAGGGCTGCAGAGGATTCCTTACCTGTCATGATCATTTCATCCACCTGTGAATACATGTTTTTAACAGCTTCCGGAGATGATTCATCAATGATATCTGTCCAGAACTGTTCTGCAGCTTCAGGGTGATTATCCATATCCAGCAGAGCCCTGATGAAATATTTGTTATCCGTAAATTCATCAGTCATGCGGTCATATGAATCTATTCGGTTAAACACATGCGGAAATTTGCAGGTTACATATGCATTTATATTGTTGTCATACAGTTCAATGATATCATTTTCAGTTTGAAGCGAATTAAAGCGATATTGTGCTTTATCAGGATCAGCCTGCAGATTTTTCTGAATTAAAAGATAAAGATATGTCAGTTTGACAGTTGACATATTATCCTTTATCAGATAGTGAAGTCTCTTGTTATTTAAAAAAGGAGCGTTGCTTTCTGCCAGCTCAACTGAAAGAGGGTGGTTATCGATCCATACCACTGTCATTTTAAGGGCAGTAGCTTCATTTATCAGGTTTGCGATTGTTTCGGAATATTCCAGGTCAAGTATATAGACAACTATATTCTGGAAATCTGTATCAGGATCGATTAAATATGTGATGTTTCTGATTGCTTTGATATTATTGTCCGGATTTTTGCATCCGATGCATGAAATACATTTCAGGTTTGAATTGTTTCGTGCATATGCAGCAGCACCAACTGATGATATTGAGCGGGGATCATAATAGTATATTCCTTCTGTAAACATGTCTGGGATCCTCCTTGGTTTCAATAAAAGAAAATATTCGGTTTTATAGGTGTGTCCTGTAAACTGCCAATAATATAACCCAAAATTCAATTTATATCAGTATTATTGGTTAATATCAATATTTTTATATTATAATTATACACTATTTTATGCGTTATGTCAATATTTATATTAATATTGATCAGCATTTTGATACACTCCGGGGTTCGACTAACCAAAACCAAACAGCCCCGGAACAGAACTCATCAAAGCTCCGCTCCGGGGCATCATTTTATACAGTATAAGCAAACCGATTCTTATTTATCTATCTTCCTCAGCAACAAATTCAGCCATTTTTCTTCCTCTCGACCCTTTCTAACATCCCCCGTGATCCAGTGATCTTCGATCACAACATTTTCAATATCATCAATAAATCCCTTAAAAGTATCCTCCGTAAAATCAGTGAAAAATCTGCCGTTTCGCTCACCTTCAAAGGTACCATATTTAAACGACGTATAAATTATTCCGTCACCACACAGCGCACGGATCATTTTTCCAAATACTGATCTTAACTCATTTTTGGGCAAATGAAGAATAGATGAACACGCCCATATTCCATCATATTTTTCTACCTCATCAAGTTCCTCAAACAGCATCTGTTTTACAAAAATACCGGTATACTCGCCGGCAATTTTGCACAGTTCCTCTGAACCGTCAACAGCTGTAACATCCAGACCGGACTCTAAAAAATACTTCGTATCACGTCCGGAACCGCAGCCGAAATCAAGAACTCTCTTTCCCTTCAACGCACTTAAAAATCTCTCCTGCGTTTCACTGAAATCAACAGACACAGTTCCTTTAACAAACTGATCTGCGTTTTTATTATAAAAATCCAAAGTCTTATTATCCATTTTCCCTCAAATGCTCACTTTAAGCATTTCCTCCTGATTTTGTATTCAAAACTCTTCTTTTAACTCAAATTCCCCATATATCTGCATTGTCTCTTAATCTATCCCTTGGCGCAGTAATTACCGTCCCCTTGAAAAGTGGCCAGTCAGATTCGCTGACCGTGGAATAAGAATGTCATCTTCGCTGACTTGGAAGATGCTGAAAAGATAAAACCCGCCTGTAAAAAGTCGGGTTCTATTTTTTGTGTTGTTGTATTTTTATTCTTCAGGTGCGTAAACAGTTTCGCCCATCTTTACTCTGCATGACTTTCCGTAAAACGCTATTCCGTAGCTTATGACCTTTTGATAACAGTCATCGATAAACTGTTCTGCATACTTGTTTTCTCTTATCTGATTTACAGCTTTGTCACAGTTTGCAAATTACATCTCTTGCCAATTCCTGATTAATTGAAGGAAGCTGTTCAGTAAAGTTTGTCAATTTTCTGCTATTATCAGCCTGACGTTCACTTATCCCCTGATTAAAGGCCTAAAATTTTACTGAAGACCGGTTCTGCCATTTCAAGAATATCTTCTATTTTCAGTTTCGTATTTTCTGAAATTGATGTTCCAATGTAGTCTTCACTATACCATTCATAATCACGATTATCACCATAAACTGCAAGTAAATCAGAAATATCTGTTTCAGCAAGAATATCCTCCTGTACAAGAGAAAGCATTTGTCCATAAGTGATATACTCATAATTCAGTTGGTGTATCAGGATACTGCACCAAAGCTCCGCAGCGGCATTTTCTATCTCTTTCTGTTTCTCATCAGTAAAATAGGAAAGCGTCTTCTTCTTTTCCTGAACAGATAGGATCCATGAAATCTTTCCATTAATATTATCAGTATCGCAGGATATTTCTTCCATAATTTTACTGACAGTTTCTTTTCTTCGATGTTCACTTTCACGTTTAACAGACAGCTTGCTGAAATCTTTTTCTGACAATTCCGCCGCCTTATCTAAGGCCGCTGATAAATTAATATGTAATTTTGTTTCTATCTGATGATAGAAATCATATATAACTGATGGAAAACTCATGTCAGCAGGAATGTCTAATCCATCCTTTACGGCATAATCAATATAATAATCTGATATTCTGTCAGCACCATATACATACTCTTCAATTACATACTGTAAAGGACAAATTAAACCACAATATTCTGTATTATCATAATGCCACCTCTCGTCATCCAGCATATTAATTAATCTCATCCAATATAGCTTTCTTCCATCTATTTCTATACATTCACGCTCTTCAAGAGGAGTTTTCATCTTTATTGACTGCATCTTATCATACTCTCCTTTTCATTTTATGCGTTACTTATATATTACCATAATTACGTGGTTTAAGTAAAACAGGCTTTTTATACTCTATACTATATGAAGCTGCTGATAATTAATGTGAAATAAATCTAACATCTTCCTGTGAAATACCTTTTGAAAAAACACCGGTTACACCG
Source organism: Oscillospiraceae bacterium (assembly GCA_045643005.1). Classification (GTDB taxonomy): domain Bacteria; phylum Bacillota; class Clostridia; order Oscillospirales; family Ruminococcaceae; genus HUN007. The sequence goes on along the minus strand of JAZUJY010000245.1, from coordinate 58 downwards.
GAAAAGAAACTGCTTACTGAAACAACGATTGCCTCAAGTAATGATGTTTTACCTACAC
>JAZUJY010000244.1:0-4536 GCA_045643005.1 Oscillospiraceae bacterium | reverse complement strand
ACTCATTTCCCTATATTATCCATTAAGGCTATTTTTGGATAGTCTGCTTTGCTATACCCAAATCTCCAAAAAGCATTTTTTAAAATTTTCTCAGAAATTTTTTCATTTTTCTATTGACAAAATTATAGTTGGCTCCTTTTTCTTTCATCATATTTACCGCTTCAGCACCGTCAGATGCGGTTTCAACTATCATGTTTTCATCTGACAGAATATCGCAGGCGATCTCTCTGTTCATCTCGTTGTCTTCAACCAAAAGTACGACCTTTCCTGCAAGACTTGTTTTTTCTTTATTTTCATCTGAGAAGGCATCGGTTTCAGTTCCTTCATAATCAATAATGTGGTTTTCTTTATGTTTGGTGATCGTTAATGGAAGAGTGACCGTAAACATACTTCCTTTTCCGGGCGTACTGCTGCATTCAATAGTTCCGTTCATTGCAAGTGTAAATGATCTGCATAATGCCAGACCCAGACCGATGCCCTGAATTCCGCTTACAGTTGAAGTCTGTTCTCGAGCAAATTCTTCAAACGCATGCTTTCTGAACTCATCGCTCATCCCTATACCGTTGTCTTCGCATGTAAAACGGTAAATTCCTTTTCCGTTTTCTTTTCCTGTCTGTTCCAGCTTTACAGTGATAACGCCGCCTGTATTTGTGTATTTGACTGCGTTTGTTATGATATTTAAAAATATCCTTATACACAGAGCCAGATCCATAAGAACGTATCTGTCTGATATATTTTCAAATATAAAACTAAGATCAATATTTTTCGTTTCAGCGATCTCAAGAAGTGTGGTTTTTATCTGATCGAAAGAAGTATATATATCAGTTTCGTTTTCATTGATCGTGATCTTTCCGGATTCTATTCTGCTCATATCCAAAATATCATTTATGAGAGAAAGAAGCAGGGAACCTGACATTTGTATTTTTTTCAGGCAGTCTTTGACATATTTTTCTTCATCCGGATGCTTTAAAGCCATGTTTGTGAAGCCTATAATTGCATTCATAGGTGTTCTGATATCGTGTGACATGTTGAACAAAAAGCTTGTTTTTGCTTTGTTAGCTGTCTGAGCAGCTTCAAGAGCTGTCTGAAGTTCTTTTTGCTGTTTTTCCAGCTGGAGCTGATGCTCTTTTTCTTTCTTCATCTGTTCATCAATTGAATGGATTCCTGCAACGAAGCCGGTCATTTTACCATTTTCCCTGATGGCAGAGATCGTGAGCTGGTAAAAACGTATTTCTGAATCTATGATCAGTCTGAAATTTACGAAAAATGTTTCATATTTTTCAAGCATCTCTAAAACACGTTCTCTTCTTGTTTCTGCAATAAAGGATTCTCTGTCTTCCTCATAAACGAGGGTTTCGTTGAGCAGATCAAGCCTTTTTGAGAAGTTCTGTACATTTTCCCATCCTGAAATATGTTTTTTCAGATAATCGGAGTCTCTGTATAAAATGGTTTTGTCATCAAGCTTTGTATTGTGAAGTTCAACATAGTAAACCTCTGAATAATCATCAGTAAGTGCACCTGTAATATGATTTATCTCCTTGAGCCGTTCACGCAGCTCGTGACTGTCAGCACTGAGCTTATCGATGTAACTAAAGCTTAAAATAAATTCCTCAGGTGTATTATCTTCATGCCTTGAGATAAGATATGTTGATACTGTTATCCATCTGGATGTTTTTTCAATTGCTTCATCAAAAGCTGATTTGTATGAATATGAACGTTTTTCTTCTGTATTGATGACTCTTCTGACATTTTCAATATCAGACAAGCGCAAAAATACTTCTTTTGTTTCACCGACCTGAGTTTCAGCATATTCTTTTAAGACCTGACTGTATTTTGCTGTTTTTCCGTTTTCTACAGTCGGATAATATCTCGGTTTTTTTAGTACAGTGAGAAGATCAGCATCGAGATTTACGGAAAAAAGAGCAAAGAAGTCTTCATTGACCATATTTTGAAAATTGTTTAAAATAATATTCTGATAATTGTCTGTAAAACTGATAAGGAATTCTTTTTCTGAAAGTCCAAGAGCACGGAATTCGTACCAACGGGGTACGCCCGAAGAAATATTTCTGTAATATACCTTGAAGTCTCCTTCTTTTTCCATATGCTCAGCAACAGCAGAGATCTCAAGCTCTCTGAGCATTTTTTTCCTGTCAGGCTCGAAAACTTCATTTTCTACGTATTTTTTCAATACATCCTCATATTTGTCTGTTGAAGAATAAGTATTTGTATGTTTGCTGCTCTGATACATTACCTGAAGTGTTTTATTTTCACAGTTTACCACATACAAAGATTCTGCTCCGGATAACTTTGCTATCTGTTCTTTTCGAATTTGTTCAGTTTTCTCTGAAAGAGCCGCTCTTACAGCATTTTGTTCGATCAATTTTTGTGTCATATCCTTCTGAATGATCGTCGAGACCAGAATAAGTGCAATTGAAGCAGTAATAACCGAGATTTCAAAATTTGTAAAATACGAAGCAATGATCGAAGCCACGGGTGCTATATAATAAAAGCATAGAAAAAATGTTGCTTTGGGTCCGATGTATTTACATTTTGAAACAGCTATGAAAATGATCATTACAATAGCAGCCAGCTGAATAATGCGTATATAATCCGGAACGCCGTATTCAGCTGCTTCGGTGTATTTTTTGTAAACTATTATTTTTCCTGTCAGATATTCATAAACTGTGGCAGCGATACTGAAAATTATAATTATGATCGGAATCCGGAAAGAATGCGGCTTTAATTTTGTCTTTGAAGAAATATATTCTTCACAGTATTTTGTGAAAAACACGATCACAAATTCACCGACTGTGTATGCCAGTAGATTTATTATGTAACTGAAAGAATATGAAACAGCGGTCGAATCTGATGTATAGCTGTATGAAACGGCATCAGCCAGCAGCGAGATAAGTTCTGTGATCAGACATATCTTCATCCATTTGACGCATTCGGAATTATCATGTGTATTATATTGTCCGAGCAGCGCGATTCCGATAAAAATAACTTCGACAAATTCTACCAGTGCAATCGGATTCATATCTTTTCACCCCCATATTTCCAATCCCCCCGAATCGGATAATATATCATAAAATCGTCTGCAAAAATATTAATATAATTATACATCATTTGACCAAAAAAATCTATATTTTTTATATTTTTTGATGAATTTTTTTACGGAAAGATCAATGGAAATACCTGGAGTTGAAATGAACAAAAGGGAAATATACAGATATGATTTTTCTGAAGCAGGGGAGTCTGCAGCAGATATTCATGTTATTCAGAAAACAGTAAATTTCCCTGTTACATTTCTAAATTAAATCTTGATTTATAGCTTAGGATATGATAAAATTATTGAGTGTGATTTTTATCTGAACTCACATAATAAAATAATAAACTGAATAATATTGAAGGTGACCGTTTTTTATGCCATACAGCATTTTTGATCAGGCAGGAACGATATTTGAACAGGCAGTGATAATGTTTCTGATAATACTTGTCGGAGTAATATGCTATAAAACAAAGCTTGTGACAGAAAAAGGTTCAAAGGAACTGTCCGGAATTATATTGAAGGTAGTAAATCCGGCAGTTATTTTTATGGCTTATCAGCGAGACTTTGAACCTGAGCTTCTGAAAGGACTTGGTATCTCATTTCTGATATCATCACTTGCTTTTGCCGTAAATATTCTGCTTGCTTACCTGCTTATCAGAAAAAAGAACAATGACAACTGTGATATAGAACGTTTTTCAAGCATTTACTCAAACTGCGGATTTATGGGTATACCTCTTGTAAATGCATTGCTTGGTCTTGAAGGCGTTTTTTATCTGACCGCTTATATTACAACATTTAATCTTCTTGTATGGACTCATGGTGTAATTCAGATATCAGGTAAAAAAGACAAAAAAAGTGTTCTTTCGGCCTTCAGATCGCCATCCGTAATAGCCATCTTTGTCGGACTGTTATCCTTTATCCTTCGCGCTTTTATTCCGAAGGAGGTCTCAGACGCATTTACATCAAGTCTTCCGGTACAGGCTGTCGGATACATAAAAGAAATGAACACGCCTCTTGCAATGATAGTTGCCGGAGTTACGATCGCCAGGACAAACCTTTTAAAAGCAGCCAGGAAACCATCAGTCTATTATGTTTCCTTCATAAAGCTTCTTCTTGTCCCCGCAGTCGCAACCGCACTATTTTGCATCTTCAAAGTCCCTCAGTCTCCAATGCTTGCCGTAACAATAGCCACAGCCGCCCCAACCGCCACCATGGCAACCCTCTTCGCTCTCCGCTACGACAAAAACTATCTCTACTGCTCCGAACTCTTCGCTATAACAACCCTCCTCTCCATCATAACCATGCCCCTGATAATCCTCTTAAACAGCTTCCTCACCGGTTTTCTATCCTAAAACACTAAACTCTTCTATCATCCCCCAAAAATATCGAAGTTGCAGGGCGACCGCAAAGCCCTGCGCCCCCTCTCTAAAAACTATTCCCAAGTTCAAAATAGCGAAGTTGCAGGGCGACCGCAAAGCCCTGCGACC
>JAZUJY010000243.1:0-16636 GCA_045643005.1 Oscillospiraceae bacterium | reverse complement strand
AATATCCATTTCAAAAGGAAAAACAATGGTTATATGAGGTCTCACTAATTTTGCCAACGGATCATATTTATCTCTAATCTCATCAATGATATCCATATTATTGAATTCCGGAAATATCATTATCGTTCTTAAACTCATTTTCTAAATCCTTTCCATAATACAATTCGCGCACGTCTTGAAGCCCGTTTTATTTTTCCCCCCCTTAAGTTTAGGGGGTAAAAATGGTAGTTTTGTTCTATTTATTTATATGTTTTTTCTAGCCGATATACCATTTAAACTTCAAATCCAAACTGTTTCAGTTTTCCAATACCCCGCTGCAATTACTTTAACCACGTATTCGCGACTACGTTACTACTTCGATCACCTCTGCCAAATCTTCCTTTATAAATCCTCTTTCTCCAGTGTCTCAAGATTAAATCTTCGTCTATCTTCACCTTCACAGGAAACTATAATATATGAATCTGTAACTTCTTCTATGCAATCACACCATTCAATATTACCTTCACGCCCCACTTCAATCCATTGAGAAGTATTTCTGTCATACATATAACCTTCAAAGGGTTCAGTCAAATTATACTTTATTAATCCACAACCAACTGTAATGCAAAATTTTTCTTCCGGATCAATGTACGCATCTTCCGGATCACCATAATGATCTCCTATACTTGCTATTCTCTTTGAATTGGGTTTGCTTAAAATGACAGCATCCTCATACTCTGCTCTAATATAGTAATGCTCACTTTCAGCAAGAATTCCCCAATCGATATTTTTATCGATTCTCTCCAAATCAAATTTACAATTTGTCCCCTTTATATCTTTAACAACCGATTTATTCCCTTTTGCCAACTCTAAAACTATCGATTCTATAATATCCCATTCTTCTTCAGAGACTTTATCTGGCTTAATTGCATCTACTGAAACAAAATCACTTACCCATTCACAATCTGTTTCTGAATTATATTCTCTTTTTTCTATGTAAACTTTGAACATTTTGTCACCTCTATTCAGGAATAACATGATATTTCATATGTCTTGCTTTAAACCAACACCATCCATCTTTCGCATTTTCAACAGTAGCATACTCATCATCTATCAGATACACAAACCCATCATGGAAAAAGACCGTTGAATCTCCCCAATATGGATCGAATTCTTCCGGATTTCTTGACGAAGTATCATAGCTTACTTCTCCTGAAAACCATACCTCGATATCACATCCCCACATTCCTTTAAAATAGACATATAATTCGTTTTTAGTTTCTTCTATCTTTGAAATATATGCATCATGAAATCTTCCGGCTACCCATTCCTCTAAATCTCTGATATCTTTTTCAGATGAAACTTCAGGATATGGATTATAAACATATTCTTTATCAAGGCTAATGCATCGTTGCAAAAGTTCCTCTGATATGGTATTATTTTCAATCAAATCAAAAAGTGTTTCCGTAGGCAAAAAATCTACTGATTGCATTCTATCATTATCAATTCTCCAATTTGATTCATCCGAATCAACAATAAGTACAACCGGAGAAAGATATTTACTATCCGTGAAAAGAGTTGCTTGATTAATTAAAGCTGTTTTTTCTTTATTTAGTACCACCCAATATCTATGCTTATAATCATTTGAATTTCTACCCATATCATAATATCCAAATACCATCGACATATAATATCGACCGTTTCCTTCTCGAACTATTGCATACATATCATTTCACAACCTTTCAAAATAATCTATTCCCACAAACGACATTCCATTTCTTGCATGTTCGCTGCAACAGGTATAACCACACCTTCTTTTCGTTTTCCCATATGTTTTCTATCTTCCATATCTCATCCTTTTCTTCTAAAATACTAAAGTATAAATGTATCGTTAAAAATATAGTGTTCAATTCCGAACACTTTAAAGATTATCGCGTGGTCGAAAAATCGTCCGTAAATTTAATTCACAGCCATGAAGTCGCAAATTGCGACTTCACCACTTGAAGTCGCAAATTGCGACTTCAAGTTTACATCTCCTCAAGACTTTCGATCTTCTTAAGAGCTTCCATATAAGCCAAGAGTCTCTTCTGCTGTTCTTCTTTAAGTCCATGATAATCTTCAACTATGCGAATATCCTGAGGTGTAAATCTACTCTCTGGCATTGCAGTAGCAATCTCATCCTCATCTTCTATTCCCTTACCGGTAAGAAGCTGCTCCGGAGTAATCTGCAAAACATTGCGAATATCCATAATCTTTTCTGTTGAACGATGCACCATTTTTGGTGGGTCATTCAGGATAAGCGTCTTAAAGTAGGTACCAAAGGTACTAATTCTATATGAATAAAGGTACCGATTATAAATGTATATCGGTACCTTTATACTGTATAAAATATATATTTACTTTACAATAGCCTTAGTTTCCTCGTCTGTCATTACCGTTTTGCTCATAATACAGCTGCTTACAGGCATACATTGCTTCATCTGCACGCTTCTGTGCATCACGTACATCTTCATTGGCATGTCGAACAGCTATACCTGATGCTGCAGATATCTCCATTCCGAGTTCATTTGATTTTTTCTTGAAAATATCCTCGGTTTTCTTTATAACTTCTTTTCCGTTTTCTTCATCTTCAGACAACAGAATTGCCACGAATTCATCGCCGCCGATGCGGAACACTTTTCCGATTGAGGCAACTGCTTCCTTAATTCCGCCTCCTACAGCTGCTATGAGTTTGTCACCTGCTTCATGTCCCATGGTATCATTGGTTTTCTTTAATCCGTTTACATCAAACAGAAGCATCAGATAAGAACCCTTCTTACTGATTCTGTCCACATACGATTTAAAATATGTATAGGAACCTACCTCAGATAAAGCGTCATACTTACTTTCAATTTCGATTACGAAGTCATAATAAAGAATGATAAGAAGTGCCGAGCCGATGAAGCCGTCCTGGAACATTTCAGACTCGAGAACCTGTAGCACAATAGCAAGTGCTTCAAGCGAAAACAAAAAGATCATTCGCACAATATCTTCTTTTTCACATTTCTTATATTTTTTGAAGTTAATAACGATAAGAACGATAAATCCGGCAACCAGATATAAGGATGCGAGCGGCTGATAAACTCCCTTTTCAAACGTTCCATCCGGATATATAACAAACAGCCACCCCGTTATCGGAGAAGAAAGCGCCATTATTACAATTATGCCACCGATCATCTCAAACACTCTCATTACCGCACTTTTCCAAGAACGTAACGAGCCGATAAAGAAAAGGAAATATACAACCGAAGCAAATAAAATCCCAGTTCAAACATTGCGTTGGTAATATACCCTACATCATAAAACTTTTATAGGACATTAACTTAACTTGTCTGGAGACTTTCTTTCTTTGCTTTTTTCAAAGGCATTTTAAGAATCATTTTAACAGTATCAATTATTAAGAAAAAACACCCTGTAAACATGATCGGAACTAATTGGGCGTATAACCATGGGATCCATCCGATTAATGGGAAAGCCAGTAGAAAATGTGTTTTTTTGCGTAGAGCTGATGTATGGGCTGCACCGCATATGGATCCGAAGATCATTAACATTATCAGCAGCATGACTAATGTTGCTTTGACTCCATCAAGAAATCCGTCGAATTTTTCATGGGATACAATGAGAAATAGTAGTGTTGAGCCAAATATTAAAACCCAGGAGACTATTACAGCTGCTTTCATTGCTTTATTTTCTTTAATTAATTCATCATTCATTTTCTTTTCCTCCGATTTTTAATTTCTTTTTTCTCTGCAGTCTTCTGCTGCCTGTACTCTTTGAACAGCTTTGTAATTTTTTTAACTTTTTAAATTCTGTCTATGCTGTTCTTTGTCTTATTTTGATATTATCTGTTTGATATTATCATTATAAAACTTTTAGACGGGTTTGTCAACCCCTTTTTGAAAAAAAATCATACTTTTTTAAAATATTTTTTTAAGGATGTTTGACGGCGCGTGAAAATGTGCGGCTTTTGCATGAATTTCTGCGTTGTGATGATATTGCAACAATAATGAAAAAAGCACGCAGATCCAATATCTGCGTGCTTTATAACTGTTCAGGAGGTTGATCTTTTTAACCAAAGAAATGCATCAGCGACTCTTTAAGTTCATCAGTGCATCCGTCAGTAACAACACTGTATTCTGAATCGGGAATAAGCAGTCCGAAGTAGTCAATATACAGTTTTGTCTGCATAATGGCTTTGCCTTTGTTGTCGCTTGCGGTTATTATTGTGTCCACATATGTCATATTCTTTTCTTTATCATAGAAAAGTTTAGAAAAAGTGCAGTTGTCTACAGTAAATCCTTTTTCAAAAAAGGAGCTTATGGAAACAGAAGCTTTTTCTTTATATTCGTAGGAAAACCTGTTCTTTGTTGTTGAGTCAATTGGTTCGGTTGCTTTTTCAAGAGAATTTTTGTAAAAATCTCTGAGACACATATCGTGCCAGCTCATGTGTAAAATACATTGCATTAGTTTAGTATCGAAATTGTTTTGCGGATATACTATATAAAATCCATCTGAACCTTTAAAAAAATAAAGAAATATAGTATCATTGTCTGTATATATGATATCTGCAGTTGTAATTGGTACAAGTTTTTTTTCCACGTAAACAAAAGAATATTCTGTTTTAATTTTTATTTTTTTTATTTTCTTTTTTCCATAACTATCATCATAAAGCTTTTTAAGAACTTTAGTTTCTTCTTTTCTTATATCTTCAGATAAAAACTTATTGTTTGTTTCAGCAACAATATTATCATAGGAAATATGTTTTACAAATTCGTCTATATTTCCTGATGCAAATTCTTTTGCTATCGAACGAACTTCTATACTTTGAAATACCGTTTCAAAACTTTGAAGATCACATATTTCGGAATAATTTTTTAGAATTTGTCCTGCCGTCAGATAAATCAAAATACCTATAATAACCACAAGAAATGCTGCGAGTATTCTGATTTTTCTTTTTCCGAGTTTAATTTTTCGATTGATTTTTTTAAATGCGGAAGATTCGTCAGGGACTGCTGAAATGTTTGTTTCCGGGATGCTGATATCTGAGATCAGTTTTCTGCATTCTTCACATTCTGCAAGATGTTCTGAAATTATTTTTTCTGTTTTTTCGCTGCAGAGCTTTTCCTTATACAGCGGAATCATATCTTTTATCAAATCGCACGGTATTTTTTCTTTCATATTATTCTTTCCTCCTCAAGCATTTTTATCAGTTTCTGTTTGGCTCTGTAAAAGGTTACACATGCCCAGTTCTCACTCTTTCCAAATATGCCGCCTATGTCGCTGAATTTAAGTTCAGCAAATATTCTGAGAGAGAGAACCTCTCTGTACGGTTCCTCAAGTTTGTGAAGAACATGGTGGATCCTGACTGATGTTTCCGAATCAGATACAAGCTGTTCAATGTTTTCCGTATCTGAAGCATCCGTTATTGTTTCGAGCGGGAGATTCCGGTTTTCCGAGCGTTTCAGATAATTGTAATAGAGATTTTTAGCAATGGTACATAACCAGCTTTTTACAGAACATTCATTTCTGAACTTGTCTGCCGACATCATTGCATGCATCATGGTATCCTGCAGGAGATCATTTGCAAGCTGTTCATTGCAGCACATTTTCAGAATAAATCCGTACAGGTCATTAGCATATTTTTCATAAATTTCATGAAATTCTTTTTCCACCTTTTCACCCCCTCATATATTTAGACAAATGAAACCTGATAATCTTACAGGAAAAATACAAAAATTTTAAAAATGGAACAAAATTCAGTATTTTCAGAAAACAGCGGCGTTCTGTCCGGGATTGTTTCGCATATTAGAGTATATCATTTTTTATATGTTTTGGCAAATGTGAGAGGCATTAAATTATTTTCTGAATTGTCTTCAAAGCTCTGCTTTGAACTCGCAGAGGCGATTCGCAGAATCGGTTCCCGCTCAGTCGGAGATTCTACTCCGACTGTTTGGTCAGATAGAACCCGCCGCCTGCAGAGGCGGGGGATATCCTTTGTGTTGTTATATATTATGCTTTTTACAGTTAAGTCCAAAAAAATCATAAAAAATCATATTTTTATTGACTTAACTGTATGACGGAAGTATAATTAGAATGAAATCATACATGAAAGGATGATATCATGAAAAGAAAGATTACCGAAGAACTTATAAAGTGGAAAAACTCATCGGCACGAAAACCACTTATTCTTAATGGGGCAAGGCAGGTTGGAAAGACATTTATACTTCGTGAATTCGGAAGGGAAAATTACAAAAATACCGTATACATAAATCTTGAAAGAAACAGAACAGTTTCTTCACTGTTCAATGATGATATTTCACCGGATAAGTTGATAAAGTATCTGGAAGCAGAGACAGGAGAGCGTATCCTGCCGGATGAGACTTTGATTATTTTTGATGAAATACAGTCATGTGAACGTGCAGTTACGGCTCTGAAGTATTTTTGCGAGGATGCGCCCGAATACCATGTTGCTGCAGCCGGCAGTCTGTTAGGAGTGGCAATTAACCGAAATCAGAACTCGTTTCCTGTCGGAAAAGTGAATGTAATAAGACTTTATCCTATGGATTTTGAGGAGTTCCTTATTGCTTCGGGAAATGAACTTCTTATTGAAGAAATAACAGAATGTTTTAATAATATCTCCCCGATGAATGATGCTATGCATAAAAAAGCAATTGATCTGTATCATGATTACCTTATTGTAGGAGGAATGCCGGAGGCAGTAAAGTCATTTATTGAAACAAATTCGTATATAGATGCCGGACTGGTTCAGAGAAACATCATAGATAACTACACAGCTGATATGGCAAAATATGCAAGCAATACCGAAACAGTAAAGATACGTGCCTGCTATAATTCGATTCCTGCGCAGCTTGCAAAGGATAACAAAAAATTTCAATATAAGGTGATTCAGAAGGGTGGCTCGTCTTCTATTTTCGGTGCATCTCTTGAATGGCTGAAACAGGCAGGTGTTATACTTGAATGTCAGCGTACAGACCAGGGCTCGATGCCGTTGTCTGTATACGCAGATCAGACTTCGTTTAAAATATATATGTCAGATGTAGGACTTCTTGTCAACAAATCAGGTATGTCTTTAAATTCAATTATCACTGACGAATCGAATGTTTTTATGGGAGCAGTTACAGAGAATTATGTTGCTCAGCAGCTTGCATCCAAAAATTATCCGCTTTACTACTGGACTGTTCAGAATTCGCAGGCTGAGCTTGATTTCGTTTTACAGAAAGATTATAAAATATATGGCGTTGAAGTAAAGAAAAACGAACATGTACGCTCACGAAGCCTTAGTGTTTTCAGACAAAAATATTCTCCGTACTGTTCGATAAGATTTTCTCAGAAAAATTTCGGTCAGACGGAGGATGTTGTTTCGATTCCGCTGTATGCAGTATTTTTAATTTAAAAAAAGAATAGTAGAAAAGGATCTGAAAATCATGAACAGAATAATGATAAAAGAAGATGATGAAGTATTAAGAGAAGAGCTGAGAAAGCTTCTTGTCAGCAACGGCTATTCAGTAACCTTCACACCGCCCTTTGATCTTGCACTTCTTGATATAAATCTCCCGGGCGAAAGCGGTTATGAGATATGCAGAAAAATAAGACTTGAATCAAACGCACCTGTTATTTTTCTCACTGCAAGAGATACACCTGAAAGTGAACTGATGGGGTTTGGAGTAGGGGCTGATGATTTTATAAGAAAACCGTACAATTCTGCAGTTCTTCTGGCAAGAATAGCCAGACTTTTAAAAAATATTTCCTCATCAGTTTTGGTTAAGGACGGTCTCAGTCTGAATACAGCTGACATGACGATCGAATTTAACGGAATAGTTAAAGAGCTTACAAAAAATGAGGTCAGAATACTGTACTGCCTTATGTCAAAGCCTGTATGTACGAGAGAAGAAATAGTTGAAGATCTGTGGGACAACAGTATGTATATAGATGACAACACGCTGAGTGTGAATATCAGCAGACTAAGAGAAAAGCTGAAGGAAGCAGGGGCGGATGATAAAATTAAAACCATCAGGGGAGTGGGATACAGGCTATGAGTTTTCTTGTCTTCTTACGCTCAAAAATTATTTCTTTGTGCTTTATAGCTGTGTGCTCAATGCTGTTCGGTATTTTTTATAAAATAATGTTCTCATCAGTAGATATGCTTTTTGTGTTTTATCTTTTTGAAGCTGTAATTCTGATGATTTATTATGCTGTCGATTATTATTTCAGTTCACGGAAAATAAAGCGTTTAAAAGAAATTGCCGGAAATGCTGAACAGAAATATCTTCTTGGTGAGCTTTTACCTGAGCCTTCCAATGCTGTGGAGTGCTATTATTTTGAAATAATGAAGCAGCTTTCAAGGGCTGTGATAGCAGAAACTGAAAAGGAAAAAATTGAAAAAAAAGAATATATGGATTTTGTCGACAGCTGGATCCATGAATTAAAAACGCCATTAACTGCGATCTCACTGATCCTTGACAACGACGGACCGTCTTCGTCAGTCAGACGTGAACTGAAAAAAGCTGACAATCTCACTGAAACGGTTTTGTTTTACGCAGGTCTGAGGGAAAAAGGGGACAGCACAAACATTTCCGAATTTTCTGTGGCACAGGCGCCGAATGAAACTGTCAGAGACCAGAAGATACTGCTTATTTCCGCAGGATGCAGTATTGAGATAAACGGAGATTTTACTGTATGTACCGACAGAAGATCATTTGAATTTATTATCTCGCAGCTCCTTGTAAACTGTTCAAAATACTGCAAGGGATGCAAAATAGAAATATCGGCACATGACAGCAAGGTATCCGTGAAGGATAACGGACCCGGAATACCGTCACACGAAATAATGAAAATAACATCAAAGGGCTATACAGGCAGACTCCGTTCAGATAACAGCTCCTCAACCGGAATGGGATTGTTTATTGTTTCAGAGCTTTGCAGACACCTTGACATAAAGCTTGATATCAGTTCAGAAGTAAATAAATATACAGAGATCACGCTTACATTTCATAATCTTACAAAACTGTAAGATTTGGTACACAGTATGTTAGAACAAATCAAAGCATACTGTGTTATTATTTAATTACAGGATAAAAGAGACACAGAGTGATCCTGTCGTCTGTGTCGAAATAAATGTGAGGTGAATAAAATGAGTGAAACAGTACTTGAAGTGAAAAATGCAGTAAAATATTATACTTCCGGAAAAAATACAGTAAAAGCAGTCGACAATATTACTTTTTCAGTGTCAAAGGGAGAATTTATAGCCGTTATGGGAGCCTCGGGTTCGGGAAAGACAACTTTGTTAAGTATCTTATCGACAGTAGAAAGCGTAAGCTCGGGAGAGATATTTATAGACGGCAAAAATATTATTGATATGAATGAAAATGAAAAAGCTGATTTCAGAAGAGATAAACTCGGCTTTGTTTTTCAGTCCTACAATCTTCTCGATACACTGACTGCCTATGAAAATATTGCCCTTCCGTTAAATCTGCAGAAGGAAACGGCTGAAAAGACTGAAGAAAGAGTCAGAAATGCAGCAGAAAAGCTCGGAATTTCCGATATTCTTGACAAATTTCCAAATGAGCTGTCAGGCAGGCAATGTCAGAGAGCAGCATGTGCAAGAGCGCTGGTGACCTCTCCGACACTTATCATGGCCGATGAGCCTACAGGTGCTCTGGATTCAGCATCATCAAGAAGGCTGATGGAAATACTTCAGAAGCTTAACAAGGAAGAAAATGTTTCCATAATGCTTGTAACACACGACGCTTTTGTAAGTTCATATGCTGACAGAGTAATGTTTTTAAAGGATGGAAAAGTGTGGAATGAGATATACAAAGGTGACAGACAGCGAAAGGATTTTTATGATGCGATAGTAACTGTGACAGCCGCTTCAGGGGGTGAAGCAGATGTATGCTAAACTTGCACTCAGAAATGTCCGAAGACAGTTCGGAAGCTATATGATATATTTTTTCACCATAATGATCACAATAGCAATGATGTTTTCCGTTCTGAATATGGTTTATGTCAGTGATCTTATAAAACAGCCGTCATCTAAGACTTCAGTACAGCAGGATCAGATAAGAACAGGAGTAAATCTTGCCCTGTTTATAATATCAGCTGTTATCTCTCTGATAATAAGCAGATCGCAGCTTTTTATTCTCGGAGTCAGGAAAAAAGAACTTGGTACTTATAAGCTTTTGGGAATGAAAAACCATGATATCATAAAAATGTTTTTATCGGAAACCGGGATAATATATATCCTGACATTTTTTTGCGGGATGCTTCTCGGACTTGCGTTTTATCAGGGATTAAACCTGGTGGTCGCAGGATTTCTTAATATGGATTTCGACCTTTCAGGTTATTCGTTCAAAGCAGCTGCAATAACAGGTCTTCTCACTTTGTTTATATTTCTGGTAAGTGCTGTAAGCAGTGCGGAATATATAAAGAAAAATGATATTAATGTGTTAGTTAGCAACAGAAGAACAAAAGTAAAATTATTAAATATAGAGTCCGTTGCGTTGTCACGAGAAATATGTATTTTTTCAGTGGCGGTAAGTATAATTGTGATCGTCCTGAATATATTTGCTTTGGATTTTATAAGTAAGTCAGATTTCATTGTGATCATACTGCCTTTAAGTTTGTTTATTGTTATCCCGGTTTCGATAGTTTTATTCAATATGTCTTATCCGAGATGTGTAGTTGACAGTCTTTTGAAAAATAAAAAGTTCAAATCACGCAAAACAAATACTTTTTTACTTCGTCAGCTTAGTTCAAAATCTGTTTCAAATGCTTCAATGTACGGTGCAGTCTCGTTGCTTACAACAATAGGAGCAATTATGATGTGTGTATTGTTCTGTGTCAAGCCTTTGACTGATATAGTAAGTTACGGATACAACAAATATGGTGATCTCATAGTTGTATCAGACTATTTTGATCAGACCAAATCTGTTATAGATAAATATGTAAAAAATTACAATATAAAAGAAGTTGAAGAATTGTATTTTTCTTATAATGAAGAATATTATTGTGCAGTCCCTTTTTCATTTTTTAAAGGATATATGAATCTCAAAGGAGAATCTTTTGAGATGGGTGAAACTTCTTATATGAGAATTGTATTAACTGATGATATAGAGAAAGAAGATTTGGATACTGACAGCTGTTCAGGAGAAAATTTTAAGTATAAAGATATTGATCTGAAGTATGAAGGTTTAATTGAGGCTGATTTTTTAGATTGTTATGTGTTTCCTGATGAAGTATTCCGAAATCTTGTTAATGAAACAGAATCGGATGGTTCAGAGATCTATTACAGCAAAAAATACAGCTTTTTTTTCAAAGGAAAATATGACTACGTTAGTATGGGTAACGAGTTTATAGAAAATAAAATAGAGTATTATGCTTTTGATTCTTTTGAAATCCATCAAATGTTAGCTCAATTTGCTCCGGCGATGCTCATTCTTATTTTTTGTGTAGTATTCTGTCTTATGATCCCTATGGCAATGATCGCTCTGAAAGTTTTTTCAGAAGTAAACACTGACCGTGAAAAATATCAGAAGCTTTCAAATCTTGGTGTAAGCAAAACAGAGCTTCGACGAACACTTATTAAGCAGACAGCTTCAGTTTTTATTTTTCCGTTAATTACACCTTTGTTTTTTGTATTGTCATTTGTGCCTGTATCAGTACGTCTTATAACTAATGATATTAAGATATCGGTATCAGTGGCATTGTATTCTGTTATTACACTTGCCATAATATTTGTTTCATATTTTATCATTACATTCCGTTTCTTAAACAAAAAAGAACTGAAAGAAAAAGAACAGCGAAAAATCTGGTGATTTTGAATTGAATATCGGCGGAGAGTGATCGCTTTTTAGAAAAAATAACAGCTGATATATTATCCGCAGCATGGAAAAATACCTGATTCCGGATAATATATCAGCTGAATTGATTTTAATATGACATTTGTCAGGAAGACTTGTATTAATTGAATAGAAAAATTTCCGTAAAAAAAGAAAAAGTACCCGAACTTTCAGATATCATATCAAAAAAGTTCGGGTACTTATGTATCCGGAAAAGCTTTATTTATCGTCCAGTTTTTTAATTTCTCTTTTTTCATGTATTTTTTCTATACAATATTCTACAGTATTTTTTATTCCAATAAAAAAGGAAAATAATACGATGGAGACATATAATAATGCTGATGAAATACCATATATATACATAAATATTTCACCAAGTGAACCGGAGTTTGAAAAGACAAACATCATTATAAGGGAGAGCAGTTTAATTATTAAAAGTACTATCAGAAATATACCTGATTTTGGAGTATAACTTTTGTACTGTTCTGATTTAGCTCTGTTTTTAAAATATTCAATTGCCAACTTTTTTTTACGAAGCTCATTATCAAGATCTTTCCTGCGATCGATATATTTTACGATGGCTTCAGTCTTTTCAATATAATATGCTGCCTTATCGGAATAATCATATATATCACGTTCATTTATGCTCATTTTCTGACGCATTGAACTGCAAAAAGAAGCTGCTTCATTTGAGATCTGAACATACCCGGAATTATTACGTATACAGTATAAATTATTGGATATATATGAAAGCGAAGATTCTATTTTATTGATTTTGCTTATGTATTCGTCCCGGGAATTATCCAAAGACGGAATGATTCCATTTTTTTCTTCAACCTTAATGTTTATCATGTCATTGCCAATTAACGGATAATAATCTGTTTCTGCAGGAATATTAAAATTTTCTTTCTCAAGAGAGAGTGGTTTTCTATCCAATATAATCGTCTCCTTTTACAATTTTTTTTATGATCGTTCTGCGATCCGTCAGATGTTTTATTCTTGGATTATATCTATTATGATCTTAATTGCTTTTGCAAATATTTTAAAAATGACCTTTAAGATACTATATGGAATATATATAACTGCAGAGATAAAAAGTATTACTGCAGATAATAAACTTATGGCCGAAAATAATTCATACAGCAAACTGTAATTATCAAATAAATCAGCAAGCATACCTGAAGTAAGTATAAAAAAAATCAGAATCATAAAAAAAGTACCCGGACTGATAAACTGAAAAAAAGCCGGCTTTTTGAACCTTTTTCTTTTTTTAACGGGTGTACTTACAATTGCCGGCTGCTGTGCAATTCCTGAGGCATTAAAATTTATTTTGTGTTCAATATATTTTGATATGATATCAGTTTGTTCATGATAATAATCGGTCAGGTCGTTCTGAGCATTTATGGAACGGTCGTTTATGCTGATTTTTTTTATCATAATTCTGCAAAAATCCTCAGCATCATCTGAAACCCGGAGATATCCGGGATTATCGCTGATATATGAATTGTTATTTGATATGAAGGCAAGTGCCGTTTTGATCCTGTTTATTTTCTTTATGTACTCGTCCCAGAAATTATCAGAATTGTCGTACGAAGGAATGATCTCATTTTTTTCTTCAACGTTTATATTTATCCAGTCATCATAATTCAAAGGATAATAATCCATCTTAGGTGAAGCGTCAAATTTTTCTTTTTCCAGAGAAATAGGCTTTCTTTCCAAATGAATATCCTCCTTTTACTAAAAAATCTTTTCCTTTAAATTATATCATTTTTCCGGGAGTTTAGCAATATTAATAGAATTTCCGGAGAATCTGATATTCCTGTTTGTGCACACGGGTTCTGGTGTAACGAGTATTCCGTAAGAGCTTACGGGCATTCAGGTTCAACTCCATTCGGACAGGCTGATCTGGAGTTTGACCGTTTTTCAGCGCAGATCTGATGAATTATTCAGTTTAAGAAAAAGAAATAAAGACAACAGCGAGTGTACGGAACATACCGCCGGTTTCATAAAAAAAAAATGAAACCGGCGGATTTTTATTTTCATCAGCTGTAAAATACCTGCCGGAAACAGCCGAAAGAAGATTCAAAAAAATTTTTTATTTTAATGCAACAAATGCACTGTTACTATTCACTTATATAATAACAGTGCATTTAACTAATTTTTTCAAAAGACGGTTTTAGATAAATGAAAAAATTCTGAACGGAGGAAATAAAATGAAAAAATTTACAAAAGAAATAAAAATGCTTTTATCAACAGCAATTATCGGAACGACAGGAATTGGTTTGCTGACATCGTGCGGAGATGATTATTACGAAGGCGGACTGTCAAGGACAGATGATATGGCCGGCAGTTCTTCATCGGTAACAGCAACTGTCGGAGCTGCTCAGGCTCCGGACGAAACAATAAGCTGCGGACCTGATGAAAC
This sequence comes from Oscillospiraceae bacterium, assembly GCA_045643005.1. GTDB lineage: Bacteria > Bacillota > Clostridia > Oscillospirales > Ruminococcaceae > HUN007. Next base: position 2,335 of record JAZUJY010000243.1, on the reverse strand, counting down.
AACAGATACGGCTTGTGTGACGACAGATGAACCTCCGCTTATGGGTGAAATGGCAGCTCCTGATGAATGGGTAACCACAGAGGCAGAGAAAACACAGGAGAGAATCGTATCAATAGAACTGCATCCGACCGAAGGAGTTGCGATGCCGGATTGATAAAATGGTTTCATACTTTAAAAAAGAGTTCTTTATGAGTTAGACGGAATGCATAAACTTAAAAGTCGATATAAACTAAACAATTATATTAGTTTATATCGACTTTATTTTTTATTCTAAAATATTCAAAAATCCGTTAATCAAATGATAAGGACTGACAGATTATCGGCATTTGTTTTTTAAGTCTTTTATAACTAAAAGAAGAGTAAAAATTTGTTTTGAAGCGATTAACCCCAAAAGAATCATAGCTGCTGCACATATTAACTCAGCTGCTCTAACGGGAGGAAGCAAAGATACAATAAAACTCAAAAAAGAAATTATAAATCCTGAACAGCTTATTATTTTCATTATAGTATCATAATCTGAGAAAGAATATTTGCTTTTCCCTGAAAAGCAGGATTTTTCTGAATAATACGGTACGTCTGAATAAATCGTATCGTATGAAGAGATCATATATATTTTCGGAGTCGACAAGTCTGCATATACCTTTACACTGTCCCCCGGTTTATAAGGAAAAGTGCTTCGGTTTGAATAATTTTCTGAATTAAAATGATAAACATTTCCATAATCATCAGTATATCTGAAAATTGCAAAATATGCATTATCATGTGAGCCTGTGTCTTTATGTTCTATTAACTTTATTGATTCAAAATCTGCATAAACATATTTATTATTTTTGATAAGATGGCTTATGAAATCAGATTTTTTTTCTTCATATATGATGTATACTGTACCGGCTGCGATGGACATTATGCCGGAAAAAAGAAAAATCAATATATCTGAAGGAATTAATGATTCTAATATACCAGATATTATGATAATCAAACCGGCAATAATACAGCGAATTCCAAGTGACACTTTTGGTTTGTACTTTTCTTTTTTCATAGTATCAGTTCCTTTCTTTCAGTGTTCTGCATAATTTTCAAAGCTCTGCTTTTAACAGTCAGAGACATGTTTTATCATTCATCTTTTTATAACTTATTATAACATATAAAACGTAATAAGACAATATATCTCTGTATTATTATTTTAACAACACAGAGGATATCCCCCGCCTCTGCTTGTTAAAAGCAGAGCTTTGAAATTCAGGTGAAGAGATGTTACTGAACGATTGCAGTATGATAAACGGTAAAAAGCTGTTTCCCGGAACAGGAAAATTACATAAAATACAGGTTCAGATATCACGTCATTGCATCAGCATAGTTTATCGTTTCCTGAAAATATGATATTTTGTTTTCAAAAAAATTTTTTTATTTTTAATGCAACAAATGCGATTCTGCTATTCACTTATATAATAACAGAATACTATCAATATTTTTCTGACAAAAATACAGGATGATCGGAGAAAATGAACGGAGGAAATAAAATGAAAAAATTTACAAAAGAAATAAAAATGCTTTTATCAACAGCACTTATCGGAACAGCAGGAATCGGTTTACTGACATCATGCGGAGATGAACGACTTGCCGGTGATGTTCAAAGGGTAGACGATATGACAGGAAATTCTTCATCACTTACAAATGTTATCGGAACAACTCAGAATCCTGATGAAACAACAGAAGAACAGTTTGTTATGGGTGATGTTGCAGCTCCGGATGAATGCATAATCTCAGAGGAAGAGGAAACAACCGAGAGCATCACATCAACAGAAATGACTTCGACTGAAGAAACTGAAATGACGGAATGATAAAAAACAGGATAACCTTCTCAGATATTTTTTACGGACAATCCGGAATAAAAATACTATATATGTCAGCGATAAATTAATGAATATGAAAGCCGACGTAAACTGAACGATCATGTTAGTTTACGTCGGCTTTTTGTTATGCGCATATGTTTTTGTATCTCTCACTCATCAGCATATCGTTCATGACCTTTTCAGGACTGATTTTTCCTGACTGGATCATTTCAAATACAGACGGAGAGTTACCTGATACAAGAGCTGCTCCTGTATCTTTTAATGTTACCGGAATTGTAGAGTTTCTTCTGTTTACATTCCAGAAAACAACTTCCGGCAGTTTGTAGCCTGCATATTCATACCTTTTTTTCATTTCCGAAAACAAAGGCATGCTGTTGCCGCCGGTTACGCAGCAATCAAACTCCATATCGGAAATGATATACAGACGTGAAGGGAGCTCGGATGAATCCATTTTGTTCTTTACTGCAGTCGTCAGTATAAGA
>JAZUJY010000242.1:0-3411 GCA_045643005.1 Oscillospiraceae bacterium | reverse complement strand
AGTGTAAGGTCTGTCAAATCTGCAGTGCCGTCATTATTAAGGTCACCGTAATAGATGTTCTCAGGTGTTTCATCGGCAATTTTGTTTTCCGTTAAGAGATTTACAAAATTTCATGACACAATATTGACAAAGATTATAATTTAATGTATAATTAATTTCTATAAGATAATTTTTGTTAATTAAGTGCTTTCAAACGGCACTTAAAATATATTTTATAAAGAGAGGTAATTAGATGTCAAAAATGGCAAAAATTACCCCCCCCGATTTTTAGGAAAACCCTCGCATTTGCGTTATCTGTAGCAATTGCACTTCCTTTGTTTACAACAGGTGGGGTAACAAACGAAAATGCTGTATATGCAGCTGATGAGAAATTCACTTACGGAGATGTAAACAACGATGGTATTATTAATATCCTTGATATGATATCATTGAAATCATATCTTGTGGAGAATAATGCATCGAATTTTTCTGTAAAAGCAGCTGACGTTGACGATGACGGAACGATTTCATCAAAGGATGTCGTTGAAGTTTCGATGTATCTTCTTGATCAGGTCGGAACATTCAGTTATGAGAGAAATATCGATACAGACAAAGATGGTCTTTGTGATTATATCGAAAAAGAATTCCTTCAGACTGATCCGGCAAAGGCTGATACTGACGGAGACGGTTTAAGTGATTATGATGAAGTATATCTTTGTGATACTGATCCGCTGACTGTTGATACCGGAAAGACCGGTGTAAAGGATTCTGCAAAGGATTCGGATAATGATAAGCTTACAAATGCAGAAGAAATCAAACTCGGAACTTCGCCAACTATATCAGATACAGACAGTGATGGTCTGAATGATTATGATGAAGTAAAGAAATACAAAACTGATCCGCTCAAATCAGATACTGACGGAGATATGATCTCAGATTCAGCAGAATTAAAATTAGGTCTTGATCCGCTAAAAGTTATGACTGACGGAAAAACGTCTGATACAGACAGAGTATTTGAACAGAAGATAGCTTCTGACAGTAACATATTAAGTGCTGTAAATACAGAGGAAAATCCGTTTCTGTTTTCAGCAGATGCAAAATGCAGCGGATATATTGAAGAAAGTGCTTATGCATGTGTCAGTGGATATTCAAATTATCTCAGTTCAGATGTAATTCTCGGAAATATCGTTGATTTTAGTTATGATGATGCTTTTTCCATTGAAGAATTATCATTATCATTTAAACTTGATGATAGTTATACAGCAGAAGATTATATGATATTTAATTACTCCGAGGATATCAATATGCTCTTCCCGGTAGAAACAGAGTACAATGGAAATGTATTGTCAGCGACAGCAACTAATGGTGGTACATATTGTGTTGTGGATCTTGATAAATGGACAGATTCACTTTCAGATGCTGATATTACACAGCCATCATCAACACCGGCTCCGCCTTCATATGGATTTGTCGGAAGCAGTGAAACAAAAAGCTATTCTGATTTGGAAATATATTTCATGTTATTCGTTAAAAGCGGGTATACAGATTGTACACGTCAGTCTGTTGCAAAAGCATCAAGATCTATAATCGATTATTGCAATCAGAATAATAAGAATATAAAAATTTATTTTGTAACATATATTGGAAATACGGTTGTTTCAAAAGATACCGGAAAAAATTATGTAAGCAATTCATCTACTGATGCTGAAATTAATGATATGCTCGGCAGATCAGGAACAGTTCCGATTTCTTATGATTCTTCATCAAATAAAAATGCATTAACGAATATTATTAAAAAAGAACTTCTTGGAATAACCGGTGAAAACGCAAATAGTCAGAAATATTGTTTTATGATAGACGGTAATACAGAGCCGAAATGTGATTCATATATTCAGGCTGTTGAAGATATGAAATTAAATGGAACGACATTTGATATTATTTGCAATGATGATAATGGAAATATTGCTTTTTATAATAGTCTGTCTTCAAATGGAAGTCATTATAAACTGGTTACTGACATTTCGGACATTATAATGAATGAAATTTTTTCAGAAGATTATGTTTCTTTTAATCTTGATATTGGCGTTGGAAATGAGATTACTTATGATCTGTCACTTATTACACCACTGTGGAAAGAAGTATTTGAAAAATATCCTGATGAATTATCATTAGAAGATATAAAAGAATTAAATCTTCCTGATGTTGATGGAGATGGAATGCCGGATTGTCTGGAAATCAATATGAAATATATCTCTTTTGATGAGAATGATAATATTATTCTTCCTTCTTATTCCGATCTTGCAAAAGAAGGAATTTATCAATTGGGGCTTATAAATTTAAATTCATACCTTACGAAAAAAAATATAAATATAAAAGATATAAAGGTTTTGACTTTAAAATCAGATCCATCCGAAAGAGATTCTGATAAAGATGGATTAATTGATTATAATGATCCGGTTCCGGATTCAATATTCAATTTCAGCGCAAAATTAATTGCTATGAACAACTCATCACAAGTTGAAGCAATTCAAAGATCATTAGAATATCTTGGATATTTGGATATGAAAGGTCAGTCTTATGGTACGTTTGGCGGTCTGACAAGTGGAGCAGTTCAACTTTTTCAATTGAATCATCGTATGTTTTCACTCGGACTTTCTTTTAAAATTACAGAGGGTGTATTAAATAATACATACTACATAGACCAAAACACATATTATGCGATATTAACAGAAGCACTTAATTATGGTTATGTAGGACATTTGAATAAAAATAATTCAGATATCAAAGAGTATTTTATTTTTGATTATTTCGATAGTAATTATACTCCAAAATCGGTTCCTCTTGAAACCTTTAACGCTGCTACAGATTCAAAAGAATCTATGATAATTTCTTCAGTTCTAAGAAAAGAAGTTGATGTGGATTATAAAGATTATATAGATTTTGATGATAAAAAGTATGATAGAGTTGATATTTATGTATATGATTATACAGATGTTTTAAACAAGATGTTACAAAAAGGAGCAGAATTATTCCATAAACATTATTTTAATTGTGATATTATATTACCTATTCGGTATAATTATTGTGAAAAATATTCAAATTCAAAAAATAAATGTGGATTAAAAAATAGTGATTATTTATGGATGATTTCACAAGTAAAAAATAATGCATTATTTGACATTAAAACTGAAAACAGCTGGTATGATTTTATGAAATTAATTAATTCTGATGTTCATTTTTATACAAGTTCATTTTCATTTATTTATAATAATGAAGCAATCGACGCAGAAAAATTTGGAAATATATTATTTGGATTTGCGGGTAATGCCGGAGGTTTTTCGAAATTTGAATTAGTTTCAGGTGGAAGCATTTATTCGTTTATTACGACATTAGAATTTGATGATGCTGCAGATAGGAAATATGTTGGAGAAG